>JANYKR010000082.1 GCA_025358155.1 Betaproteobacteria bacterium
CGGCGACTATGTCGAAAGCTGGCAGCCCCACGCCATGCACCCGGGCGCCCTGCAGCGGGCGCACGACATCGCCAAGGCAGTGACCGACAACCTGGGCGGCCAGGGGCTGTTTGGCGTGGAGCTGTTTGTCAAGGGCGAGCAGGTCTGGTTCTCGGAGGTCAGCCCCCGGCCGCACGACACCGGCATGGTGACGATGATCACCCAGTGGCAAAACGAGTTTGAGCTGCATGCTCGCGCCATCCTGGGTTTGCCGGTGGACACCACGCTGAAAAGTCCGGGCGCCAGCGCGGTGATCTATGGCGGCGTCGAGGCATCGGGCATCGTGTTCGACGGCGTGGCCGACGCGCTGCGGGTACCGCGCAGCGAGATCCGTTTGTTCGGCAAGCCGGACAGCTTTGTGAAACGCCGCATGGGCGTGGCGCTGGTGCATGACGCGGACGTGGAGCGTGCGCGGGTGCAGGCCAAGCGGGCGGCAGCTTTGGTGCGACCGCGTAGGCCATGAGACGCGCCGCGTCAACTCGGCGTACGTCGGTCAAACCGAGTGGGGCCTAGGCAAGGGCCTGTGCCGTGTCTTGCCTATGGCCACCCCTAGGTTGGCTGTCTCAGAAGGTGTCCATTGGGCAGGCTGGTGGTTCAACATGCGTTGGCCGTTGTTCCGCTTGCACGGCGCAAGCAGTGGGATGGACCGAAGGAGAAATCCATGACACCCGACAAGACCGCGCTGCCCACCGTTGCCGCCCTGATGATGGCCCTGTGCGCAGCGTCAGCGGCAGCCCAACAGCAGCCCGACCCGGATTGCAAGTTGCCGGCCAACCTGCGGCTGACGGCCCGGAGTACCGCCGACTACGAGTGCGGTCACGGCATGAGAGGCGACCCCAACTGCGACAAGATCGTCGTGAAAGTCTTGCCGGCCATCGGTGGCGGCTGCACCGCCGAGTTGCCCTACGGCAAACTCATTGTTCACACCCAGGGAACTGCGCGCAAGGTGACATGGACGCTCAGTGACACCACTGGCGACTACGGTTTTGGCGACCCCAATGGCATTGACATCGCCAATCCAGGTGGGCTTTACCACACCCCCACTCGCAACAGTGCCAAGAGTAAATTCTCGTGGAAGACAACCGGCAAAGCGACGCCGGGCCAGGGCCTGCAGCATTGCCCCTTTGTTTATCCGAGAGGGCAGTCCAAACCGTGCAAGGCGGTCGATCCCTTGATCGTCAATTCGGAGTGAGCGTTGTCTGTGCGGGTTCGGGTGGCAGTGTTTGCTGCGCCTGCGCCAACAGCCTGCGCACTTCCGAGTCCGGTCCCAATTCGAGCCCGAGAGCGCTAGTCTCCGCGCGTTCAAACAGCTGATCGGCCTCGACGGTGTTGCCCAGCAGTCGGTACGCTAGCGCCCGCTGTGCGTACAGCAGCGCATGCAGCGCGGGGTCGGCCAGCGGGGTGATCAGTGCTTCGGCCCGCTCGAAGTCACGAGCCGATTCGATCCCGTTGTTGCGCCGCGCCAGCAACAAAGCCCGGTAGCCTAGAAACTGACCTTCGTTGCGGGCATCGCCTATGGCGGCGGCCTGCGCGATCGCCAGCTGATAGTCAGCCAGCGCTGCGGCGATATCGCCGAGAGATTCGTTGACGATGCCGAGATTGCACCGTGATGTGCACTCGAGTCGCGGGTGGCCGATCTGCCGTGCCACTTGAACTGCGCAGGCCAGGGCTTCGCGCGCGGCGGTATCGTCCCCCTGCTCATGCAGCAGCAGACCCAGGTTGCAGCGCGAGTTGCCCTCAAAGGCGCGGTCGCCCACCTGCACTGCGAGATCAACGGCCCGTCGGTAATGGGCCCGCGCCTCCGGCAGGCGGCCCTGTACATGCCGCACGACGCCCAGGTTGCCTTCGCAACCGCCTTCCCAGCGCAGGTTCCCCAGCGCTTGGGAGATCGACAGCGCCTTGGCATAGGCAATGATCGCGACATCCAACTGGCCCTGCGCCAATCCCAAATTGCCAGCCTCATTCAACACGCGCAGCCTCAGCTGCGGACTGCCGCACGTCTCGGCGAGCGCTGCCGCGTCCTCCAGCGCTGCCGCAGCGTTGCCCAACTGCCCGCGCTGGATTTCAAATTCTGACCGCCAGACCAGCAATTGCGCCCGGTCCTCCAATGCCTCTGGGCAGTGCTCGGCGGCCGCTTGGCCGGCGAGCAAGTGATGATCAGCACCCGCCATGTCGCCCAGATGGCGCAGCGCGCTGCTGAGCACGCCGTGCAGGCGCAGTTGCTGTTGGGATGGCAGATCGGTTCGCGCCACCAGTGGCTCCGCCAAGTTGATGACCGCACGAAACGGGCCGGTCAACCGCAATGCCGACCAGGCGGCCACCAACGCGTTGACCGCCTGTGCGGGCTCGTCGAGGGCCGCGCGCCTGCAAGCGGCCACCAGGTTATCCAGCTCGACACACCGATCTGCTGTGGCTTTCGCATCGTCAAAACACGCGAAATGGCGCCAGTGCCGCCGCTCGGCCGCGGCCAGCGTGCCCGACGCGGCGAGCCGCTCCCGCGCGTAGTCGAACACCGAGCGCAACAGGTCGAAGCGGCCGTCCGGGCTTCGGCGCAGCAGCGACTTTTCGACCAGGTGCTGCACGGTGTCGGCGACCCAGGGTCCGCTGGCGAAGGCCGACAGGTCGATCACTGCCTCGGCGCTGGCCAGCGCAAAGCCGTTTTCGAAGACCGACAGCTGAGCCAGTGCCGCCTGCTCGGGCAATGACAGCAGATCCCACGACCAATCCAGCGTGGCGCGCAGCGTGGCCTGGCGGTCCCGACGGCCGTTTTGGGCGCCCAGCAGGCGGAAGCGGTGGTCCATCCGGGCGAGCAGGGTCGCTGGCGCCATCACCCGCACGCGCGCTGCCGCCAGTTCGATGGCCAGCGGCAGCCTGTCAAGCAGATCCATCAAGGCCGGAACAGCGGCTACATCGGCGGTGCCCGGTTGGTAGCCGCTGTCGGCCGCCATCGCCCGCAGCTCGAACAATCGCGCGGCCTCGGCGCTGCCCAACGGCGCCAGCGCGACGGCCTCTTCGCCGATGATGCCCAGCACCTCGCGGCTGGTGATGAGCAGGGTCGCCTCCTGCGCAGCGGCCAGCCATCGGCCCACCGTCGCCTCGGCATGGCAGGCTACCTGTTCGAAGTTGTCGAGGATCACCAAGCAGGCGCCGCGAGCCGCGATGGCCTCGCCAATGCGCGCGACCGGGTCAACCTTGCCCAGCGGCAGTCCCAGGCCTTGGGCGGTGGCTTTCAGTAGTCCGTCGAGGCCGCGCGCCGATGACAGATCACAGAACCACGCACCACCCGGGTAGTCGCCCAGCCAGTGGCGTGCAAAGCGCAGTGCCAGCCGGGTCTTGCCAACGCCCCCGATGCCCAGCACCGAAACCAGACGGGCACCGTGGTGAAACCGCTGAGCTAGCACTGCCAGCGGCTCAGCGCGGCCGATGAAGCCGTCACGCTCAGCCGGCAGCGAGTGCGGCACCATGCGCAGCGGCGCCCAACCACCCGAAGTCAGGATCACCCGGTAGGCTTTGGCCGAATCCTCAGGTGGCAGCAGCGGCGCTCCGGTCTCGGCGGCCCCAAACAATTCCAGCGGTTCGGGCAGACCCTTGAGCCGCCAATGGCCGTGCGAGGCGAGCTGCCAGCCACCCGGCGCCAGCGCGGCGTGCGCGGCTTCGCTGAGCACAGTCTGGCCGCCACGGGCCAGGCCCATGATGCGTGCGGCCAGCGGCTTGGCAATGCCATCCACCTCCAGCGGCTTGGCACCTTGCCGGATGTCTGCGGCACTGTTCGGGCGCAGCCGAAGCGCGCCGACATGGATGCCGGCCCGAGCAGCCAATGGAGGGGTCAACGCGGCCAGCGCCTGGTGTGTGGCCAGTGCGCAGCCCAGTGCGTCGGCCACGCTGTCAAACAGCAGCAGAAAGCCGTCGCTCTTGTCGATCTCCCGGCCCCGCCATAACCGCAGCAAGCTGCGGGTAATCTGGTCGTGGGCTTGCCATAACGCGGCGGCGGCATCGTCGCCCAGCCGCTCGGACAGCTGGGTGCTGTCGACCACGTCG
>JANYKR010000083.1 GCA_025358155.1 Betaproteobacteria bacterium
ACGAGGCCGCTGTTGTACGGGTTGCCGCCGGGGTTGGCCTCCATGATCTGAAGCAGCCCCAGATCCGGTGCGCCACGCATGCGGCTTTGAAGGCCGCCACCTCGGGGCCGTCCAGCGACACCATCAGCTCGGGCGCGGTGCTCATGCTCAGGCCGTGCAGCGCGTACTCCGGAAAGACCACCAGGTCCATCGTGCCCAGGTTGCGCCGCGCCTTGCCGACCAGCCAGGCGATGCGCTGTGTCTGCGCTGCAAGTTGCGCCGGTGTCTCGATCAGCGGCAGTTGCATCTGCACCAGGCCCACCACCACGCCGTTGCCGGATTTGTTCAAACCCCCCAGACCGCTCATTTCGACCCACCCAATTCCATTGGCGCACCCTTGATGGCGCGCCGGGTTGAACAAGTGGCCACCAGGATGGCCAGCGTCAGTGCATACGGCACAGCATTGAACAGGTAGTAGCCGCCGCTGATGCCGACGGACTGCAGCGCCGGGCCGATCGCGCCTGCACCGCCAAACAGCAGTGCCGCACCCAGGCAGCGCCAGGGGCTCCAGCGCGCAAAGATCACCAAGGCCACGGCAATCAGGCCTTGGCCGCTGGACAGGCCCTCGTTCCAGCTGCCGGGGTAGTACAGGCTGAGCGACGCGCCGCCCAGCCCGGCAATGAAGCCGCCGGCGGTGGTTGCAGCAATGCGCACCCGGTTGACCGAGTAGCCCAAAGCCTTGGCCGCGTCGCTGCTGTCGCCCGCCATGCGCACCACCAGGCCCCAGCGGGTGTTGGCCAGGCCCCAGGCCAGCCCGCCCGCCAGCGCCACACCGACCGGAAACAGCGCGTTGATTGCAAGCGCGCTTTGCACCCCCGGCGATGTGCTCCAGGCGCCCAGGCCGATGGCCGGTATCTGCGGCGCCTGCGGCTGGATCAATGGCTTGCCCAGGTAAAACGCCAGGCCGGCGCCCAGCAGCATCAGGGCGATGCCGGTGGCGATGTCGGACACCCGATTCAGCGAGCACAGCAGGCCGTGCAGCAGCGCCAATGCCGCGCCGCTGCAGCCGGCCAGCAGCACGCCGAGCCAGGGTGAGCCGCTGAGGTGGGCGCCGCCGAAGCCGGCCATCGCCGAAAACACCAACACGCCCTCCAGCCCCAAATTGATGCGGCCGGATTTCTCGGTCAGGCATTCGCCGAGGCTGACAAACAGGAAAGGTGTGCCGACACGCACCGCGCCGCCCAGGATGGCCAGCAGCAAGTCCAGCACCATGTCCGGTGTCATGCCGGCCCGCCTTGCACAGCCACCAGCCGCGGCTTGGCAAAACCCGGCATCGGCAACTGAAACAGCCTGCCGCGCAGCGCCTCGGCCGCGAGGATGAAGACGAAGGCAAAGCCCTGCAGCACCAGCACCGACGCATCGGGCAAGCCCAGCCGCCGTTGCAGCAGGCTGCCGGCCGCAGCAAACCCGCCAAACAGCAAGGCGACCGGCGGGATCGCCCAGGGGTTGTGCCGCGCCACGAACGACACCAGGATGCCGGTGTAGCCCAGCCCGGCGATCACCGATGCATTGGCCGCAAAGTGCACTGCTGCCACCTCCAGCGCACCCGCCAGGCCGGCGCCGGCACCGCCCAGAGCGCAGGCCAGCAAGACCAGCCGGTCGGTCGGCAGGCCCACCAGCCGGGCGGTGCGGGCGTTGCCGCCGACAACGCGCAAGGCAAAACCGGAAGCAGTGAAGCTCAGCCACAGGCCGGCTGCCACGCACAGCAGCAGGCCGATCACCAGGCCCCAGTGCACATCCCCCAGCCAGCCCGCCAGCAGGCTGTCGGGGTTGGTGGCGCCCATGATCTGGCCGATGCGCAGGCTGTCGGCCAACGGCAGCGTGCTGGGCTTGTTCAGGCTGGCCGGGTCGCGCATCGGGCCCTCGACAAAGTGCTTGAACAGCGCAATCGCGATGTAACTCAGCAGCAGGCTGGAAATCGTCTCGTTGACGCCGCGCCACTGGCGCAGCGTACCGGCCAGCGCCACCCAGGCCGCACCCAGCACCGCGCCGGCGACCAGCAGCAACACGCTGCCGCCGCTGCCGGACAAGCCCGGGATCAGGTAGGGCAGCCCGGCGCAGCCGAGCGCGCCGAGCACCAGCGCGCCCTCCCCGCCGATCACGGTCAGCCCGGCGCGCGCCGGCAGCGCTACGGCCAGCGCAGTCAGCATCAGCGGCGCGGCGCGCTGCAGCGAGTTCTGCCACGAAAACGCATCACCGAACGCGCCCTGGAACAACAACACCCAGGCTGCGACCGGGCTGTGGCCGCCAAACCAGACAAACAGGCCAAACAGCAACAGGGCCGCCACCAGTGCGCCGGTGGGCAGCAGCAGGGCTTCGGCAGGGGCGTGCCAGCGACGGGGCGCGGTGCTCATGAGGGAGATTGCCGTTGGTCAAACCGTAGGTTGGGTCGAGATTGCGTAGCGAGCGGCCCAAGCTCGGGTCGCGCAGTGGCAAGATCGATCAAACCTTGCCGATCACGCCTTCGACCAGGTAGTTCATGCCTTCGAGCTCGATGTCGGTCTGCTTGAAGGCCTTGCCTTTGGCGATCACGATCTTGCCGGTGTTGTCCTTCAACTCGCCGGCGAAGATGTCGAAACTGCCGGCGATCATCCTGGCGCGGATCGCCTCGGCGTTCTTGCGCGCCCCCTCGCTGACCATCGCACCGTAAGGCGAGCTCTTCACAAAACCCTCCTTCAGCCCGCCGCGCACAAAGTTGGGGTGCGGCTTGCCGGTCTGGGCGGCGTCGATGATGGTCTTGTAGGCGGTGAGCCAGTTCCATTCGGCGCCGGTCAGGTAGGCCTGCGGAGCCAGCTTGGCCTGGCTGGCGTGGTAGCCGCAGACGAACTTGCCGCGCTTGGCGGCGGTCTCGACGATCACCTTGGGGCCGTCCACATGCATCGTGAAGACATCGATGCCCTGGTCGGCCAGGCTGTTGGTGGCCTCGGCCTCCTTGACCGGCATGCTCCAGTCGCCGGTGAAAATCACGGTGCAGGTGATGGCCGGGTCGACCGAGCGCGCGCCCAGCGTGAAGGCGTTGATGTTGCGCAGCACCTGGGGGATCGGCTTGGCGGCGACAAAGCCGATCTTCTTGCTCTTGCTGGCATGCCCGGCGATGACGCCGTTGAGGTACTGGCCCTCGTCGATGTAGCCAAAAAAGCTGCCGGTGTTGGTCGGGTGTTTGCCGGCCGTCCACATGCCGCCGCAATGGGCAAAGCGCACGGCCGGGTTCTTGGCCGCCACCGCCAGCATGTGCGGGTCAAAGTAGCCAAACGAGGTCGGGAACAGCAGGGTTGCGCTGTCTTGCGCAATCATGCCCTGCATGGTTTTTTGCACCGCGTTGGTCTCAGGCACGTTTTCTTCTTCGACCACCTTGATGCCGGGCATCTTTTTGACCAGAGCGACGTTTTCAGCGTGGGCCTGGTTGTAGCCGTAGTCGTCGCGTGGGCCGACGAAGATAAAGCCGACGCTCAACGGCTTTTGCGCCAAGGCCAGCGGCGCGGCCCCGGCCGCGGCGAGCGCGCCCGCGCTCTTGATCCAGTCACGGCGGTTCCAAATGGCTTGCGACATCGATGCTCACTCCTGCTGGGCGGACGCTGTGCCGCCGGGGTTGGACCGGCTGCTGCGCCGGCTGGTGTCCTGACCGGTATACAAGCAAAGGGCGGGCCAGGTTGGACCCGGGCCGAGCTGTTGACGCGGCAACGGGGGGTGCGTCGTCAGCCTGCAGGGACGCAGGGCGCCGCTGGTCTAGCAGCGCGGGGCCAGTGCGCGGCCCTGACGCACCAGCAGGGTGCGGGCGCTTACCCGCCCGCATCGGCGCAGCGGCTGTGGTGCACCACAAGGGCGCGGGTCGGCAACCCGCTTTGACCCGCTGCGGCCAGCGGCGACCGAGCTTGCCTGCCACCCGGTTTGGCCATGCGCCCCAGCGGCCCGGAGGCGCAGGCCGCAGCCGTGCGGGATCAGCCCGGCGGCCCGCCCAACTGCGCCAGGCGCTTCCTGGCGTCGTCCAGCGATTTGCCCTGGCCCCGACCGGCGGCAACATAGCGGGCGTAAGCGGCTCGCGCCGGCTCGGTCTGGCCCTGGGCCTGCAAGGCCAGGCCCAGCCGGTAGTCGATCGGCAACGGCGCCGCGCCCTTGAGCTTGGCGGCCTGTTCAAACAGCCGTGTGGCCTCGGCCGTCGCGCCCAGCTCCAGCTGGCTGCGACCCAGGCCATAGGCCGCCACCGCTTGGGTCGGCTGTTCGCGCAGCAGGCGCTCGAACACCGATTTGGCCTTGGCCGCTTCGCCCTTGCCGAGCAAGCCAAAGCCGGCTCGGGCAGTCCACTGCTGCACATCATCAGCCAGGGCACTGTCGGCGCCCGGCTGCACGCTGTACAGGCCGGCCAGTGCGCCATCAAAGCGCTCGTCCTCCAACGCCACCCGGGCCTCCAGCGCACGGGCCTGCTCCGGTTTGGCCGCGGCACGGGCGGCTTCAGCCGCCTTGGCAGTGCTCCCGCCGATCAGGCCGGGCGCCTGCAGGTAAAACTCGACCACCGCGCTGCGCGCCGGGTACCAGGTCGGCGCCAGCCGCAGCGACTCTTGCAGCGCGGCTTTGACCGTGCCCACACTCGACGCCATCTTCACCATGCCCTGGCCCATCGCATGCACCCCGAGCAGGGTGCCCAGCGCGTAGTGACATTCGGCGGCTTGCGGGTTCAGCTTGATGCAGGTCTCGGCCCGGCGGATCGTGGCCTCTCGGCGCGGGCCGTCGTTACTGGCCATCGCCGCCATCGCCAGGCCCAGTACCGCCTGGGCATCGTCGGGGTTTGTCGCCAGGCGCTGGCTTGAGGTGGTTTCGAGGTCGGACAAGCGCTCTGCGGTCAACAAGGCCTGCAATGCCGGGTCTTTGAAGACCTGGGCCGGCGCGGCCGCAGCGGCCAGCAGCAGGGCAGCAGCGGCCAGGCCCCGCGCACGGTTGTGTGCTGCGGGGTGCCTTGACAGCCGGTACGGCAGCGGGCCTAGCCGGCTTGGTCTGGGTGGGCTGGGGTGCAACGGGATGGTCATGAAGCGGGCGCGAAAAAGTTGGGCAGCCTGGGCAGCCTGGGCGGCATGGGCGGGAAGCGACCGATGCATTTTGGCCGCCGGGTCGGGTTCCCGGCCCGTGTGCCCGGCTCAGGCCCGGAGCCGCTCCGGCGACAGGTAGGCTTGCCGGTATTGCTCGAACAGCATCGAGTCGGCGGCTTCGATGCGGCGCTGCTCGGCCAGCGAGTCATCGGCCATCGCGCTGTAGCGCATGGCCTGGGCTTCGGTCCAGGGCAGGCCCAGCAGGTGGGCGCGGCTGCTGGCGGACTGGGCTCGGATGAAGCGCGGGTACGAGTTGTCAAACTCGGCGGCCATCACGCCGAGCGCGCGGGCTGAGGGCAGCGCCTCGGGCCTGGCCAGCACGGCGCGCGCCTGGTCCAGCGCCTGGGCGTAGGGCGTGCCGCCGTGTGTGCCACTGAGCGCGGCGTCAAGCGCGTCGGCGATGGCGCCGCATTCACCCAGCAACTGCGCGGCCCAGTCGGTCAGCAAGATCTCCTGCTCGCCCTGCTCCAGCAGCAGGCCGGGCTGGCGGCCGTTTTCGGCGGTGCGGTGCTGGTTGCGGCCCAGCGCGGCGATCTCGGCGGCCGAGTCAGGCGGGCTGTCGGCCAGCAGGCAATGCAACAAAAAAATGTCGATGAAGCGGGTGGTGGATGCAGCGATGCCGACCGGCTCGAACGGGTCGAGGTCCATGCAGCGCACCTCGATGTACTCCACGCCGCGTTCACGCAGCGCGTGCAGCGGCCGCTCGCCCGGGTAGATCACGCGTTTGGGCCGAATCAGGCCGTAGAACTCGTTTTCGATCTGCAGCAGGCTGGTGGCCAACTGGTTGTAGTCGCCACCCGGGTTGCGGATGCCCACCGCCTCATACGCGGGGTAGGGCTGGGTCAGCGCGCCGTGCAGCGAGTTGGCATAACTCTCCAGGCTGTTGTAGCTGACCGCCAGCGTGGCCTGCGCATCGCTCTGGTAGCCGAGACGGCCCATCCGCAGCGAGGTGGCGTACGGCATGTGCAAGCTGCCGCTGTCGGGCAGCGGCTGCAGCCGGTGCGGCCGGCCGGCGACAAAATCGCCACACACCGCCGGCGACGCGCCAAACAAATACAGCAGCACAAAGGCGTGGCGGCGGAAGTTGCGGATCAACGCAAAGTGCTCATCGTTGCCCAGCCCCGGCATCGACCAGTTGTAGTGGATGCCCGAGATCGTTTGCATGCGCCGGCCGTAGCGGTGGCCCAGGCCCATGCGGTACACGCTCTTGGCGCGGCCGACGTTGCTGGCGCCGTAGCGCCCCACCGGGATGGTCTCGTCGGTAGGCAGGCCGCAGGGCATGCTGCCGACCCACAGCATCTCGGCATCCGGCCCGGTGCCCAGCGCGTGGTAGGTGGCCTGGTGGATCTCGGTCAGCTCGGCCAGGCAGGCCTCGGCGCTGCTTTGCACGCCGGTGATCAGCTCCAGCTGCGACTCGCTGTAGTCGGTGGTGATCTTCGGGTGGGTCAGCGCCGAGCCCAGTGCGGCGGGGTGCGGCGTCAACGCCAGGCCGCCGTCGGGCAGCGCACGCAGGCTCTCCTTCTCGATGCCCCGGCGCATGGCCCTCAACCGCTCGGGCGGCAGGGCACGCAGACGTTCGTGCAGTGCGGTCACCAGCGGTCTCCTTGAAATGATCTGGGGCGGGAGGCTAACAGAGGCTTGTGGCAGCCGTCAGACTGGGGGTTGTTGTAGTTTGTGCTAGCCCTATGATCGCGCCGGCCGGCGGCACTGACCCAAGCCGGACCTGGCCGAAGCCAGGCCAAACCAAGGAGGCGCGATGCCGGACGGCGTACAAGGGCTGCAGCTCAGTGAATTGCATGTGGTCTCCGACCTGCACCTGGGCGGCCAGTCGGGGTTTCAGATCTTTGGCTCCACCCAGGAGCTGGTCTGGCTGATCAACAGCGTCAAAACCTCGGCCACAGTCGGCCCGGCAGCGCTGCTGATCAATGGTGACTTCATCGACTTCCTGGCCGAGGAGCCTGCGGTGGGCTTCGACCCCGCAGGTGCACCGGCCAAGATCGCCCGGGTGCTGGCCGACGCCACATTTGCACCAATTTTTGCGGCCTTGCGCGGCTTGCTCGCCACGCCCGACCGGCTGCTGATCATCAACCTGGGCAATCATGACCTGGAGCTGGCCTTGCCTGCCTCGCGTGAGCTGCTGACCCAGGCTTTTTGCGGCCCTGACGCCGCCGCCCGCACCCGGCTGCTGTGGGTGACCGACGGCACCGGCGTGCGCTGCTCGGTGGGCGGGGCCAGCGTGTTGTGCCTGCACGGCAACGAGATTGACGCCTGGAACGTCACCGACCACGAGCACCTGCGCCGCCTGACCCGCGACCTGCAATACGGCCTGCCGGTGCCCGACTGGATGCCCAACGCCGGTTCGCAATTGGTGGTGGAGGTGATGAACCAGGTCAAGAAGCGCTACCCGTTTGTCGACCTGCTCAAACCCGAGACCTCGGCAGTGGTGCCCATCCTCACCGCGCTCGACCCGCAGTTGCTGCGCCGCATCACCGACCTGGCCGGCATCGCCAGCCGCACCGCCGCCGACGCCGCCCGCCTGGCCACCGGCTTTCTCGGTGCCGAGGCGCCGGGGCCGGCGGGACCGGGTGGCGCAGGGTCGAACAACAGCAGCAGCGCCAGCTCGACCTCCCCGGCATTGCAGGCAGCGGCCGACGCCGCAGCCTGGGCCACCCGGCCCGGCGCCTTGCCCGCCGAATCGGCCCAAGCCTTGATGGACCAGGCCGAGCAGTTGTTCCGCGACGGTGTCGAGCCGATCAGCCTAGTGCGCGGCAGCCAGTCCGACCAGCTCAGCGTCTGGAGCGCGGCGCTCGATTTGCTGCGCGGCAAGCCGCGCCAGACCGTGTTGCGGCAGGCGCTGGAGTTTCTGGACGCCGACCGCAGCTTCGACCCGGCCGCACCGGACCCCACCTTCAAGCAGTTCGACGCCAAGGTGTCGCCCCGCATCGACCTGCTGCTGACCGGCCACACCCATCTGGCCAAATCGCTGGCCCGCAGCCAGGGCGGCGGCCACTATTTCAACAGCGGCACCTGGGCCCGGCTGATGCGCATCACGCCCGAGGTACGGCAGAGCGAGACCTTGTTCGCCGCGCTGTTTGACAGCCTGGGCAAGGGCACGCTGAAGGACCTGGACCGTGAGGGCGGGCCGGTACTGCGGCGCAACACCGTGGTGGCCGTCTGGGCTGACCCGGTGCACGGCACCCAGGCGGAACTGCGCGAAGTGCATGCGCAGGACGCGCAAAACTGCAGGATCGCCGCCCTGCCCGGCACCCGCTACCCCAAGCCAGCAGCGGCCTGAGCCGAGCCTGACCCCCGCCCGGTCCCACGCCAGAACAGGACGCCCCGATGCGCACCCTATCCCTTGAGCTGCTGCGGCACGGCCCCTCGCACAACCAGCTGCTGTCGCCGCTGACGCCCTACCTGGCGCTGTGCGAGAACCATCCCGCCGTCACCCTGCAACTGCCGGTCGAGCACAACCAGATGCTGCACCGGCTGGGCGCGCTGAGCTACCGGCTGGGCGAGGAGTCGCGCGGCTTTCAGCTGCAAGACACCGGCCGCATGATGGCCGACCTGCTGGGCAACATCCCCGGCCTGAGCGGCGACATGAAGCGATCCGGCGATGCGCAGGCGGGCGCCGGGCCCGACATCACCCACTTGCGGCTGGTGCTCTCGGCGTCCGAGCTGGCATTGCTGCCCTTCGAGCTGACGCTTTCGCCGCCCGGCTGCCCGGGCGAGGGCCAGCCCCTGCTGCTGCAAGGCCAGAGCCCGGTCTGCATCACCCGCGAGACCCGGCGTGTCGCCGAGACCGCCGTGGTCTGGCCCAACGACACCCGGGTGCTGCTGGTGGTGGCCGCACCCGCCTCGGTGCCTGCGGTGCCGGCTCTGCCGCATTTGCTGGCGCTGCGCCGCCTGCTCGACCCCTGGGTCGGCAGCCCGCAGCAACTGGCCCAACACCTGACTGTGCTGACCCACGCCAGCCTGGAGAGCATTGCCGCTGCCTGCGCCGCCACCGCCTACACCCATGTCCACATCCTGGCGCACGGCTGCGAGTTCCGCGACGGTTTTGATGCCCGCTTTGGCCTGATGCTGCACCGCGCCGGCGACCCCGGTGGCGAGGCCGACATCGTCAGCGGCGAACGCCTGGCCGCCGCCTTGCGCACCCCCAGCGCGGGCACCGCGCCGGGCGCGCTGGTGGGGCCGGCCGTCGTCACCCTGGCCAGTTGCAACAGCGGCAATGTCGGCGGCGTGGCGGGGGTGGGCGCCAGCATCGCCCACGCGCTGCACCAGGCCGGCATCCCGATGGTGATTGCCTCGCAGTTTCCGCTCTCCTTTGGCGGCTCGGTGCGCATGGTCGAGGCGCTCTACCAAGGCCTGCTCTGGGGCGAAGACCCGCGCAAGCTGATGGTCGCACTGCGGCGGACGCTGTTTGCCCAGTTCCCCGACACCCACGACTGGGCCAGCCTGACGGTGTACTTCTCGCTGCCGGCCGATTTCACACGCCAGCTCTCGGCGGTGCAGATCCAGCGGGCGATGGCCAGCATCAACGTCGCGCTGGACCTGGCCGACGAGGTGGTGGCGGCTTTGCCCAGCCGCACGGCGGCCGCTCTGCCAGCCGCCACCCCCTCACTGGCCGCGCTTGAAGCCGCGTTGGCCCGGGTGCGCGAGGCCAAGAAGCGGCTCGAAGCGCTGCTCGGCCAGCACGACGGCCAGCGCACCCGCATCGAGGGCTTGCTGGCCAGTACCGAAAAGCGCGAGGCCGCGCTCAGCCATGAGCATGCCCAGCGCACCGACCCGCAGGCCCAGCCCGACACCCGGGCCCGTGACGAGGCCGAGATGTGGGCCGCGCTGGAGCGCTCACGCAAGCTCTACTTCCGCTGCTACACCCAGGAGCGCACGCCCTACTGGACCACCCAGTACCTGTCGCTGAGCGCCGTGTTGCAAGGGGCCGGCCGCCTGCCGGCCGACGCCGACACACCCGGCCGCAACAGCGCGGCGCTGTGGAACCTGGCCGAGGTGCAGGCGCTGCTCGACCTGGGCTCGGCCCAGCCGATGCTGCGCACCTGGGCCCAGGGCAACCTGATCGAGCTCTACTTGCTCGCCCCGGCCATCGCCGGCCTCGGCGCGCGCGCCAGCAGCTGGTCCGAGTTGGCGGTTGAGCAGGCCCGGCTGCTGCTGGCGGGCGTGAGGGAGGGCGCATTCGAGCTGGGCTCGACCCGGCGCCAGATCGCGCGCTACCGTGACTGGTACGCCGCGCTGGGCCACGGCAGCGGCCACCCGGCCTTGCCGCAGGCCTTGCTCGATGTCGTCGCGGCCGTGCTGGCCGTGTTGCCCGAGACCACCATGGCCGATGACTGGGACTACGGCAAGCACTGAGCTGCCGCCAGCCCCTTGGGGCGCAGTCAGGCGGCCGGCAGGTGCAGGCCAAAGCAGCAGCCCTGGCCGGGGCTGCTGTGCACGCTGATGCTGCCGCCCATGTCGATGGCGAGTTGGCGTGACAAGGCCAGCCCCAGGCCTCGGCCCTCGATGGCGCTGCGCTCCAGCCCCAGGCGGTCAAACGGCGTGAACAGCCGGGCCACATGCGCCGGGCTCAGGCCCGGCCCGGTGTCGCGCACGCTGCACACCACCTGACCGTCTGCGCGTTGCAAGTCCACCAACACCTGGCCATCAGGCCGGTTGTACTTGACCGCGTTGGACAGCAGATTGGCCAGCACCTGCTTGAGGCGCCTGGGGTCTGCCCGCACCCGCATCGGCGTCTGCTGCAAAGCCTGCGCCGTCAGATCGACAAACTCGACCGGCGGCCCGGCCTGGCCGGCCGACACCATCGCCCAACATTCGGCCACCAGCGGCGCCAGGTCCAACGCCGGCCAGACCGGCTGGTCAGGCCCGACGGCTGGGCTGGTGACAGCACCCGACGCCGGCACCGACAGATCGAGCAAGTCGTCCACCAGGCCCAGCAAGTGCCGGCCGCTGGCCAGGATGTGGCCTACCCAGGCCCGGTGGCGCGTGGGGGTGGCCGGGTCGACATCCATCAACTGGGCAAAGCCCAGCACCGCGTTGAGCGGTGTGCGCAGCTCGTGGCTGACCCGGGACAGTAGCGCGCTCTTGGCGCTGTCGGCGGCCAAAGCCTGGTCGCGGGCGGCGCGCAACTCGTCGGCACGCTTGCGGGCGCTGATGTCGGTGTGGGTGCCGATCATGCGCAGCGGCCGGCCGTTGGCGTCGCGCCGGATCACCATGCCGCGCGACAGCACCCATTTCCAGCTGCCGTCCTGGCAGCGGATGCGGTGCTCGTTGACGTAGCTGGGCGTGAGGCCGTCAAAGTGGGCCTGGCGGTCGGCCAGCATCTGCGCCACGTCGTCGGGGTGGGTCAGCCCGTCAAAGCTGTCGGGCCGGTCGGGCAGATCGTCGCCAAAACCGAACATCAGCCGCATCTGCCGCGAAAACAGCTCGACGCCGGTCTCCAGGTCCCAGTCCCACAAGCCATCGCCGGTGCTCTCCAGGGCCAGCTTCCAGCGCTGCTCGCTTTGACGCAGCAGCAGTTCGGCCTGCTTGCGGGCGCTGATGTCTTCGATCGTGCCCTCGTAGTAGCCCACGGCGCCAAAGCGGTCCCGCACGAGGTGGGCGTTTTCACTGATCCAGATCGTCTCGCGGCTCTTGTGGCGCAAGATCTGTGACTCAAAAGCCAGCACCTGCCCGGTGGCCTCCAGCAAGCCGACAAACTGCTGGCGCCGACCCGGCTGCAGGTACCACTCGGTGGCAATGTCGGCCACTCCCGCCAGCAACTCGGCCTCGTTGGCATAGCCATTGAGCCGCACCAGCGCGGCATTGGCCCGCAGCATCCTGCCCTGCGGCGACGAGCGGTAAGCGCCAATCGGCAAAAACTCGAACAAGGTCGTGAAGTCAGCCGCTGCATCGGGCTCAATCCACCCTGCCGCCGTGGGCTGGTGGGTGAGTGGCGCGGCGGGCACGCCGCCGGCAGCACCTGGCGCAGTGCCCTCTGGCGGTCGGTCTGGGTGCGGGTTCATGGGGGTTGGCATGATGGCGCAGTTTCGGTCCTCTGGCTCACGCGATTGCGCAGCGCCCCGCCGCGCCCCAGGCCGCCCCACGCCACCGGGGGTCTACCCACCCCCGATTCGCGGGGCTGCCGCCCTGATCCCCAGGACACGCTCATTTACATTCGTTAACAATCAGACACCCAACAGAGACACGCGGCTTTAATTTTTCCGCTGGCAATTTGGGTGTCTCGCGCCCCGCATCGGGGAGTTTGAACCCCCAAACCCGGGCAGAGCGCCATGCCGTTTTTTACCCCGATGGTGCCAGGTCCGCGCTTTGACGTCCTGCCCAACCGGCCCGCGCCGCACTGGCCCGGCCTGTCCGAGATGCGGGGCGCCACGCACACCCGGCGCAGCAACATCGGGCGCCAGCTCAAGCTGGGCTTGGCCTTGTGGATGACCCAGGTGCACCGGGCCCGGTTTGATGCGGTGCTCAGCCAGCACAGCCACTGGCGGCCGGTGTTTGTGCGCCAGGCCAAGAGTTTTGAGCCGCTGCTGCAGTCCTTCATGGACCGGCGCTTTGGCATGGCGCAGCGCTTCACCCACTTGCAACATGACCTGATCACCGCCAGCCTGGTGTTTGGCCCGGCCACCGGCGCCCGCATCGCGCTCGGCGAGAGGTTGCTGCTGTGGACCTTGCCTGACGGGGGCACGCTGCGCCTGGGCCTGAACGGTGTCTGCAAGCGCGAGGGCCTGTGGGCGCTGAGCCTCGACACGGCAGGCGGGGTGCAGGTCTGCCAGATCAGTTTTTCGTTCCTGCATGCCGGCCGGCTGATGCTGGGCTCGGTGCAAGGCGCTGCCGCGCAGGACGAGGTGGCGATGCAAGGCATTCGCGAGCTCACCCGTGCCGCCGAGGGTCTGCGTCCGCCTTACCTGCTGGCCGAGGTGCTGCGCACGCTGTGCAAGCGCTGGTCGCTGGACATGCTCGGCGTGGACCCGCAGCACCACGTCAAAAAGCGCTGGCACCAGCAGACGCTGGCGGTGTCGTTCGACTACTGCGGCTTCTGGGCCGAGCTGGGCGGCCACCGCCAGGCCAACGGGATCTGGTCGCTGCCCTTGCAGCGTCCGCTCCGTGACCTGGCCGAGGTGCCGGCCAAGCGGCGGGCCCAGTACAAGCGCAAGCTGGCCTTGCTGGCCGAACTGCCGCAGCAACTGCTGCACCTGCCTTCACCAAGCCCCACGGCGCAGGCAGCCCAAGCGGCCAAAACGGGCTGACGGCCTGAAGCCGGCCCGGACTGCTGGCGCGGCGGCACAGTCGCTGCCGCGTTCAGCGCGGATTGGCCATCAGGTACTGGGCCAGCGCGTGGTAAGCCGGCAGCGAGGCAGGGTCATTGAAGCCGTTGACCGCCATCGGGAACGACGCGTAGCGCGCAATCACCCTCTCGGCCTCGGGATCGATGTAGGTGGCCTGACCGTGGATGCCACGGGCCGCAAATGCGCCGTGCTCGTTGTTCGAGACCCACCACATGTTGCGGTAGCGCCAGCCAGGCAGCAACGGGTAGCTCGCCGCCGGAAACGCCGACGCGTCACCGCCATGCCGGATGTCGTCCACCACCGCCTTGGGCAGCACCTGGCGGCCGCCGGCCCGGCCGTCATTGCGCATCAACTCGCCAAAACGCGCCAGATCGCGCGGACCGGTGTTGAGGCCGCCGCCGGCGAACTCGGTGCCCACGCTGTCGACGCTGAAGCAGGCGTCTTGCTCCATGCCGAGCTGACTCCAGATGCGCTCGGACAGGTTCTCACCCACCGACTTGCCGGTGACTCGGCGGATCACCCAGCCCAGCGCGTCGCTATTGACGGTCTTGTAGGCAAACGGGCCACCGTGCTCGCCCTCCTTCTTGACCGACTGCAAGAACTCGTAGAGGGTCTGCGGGCCGGCGTAGCCCGGCGGCCTCGGCACCACGCCACCGGCGCGCACCTGGTCCCAGATCTCGCCCTTGGGGTCGGCGCAGGCCTCGCTGTACTGGAGCCCGGTGCGCACGTCGAGCACCTGGCGGATCGTGGCGTCGTCGAAGGCGCTGTCCTTGAGCTCGGGCACGTACTGGGCCACCTTGGCGTTGGGGTCGAGCTTGCCCTCGGCCACCAGGATCGCGCCGACGGTGCCGAAAAACGACTGGGTCACCGACTGAGCGATGTGCTGGCCGTCGGCCCGCAGCGCACCAAAATAGCGCTCGTAGACGATGCGGCCCCGGTGCAGCACGACGATGCCGTCGGTGTAGTTGGCGCCCATCGACTGGGCCCAGCTCATCGGCTCGGTCTTGCCCAGCGGGACGAAGCTGACCGCATCGAGGTCGTCGCGCTCGGCTCTGGGCAGCGCCGACGGCGCGGCCACGCCCCGCGAAACATGGGTGGTCGGCCCCATCTGGCGGCCGTTGGAGAAGGTCCAGCGGAACTTCGGGAAGGTATAGAACGAACCGTCGGCAAACCGGATGATCTTGTCCGGCGGTGGCGGCGAGCCCAGCATCCAGCCCAGCTTGACCGGGTCGGTCTGCTCGGCGGTGGGCAGCGCGGGCGCCACGGATTGGGCCAGGGCGGCAGCAGCCGTCAAGCTGATGACCAGACTGGCACAGGCTCGGGCGATGAGTGGGGGGTTGATGGTGGGCTCCTTGCGGCGGTGGTCAGCCCGACAGCCTCCCAGGTGAGCCGGTAGCCAATGGCCGATCAGGCTGGCTGCCAGCCCATCTCAAGCGCCAGACGCCGCACGCCCGCCACGAACACCTGAAAACTGCGAGACCGGCTTTCGGCGGCGCCTCGCAGGGCAATGCCCATCCGCCGCGCGCCCTGGCCCTTCTGGAATTGAGGCAAGACACGCTGCACCTCCACTGAAGGCTTTCGCCAGGCGTCTGGATCGACAAAGCGTTTGCGCATCGCCGGGCCACACAGCCTGGGCTCCTCAAACGCCGCGGCCAACGCTTCCAGGTCGCCGAGGTACCAGGCTTCCAACTCCTGACAGGCCAAGCGCACCAGCGTGTCCGGCCTCCCGCTGTCAGCGCACAGCTTGACCAGGCGCGATTCGACTTCCTCGCAGACCGCAGCATCGTTGTCGCGCAGCACGACAAAGCGGTCACCCGGCACCTGCCAGGCCGCCAGCTTGCGCGGCACGCTGCGGTCCAGGTCGCTCTTGCCTTCGTGCGGCACACACAGGAAATGCTCGCCTTGCACCCAACCCGGCATCAGCCTGGGCAACAGGCCTGCCAGCAGGTGCTTCATCGACGGCTCTTCCAGCAGGAAGACCAGCCGCCCTTGCATCAGTTCACGCCCTCGAACAGGCCCTGCTTCCACAGGTAGCCCGGCAGATCGCCCGCCTTGAACAAGGCCTGCAGATTGGCCGAGTCCGCCGCGCAGCGGATGGTGGTGAAGCCTGCCTCTTTGCGCAGACAGAAGATCTCCTCCAGCGTCAGCGCATTCAGGAAATCGGGCGAGTGGCTGGAAATGAACACCTGCCCGCCCCGCCGCGCGTAGTCGCGGAACTCTTCGGCCAATTCGGGCAGCAGCTCGGGGTAGAGCTGGTTCTCGGGCCCTTCCACGGCCAGCAGTGGGTAGGGCTTGGGGTCGTTCAGCAGCACCAGGTAAGCGAACATCTTGATGGTGCCGTCCGACACGTGGCGCGCAATGAACGGGTCCTTGAAGCTGCCGTCCTGAAAGCGCAGCACCAGGCGCCCGTCCTCGGTCTGGCGCGGCTCCACCACCGACACCCCCGGCACTCGCTGCTGCATGGCCTTCAGAATGCGGTCAAAGGCCGGCCGGTGGTGTTCAAACAGGTAGTTGGCCACCAGCGGCAGGTTTTCGCCGCGGGTGGACAGGTGCTCGGCAAAGCCGTCCTCCTGGCTGGGCCGCGCGTCGGAAACATGGAAGTCCGATACGTGCCAGTTCTCGATCATCATGCGGAAAGCGCTGGCCGCCTTGAAGCGGTCGAACTGACCCAGGCCCTTGATGGCCAGGATGTCGGGCGCGTCCAGCGCCTGCTCTTCGCGCTTCAGCTCCTCGTCCACCCTGGAGAAGTCTTCCTCGTTGGTGATGGCGTAGCCCTTGCCGTTGGCAAAGTCCAGGAAGTGGAAGGGCTTGCCGTTGGCCCCGCGCTTGTAGCGCAGCACCTCGCGCGCCACGACAGCGCGGCCGGTGGCGTCGGGTTCGATCTTCAGGATGTAGGTCACCAGGCGCTCGTAGCCGGTGATCTCCAGCCGGAACTGCAGGGTGAACTCGATGGGTTGGTCGGCAAAGCCGCGGCTGGCCAGTTCCTTGTAGCCGCCGCGCTTGGACACCGCCTTGCCGACGTTCATGGCCAGCGCGTCTTTGAGGAACGAGAACACGTCGAACAGCGTCGACTTGCCGGTGCCGTTGGCGCCCACCAGCACACACAGGCGCGGAATGTTCTGCAACTTGGTGTCGCGGAAGAGGCGGTAGTTCTTGATCTCGATGGATTCAATCTGCATGGGTGGCCTCGGCGATGTCTTCTTGGGCTGGCGCCAAGCGTATCTGACCGGAGATCAGGCGGGGCAGCAGGGTGTCGCGGAGGGTGGTGAGGATTGGACTGGTGGTGCGGGAAGCGGGGCCGCTGGCAATCGTCCCAGCGGCCTGCGGATCACTCCGGCGTCATGCCCGCGTCCCGAAACGCCTTGCCCCAGGCCACCAGTTGCTCTTGCAGGAACACGGCCATCTCGTCGGGGCTGGAGCCGGCCAGCTCAAAGCCAAGCGCGCTGATGCGCTCGCGCACGTCGGGGCGCTGCATCGCGGCGTTGAGTTCACGGTTCATGCGCTGCAGGGTCTCGGGCGCCACCTTGGCCGGCGCAAACAGCGCGGCCCAGGTGCCGGCGGTCAGTGGCGGCAGGCCGGCCTCGGCGCCGGTGGGCACGCCGGGCAGCAGCGGCGAGCGGGCCGGCAGCAGCACCGCCAGCGCGCGCAGCTTGCCCTCCTTGATGTGGCCCAGGGTGCTGGCCGGCGTGGCAAAGGTGAACTGCACATGGTTGCCCAGAATGTCGTTCACGGTCGGGCCTTCGCCCTTGTAGGGCACCAGCGTGGTGTCGGCTTTCACGGCCTTGAGCTGGGTGTGCATCAGCTGCGTCACGCCGCTGTAGCTGCCGTAGCCCAGCTTGCCCGGGTTGGCGCGGGCATAAGCCAGGAGCTCAGCCACATCCTTGACCGGCAGCGCCGGGGTGCTGACCAGCACGTAGACATAGCGGCCCACCAGCGACACCGGCGCAAAGCTCTTGACCGGGTCGTAGGGCGGGTTCTTCCTGAGCAGGGGCACCTGCATCATCGGCGTGTTGCTGGCCAGAAAAAAAGTGTGGCCGTCGGGTTCGGCCCGGGCCACAAAGTCGCCCGCAATCGCGCCGTCGGCACCCGGCCGGTTCTCGACCAGCACTTGCTGGCCCAGCGTGGCCGACATCGATTGGGCCAGGATGCGGGCCACTGAGTCGGTCGAGCCGCCGGGCGGAAACTGCAGCACCAGCTTGATTGGCTTGCTCGGCCAGGTCTGGGCCAAGGCGGGCGGGGCCAAGCAGGCCATCAGCAGCAGACAGAGTGACGGCAAAAATCGTTTCATCAGTACATCCTCTTGGGGCAGTGGGGCAGTGGGGCAGTGGGGCAGTGGGGCAGTGGGCTGGCTGGCTGGCTGGCTGGCAGTGGCGCACGGGTGACTCGCCATTGCAAGCACAGTCTTG
>JANYKR010000168.1 GCA_025358155.1 Betaproteobacteria bacterium
GGCCGGACCCTTGTGCGCAGCAAAGACGCCCGGGCGTGGCTGAAGGCCAAGGGCAGGTACCTGCCAATCACCCGCGAGTGGAGCGGCCAGCAACTTCGGCTGGAGAAGGCGAAGTTCGCAAACCTGTCCGAGCTCAACGACGCGCTGCAGCAGCAGATCCTCCATTTGAGTGGCATCGCTGGCTCAGCGCCCGAAGAACTGAAGGGTCGCCTGAGGTCGATCTATGAAACGCACGGACACGGGGACGTGTTCGGGGTGATGACCTCTGCCCAGGCAAAAGATGCCAAGCTGATGACGGCGGTTGCCGAGGCCCTGTCTCTGCCGCCCCAGTTGCTGGTTCTCCGCGCCCAGCAGGCGCAGCTTAGCGATGAGTTGCAGTACCTGGACTGGGAGATCAGTCGGCTCGAACCGGCCACGGAACCGCCAGCCTCACCGGCTTCTGCAGCCGCCGACTAGCGCGACCAGCCTGCCGGCAGACGGCCGGCACTGAACCCACCCACCAGGACGACGCCTTCGGCCGTCGCCTCTGGCAGAGCTTTGCCCGAACGCACAAGGACGTACCCAATGGCCACCCTCAAAGAGTTCCGGAACATGGTCTGGCAGCACGAGTTCGACATCGCCGACCAGGAGACCAACCTCCGCGCCCAGCGCATCGAGCGGGTACGTCGCGCTGCCGCAAGCCGCTCATCGGGGACTGCCACCCGCAGCGCGCTGCCCACGCAGGTTGCGTCGTCAAGCAGCAGGGAACTCGGCGCCGTCGCCGCCCACGTCCCGAACATGACGCGGCACGGGCAGACCCGTCTTCGTCAGCGCGGCATCACGGTCGACCAGGTCGTGACCCTGCTTGACTTCGGCAAGGAACAGCGCTCCCACGGGGCGTCCAGATTCTTCCTGGACCGCCAGGCCCGGGCACGCATCGCCGTCGAGATGCCTCAGGCGCTGCGCTCACTGCCGAGCCTCGACATCCATGTAGTGCTCGCTGACGACGGCCGCCTCATCACTGCCGCACACCGCAGCAAGCGGATACGCCGGGACATCTGCAAGTCCTTCCGTCCCTCCACCAACGACTGATCCCAGCCTCCACCAACCTGTATGACCAACTCCCAACAACGGACCGAAAACCTACCTATGGACATTACTTCCAGCCAACAATACGAAGCTCAGCTGCGCGCCTGCAAGAAATGCGCGGTCGAGATGAGCAGCCGAGAAGTCGATCCGACTTGTTCGGCGGGCTGCGTCGAGCCTCGCCCGATCGTCCTGCAGCTCAAGGCCAAGCCGTTCATGCTCATCGGACAGGCCCCAGGCCTGACCGAGTACCTGCAAGGCAAGCCCTTCTCGGGCCCGGCCGGGACGGACATCAGGCAGCTCTTCGACGACTGCGGCTGCGGCCCGAGCGACTTCGACCGCCTCGTTCACAGCTCGGCAGTGGCCAACTGCTACCCCGGAAGCAAGCTGGTGAAGAAAGGGGAGCGTTCGCGTCGCGAAGACCTCAAGCCCTCGACCTCGATGATCAGCAACTGCAGCTCCTTCATGCAGGCGCAGCTGAAGATCGTCAACCCGAAGGTCATCATCCTGCTCGGCGGCATGCCGCTGAAGGCTTACGTCCAGTGGAAGACGGGCAGGGCGGGCGCGGCTCCGCTCGCGGAATGGGTGGGCCGGGTCGATGACTGGCAAGGCCGTCGCGTGATCCCGCTGGCACACACCTCCGGACTGTCCACCTGGCTCAACAATCCTGAGAACAAGGCCTTGCAGGCGAAGGCCAAAAGCCTGCTGGCTGCAGAGATCGCCACTGTTCGCCAGTCGGCTGGCATCTGAAGGAAGCGACCATGCAGCACTGGTAAGCACACCACAGCGAGAAGGCGATGGGCCGCCCGTGTCAAACGCAGTGAAGTTGAAACGTCCTTCTGCCATATTCAGAGGGCAAAGGCGGCGCCGTTCATCAATATCTCAAGAATCTTGATTCTTGTAAAGTTGCAATGCCGCAATAAATTGCACTAAAGTCAGCACAGATGCGAGTAGTCGACTCTACCCCGCGGGCTGAAGGCTGACCCGGGAGATCATCGGCAGCGCCGCCGCATCAACGTTAACCAACTTGCTGAATTCAACCAACTAGGTTAAGCTGACCCATGGAGAAAGGCGCTCCTCACTGCAAGTTGGCCGTCGTCAGGCGCCTCGTCAGCGAAGGCAAGGTTCGCATGACCAAGACAGCGCTCGTGGGCGGTGCTGCACTCGGCTTCGACGCCCTGGACATCGTCGACGTCGTCATGAAGCTGGCGCCCACGGAGTTTTACAAGAGCATGACCACGCACGAGGATCACACGGTGTGGCAGGACGTGTACCGGCCGAGCACCCCGGCTGGCGAGGTCTACCTGAAGCTCACCGTGGTCGAGGACGTGCTGGTCGTCTCGTTCAAGGAGCTGTGAACATGAAGTGTCCGAACTGCAGTCGCGCCAAGCTGGCGCGCGACACCCGCGACATGCCCTACACGTACAAGGGCGAGTCGACGGTCATTCCCGCGGTGACGGGCGACTTCTGCCCCGCGTGCGACGAAGCGGTGCTTGACCTGGCCGAGTCGACGCGCGTCAGCGCGGTGATGTTGGCGTTCAATCGCGAAGTCAACGCCGCGATCGTCGACCCGGAGTTCATCGCCGGCGTGCGCAAGAAGCTCGCGCTCGACCAGCGTGAGGCCGCCGAGATTTTCGGGGGCGGCGTCAATGCTTTCTCCCGCTACGAGAACGGCAAGACCAAGCCTTCGCTGGCCCTCGTCAAGCTCTTGCGGGTGCTCGACCGGCACCCTGAGCTGCTCGCCGAAGTACGCGCGGCCTGAAAGCGGCGGCCCGGAGCACTCTCTAAGACCAGCGCCGCGGACGTCCGATGATCGAACCGGTCGCCCTCCCCCTCCAGCGCAGCCCCGCGCAAACGCTGCATCACGTGTGGGCGCCCAAACTGCGTCGCATCGTCATGCTCACCGGCCTGAATCAGCTTCACTTGTGGGCGATGCTCGAGGCGCACCCCGGCGTGACCAGATATTGCGAGCGACCGGCCTCCCCGGACACTGCGCAGGCGCTTCCCATCGCCGACTTCTGGGCGACTCGCGACGCAAAGCCCATCTGGTTGCGTCTCGTCGACGCGCCCGAAGACACCGCTGCGCCGCTGACCACGGTCCCTGCGGATGCCGGCGTCGAACTGATCAGCCCCGATGAGCTCGAGCGCCATCGCGTCTGGATCCGCAACTGGCTCTCGCTCCTGCCCTACCTCAGCACCACGAGCCCTTTGGACCTGGGGGCCCTTCAGACGCAGGTGATGGAGGCTACCGGCGATGGCGCCAACTTCGACGAGATCGAACATCGCTTTCCTCACGCCGATCCAGTGCTGACACGAACCGCGCTCATTGCGGCCTTGCACCAGGGACGGCTCGTCAGCGACGACCTGCAGCACCGGCCC
>JANYKR010000311.1 GCA_025358155.1 Betaproteobacteria bacterium
CGGGAAGAGGGACGGTAATTGATCGTGCGCAGATGAGCAAGTCGCACGAACGCTGTGGTGTGTGCTTGCGACGCCTAACGTGCTTTCGGCCTGCAAGCAAATGTCCATAAATGTCTATAACTGTCCATGGGCAGCCATACCTTTCCATTTTTGATGTCGATAGGTGGTCATATCCTGACCACGCGGTGATGCAGTTTCAGCTGCATCACGACGGTCTTGGCGATGTGCCAGGCACGGTGTTGCCGGTCCCACTCGCCACCCAACTGCTTGATCTGGCGTTGCAGGTCAATCTCGCCAATGGCAATGCGCAGGTGCACGGTTTCAGGCAGGCGGTTGTCGATGGCGATGGGGCCTTCGTCCACCACGAGTTCGACAGTGGTGTAGCGCTGCCCCGACGGCGCATCGTGGCGGTAGCGCACGCACACCAAGCTTTCGCCGTAGCGCTGCGCCAGCTTTTTTGCGCCGGCCTGGTCCGGCCCCAGTTTTTTGGTGATGCGGACCTGGTGCAACGGTGTGCTGGGCATGGTCACTCGCTGGGTCGGCGGCGCCTTGGCCCGTGTCGCGCGGGCATGGGCTTGCGGCGCTGCGTGGATAGAGGGATACTGTGTTTGCGTACAGTACCACTTCCACTGGCGGATGACCAAGCCCATGCCCATCATTGACGCCCCGCCTCCCGAACGGTTGTTGGATCAGCTTCGTGGCCAGATCCGGTATCTTCACTACAGCATACGTACCGAAGAGGCTTACGTCCATTGGGTGCGCGCCTATGTGCGTTTCCACGGCTTGCGGCACCCGATTGAGATGGGTGGCGCTGAGGTTCAGAGTTTTTTGGCCTGGCTGGCCACTGAGCGCCAGGTTTCGGCCTCCACCCACAAGCAGGCGCTGTCGGCGTTGCTGTTCCTCTACCAGCAGGTGCTGGGCCAGCAGTTGCCCTGGATGGACCAGATCACCCGGCCGCGCAGCGACCCCAGGCTGCCGGTGGTGCTGTCGCACGAGGAGGTGGCCGCTGTTTTGACAGCCTTAAGCGACGCGGATTGGCGCTTGTTTGGGCAGTTGCTCTACGGCACCGGTCTGCGTTTGCTTGAAGGCCTTCGGCTGCGGGTCAAAGACATAGATTTTGAGCGGCGCGCCATCGTCGTGCGAGAGGGCAAGGGCAGCAAAGACCGGGTGGTGATGCTGCCGCAGTCGCTTGAGCAGCCGCTGCGTCGGCAATTGGCGGCCGCGCATGCCGTCTGGGCCGCTGATCGGGCAGCCGGGGTGGCGGGGGTGCAATTGCCGCATGCGCTGGCCCGCAAGTACCCGCGTGCGTCGCTGTCCTGGGCCTGGTTCTGGGTGTTTCCGCAGGCCAGCCTGTCCAACGATCCGCGCGGCGAGGGCTTGCGACGCCACCACCAGCCCGATCAGGCGTTTCAGCGGGCGTTCAAGCGGGCGGTGCTGGCGGCCGGGCTGCACAAGCCGGCCACGCCGCACACGCTGCGCCATTCGTTCGCCACGCATCTGCTGCTGGCGGGTTATGACATCCGCACGGTGCAAGAGCTGCTGGGCCATGCCGATGTCAGCACCACCATGATCTACACCCATGTGCTCAGGCTGGGCGGTGGCGCGGTGCGCAGCCCGATGGACAGTTTGATGGGCGTGGCGCCTGAGTCGGCTGCGCGCTGGCGCACCGAGCCCTTGCCCCTGGGCCGCCGGCCTGCCGTTGCGCCGCCGTCGCTGCGCAAGCCCTTGTTGGGCACCCGCGAACCCGATGCGCCCTACGCCGTCAACTTGCCATGCTGCCTGCCTACGCCGAGCTTCACTGCCGCAGCAACTTCAGCTTTCTGACCGGCGCGTCGCAGCCTGAGGAACTGGTGGCCGCAGCGCAGGCGCGCGGCTACGCGGCGCTGGCCATAACCGACGAGTGCTCGATGTCGGGGGCGGTGCGGGCGCTGGGGGCTGCGCAAGCTTTGGGCTTTCGGGTGGTGGTGGGGGCCGAGATGCAGCTGGCGGGGCCGGCCGCGCCGGGCGCCCTGGCGCCGCTGGTGCCGGCGTCGGGTTTGCTGGCTTTGCTGCCGGCGGCTGCGGTGGTGGCAACAGCCGCAACAGCCGCAACAACCGCTGCGGCCGGTCAGGCGTCGCCCCCGGCCGCCGTCGGCCCGCGTCTGGTGCTGCTGGCGCAAACCCGGCGGGGCTACGGCAACCTGTCGCAGTGGATCAGCGTGGCGCGGCGCCGCGCTGCCAAGGGCCAGTACCTGGCGCACCCGTCAGATCTGGAGGGCGGGGTGGCCAACGCGCCCTACCTGGCGGGTCTGCCCGAGTGTTTTGCGATCTTGCTGCCGGGCGCGGGCCAGCCGTTCGAGACCGTGTTTGCCCACGCGATGTGGCTCAAGACCTGGTTTGGCCCCGACCGCTGCGCCATCGCCGTCGAGCTGCTGCATCGGCCGCACGACGCGCTGCGGCTCGAGCTGCTGCCCCGGGTGGCGGTGCTCAGCGGCCTGCCGCTGGTGGCTTGCGGCGATGTGGTGATGCATGCGCGGGCCCGCAAGCCGCTGCAGGACGTGCTCACCGCCACCCGGCTGGGCCTGAGCGTGGCCGAGGCCGGCCTGGCACTGGCGCCCAATGCCGAGGCGCACCTGCGCTCGCGCCAGCGCCTGGCCGCGCTGTACCGGCCCGACTGGCTGGCCGCCACGCTGCGCATCGCTGAGAGTTGCACGTTTTCACTCAGCGAGTTGCGCTACGAGTACCCCCAGGAGGTGGTACCCGCCGGCCACACCCCCACCAGCTGGCTGCGTGAGCTGACCGAGCAGGGCTTGCGGCGCCGCTGGCCGGGGGCGCTGCCGCCAGCGGTGCGCACCACCATCGAGCAGGAGTTGGCGCTGATTGCCCAGCTCGGTTTCGAGCCGTATTTTTTGACCGTGGCCGACATCGTGCAGTGGGCGCGGCACCAGGCCGGCATCCTGTGCCAGGGCCGGGGCAGCGCGGCCAATTCGGTGGTGTGCTACAGCCTGGGCATCACCGAGGTCAACCCGCAGGCGCCGCAGGTCAACCTGCTGTTCGGCCGCTTCATCAGCGCCGAGCGCAATGAGCCGCCCGACATCGACATCGACTTCGAGCACCAGCGGCGCGAGGAGGTGATCCAGTACATCTACCGCAAATACGGCCGCCACCGCGCCGCGCTGACCGGCGTGATCGTCAGCTACCGGCCGCGCTCGGCGCTGCGCGATGTCGGCCGGGCGCTGGGGCTGGACCTGGACCGCATCGCCGCCGTCTCCCGTGGCCAGCAATGGTTTGACGGTCGCACCGTGTCACCCGAGCGCCTGCGCGAGCACGGCTTTGACCCCGACGCCCGCATCTGCCGCCAATGGGTGGCGCTGACGCAGCAGTTGATCGGCTTTCCGCGCCATCTGAGCCAGCATCCGGGCGGCTTTGTGATCGCCCGCGACGACATCTCGCGCCTGGTGCCGGTTGAAAACGCCGCGATGGACGGCCGCACCGTGATCCAGTGGGACAAGGACGACCTCGACGCCCTCGGCCTGATCAAGGTCGACATCCTGGCGCTGGGCATGCTCAGCGCCATCCAGCGGGCCCTGGCGATGGTGGGCGCCAAGCGGGATGACGGGGGAGCCGGGCCCGCGCGCCCGTTCAGCATGCAGGACGTGCCCGCCGAAGACCCGGCGGTCTACGCCATGCTGTGCCGGGGCGACAGCGTGGGCACCTTCCAGGTCGAGAGCCGGGCCCAGATGAGCATGCTGCCCCGGCTCAAGCCGCAGTGCTTCTACGACCTGGTGATCGAGGTCGCGATCGTGCGGCCCGGGCCGATCCAGGGCGGCATGGTGCACCCCTACCTGCGCCGCCGCTCGGGCCAGGAGGCGGTGGACTACCCCAAACCCGAGGTCGAGCAGGCGCTGGGCCGCACCCTGGGCGTGCCGATCTTTCAAGAGCAGGTGATGCAGCTGGCGATGCTGGCGGCTGATTTCAGCCCCGGCGAGGCCGACCAGTTGCGCCGGGCCATGGCCGCCTGGAAGCGCAAGGGCGGTCTCGGGCCTTTCCATCAAAAGCTGGTGGGCCGCATGGTGGCCAAGGGGTATGAGCTTGAGTTTGCCGAGCGCATCTTCAAGCAGATCGAGGGCTTTGGCGAGTACGGCTTCCCAGAGAGCCATGCCGCCAGTTTTGCGCTGCTGGTCTACGTCAGCGCCTGGCTCAAATGCCACCACCCGGATGCGTTTTTGGCCAGCCTGCTCAACAGCCAGCCCATGGGTTTTTACGCCCCGGCCCAGCTGGTGCGCGATGCGCGCGCGCACGGCGTGACGGTGCTGCCGGTAGACGTGCTGCACAGCGAGTGGGACAGCTGCCTGCAAGACGACCCCGCGCCGCAGCCTGCAGGCGCGACAGGCGCGACAGGCGCGACAGGCGCGGCAGGCCGGGGCGCGCCGGCAGGGCTGCGCCCGGTCCGCCTGGGCCTGAACCGGCTGGCCGGTTTTGGCCGGGACAGCGCCCACCGCCTGCTGGCAGCACGCGCGGCGCTGGCGCCGGGCGCCAGCTTCGCCAGCGCCGAAGACCTGGCCCGTCTGGCCGGGCTCGACAGCCTGGCGATGCAGCAGCTGGCCCAGGGCGATGCGCTGTTGCCCCTGGTCGGCCACCGCTACCAGGCCGCCTGGAGCGTGCGCGGCATCGACACCCGTGCCACACCGCTGCTGCGCGCCACCCGCACCCTTGAAGCGCCGGCCCTGCTGGTGGCGCCGGCCGAGGGTGAGGCCTTGCTGGCCGACTACCGCAGCACCGGCTTGTCGCTGCGCTCGCACCCGCTGGCCTTGCTGCGCGAGCAGCTGGCGGGCTTCAAGGTGCAGCCGGCGGTGGTGCTGGCCCTGTGCCGGCACGGCCAGCTGGCGCGGGCCTCGGGCCTGGTCACCCACCGCCAGCGGCCCGAGACCGCCCGCGGCGTGGTGTTCGTCACCCTGGAGGACGAAACCGGCGCGGTCAACGTGATCGTCTGGCCCACGGTCGCACAGGCCCAGCGCGTGCCGCTGCTGTCGGCCACCTTGCTCACGGTCTACGGCGTCTGGCAGCGCCAGGGTGAGCCCGGCCATGAGCTGTGCCACCTGATCGCCCACCGGCTGGTCGATCATTCCGCCCTGCTGCAAGGCCTGGTCAGCAAGAGCCGCAACTTTCGCTGAGCGCCACAGGCCGGGTGCGGGGTACCGACGTGCGGTACCGACGTGGGGCACCGACGTGCGGTTCCAACGTGCGGTACCGACGGGGGCTGGGCACGGTCTCGGCGGCAGTCTTTCATCGCTGGTGACGCCCGCCCCCTGCGCGAGGCTCAGCATGCCTGGCCCAGCACGTCCGCCTCCCGCAACGGCCGACCCCCCGTCGCCGCCGACGGGGTTGGGCGCTGGCCGACTGCTGGCGCAGAAAACTCGACAGTACCTGGTTGCGCGCCAGCCGCATGCGCTCGGCGGTGGCCACAGCACTGACCAGCGAGCCGAACTTGGTCTGCGGATGCCAGCCGAGCACGCCCTGCTGCTCAAGACCTACGCCGCCGAGACCGACGGCCGCGCCCGCTTCATGGGCCACAGCGCATTTGTTGACCCGACCACCGCGCCACGCGCACCCCGGCGCGAGAGCATCGAGGCGCGCACGATGGCTTGCTTCTGACCCGCGCGAGGCAGGCGCGCAAGCCCGAATCCAGCCCAAGCCGGAAGCCCGGCGGGCCGCAGTGGCGACTGAACAGCGGAGAATCACCGGTGCCGTCACCCGCACAGCCTGCGCCAGATCAAACCGATCTGGCGCCGGCCTGTTGGCGGCCTGGCCACCCGTTCCGGTTCTGCAATCGCCAAGCCAGCGCGGGGCCAGTCAGCCACCCCCCAGCCTGGAGTTTTCAGATGAACCAGCCACCGCACCGCGCCGTTGCCCCGGCTGGCCCCGACAACCCGCCACCGCTGATGCCCGACACCTTGCAGTGGCTGCCCTCCACAGGCGAGCCCGGGCAACTGATGATCTTGCTGCACGGCTGGGGCGCTCGGGCTGCCGACATGGCGCCGCTGGCGCAGCGGCTGCGCGCCGCGTTTCCCCAGGCGGTGCTGCTGGCGCCTGAAGGTTTTGAGGATGCTGAGCCCGGCGGCCGGGCAGGGCGCCAGTGGTTTGACGTGAGCGGCCCGCAGGGGCCGGTCACCGAGGCCAACCGCCCGGCACGGGTGGCGGCGATGCTGCCAGCGCTGGCCGGCTGGGTGCGGGCGGCGCAGGCCGCAACCGGCCTGGGCGAGGCGGCCACCGCGCTGGTCGGGTTCTCGCAAGGCGCCATCGTCGCGCTGGAACTGGTGCAGCAGCACGACGGCATCGCCGGCCGGGTGCTGGCATTTTCTGGCCGCTACGCCAGCCTGCCCGACGCGGCGCCGCGCAACACCACGCTGCATTTCTTCCACGGCGCCACCGACACCGTGATGCCTGCGGCCCAGGCCCGGCTGGCGATCGAGCGGCTGGCTGTGCTGCGCGGCGACGCCACCATCGACATCGCCCAGGGCGTGGGCCATGAGTTGCCGACGGCGCTGGTTGACCGGGCCATCGAACGGCTGCGCAGCCACATCCCGCAGCGCACCTGGGCGGCAGCGCTGGGCGCGGTGCCCGAGTTGGCGGACAACCCGCCGGGCGGGGCAAGCTGAAGCGGCTGCGTACACTGCCGCGCATGCTTTTCTTGCTGTCACCCGCCAAGACCCTCGACTACCAAACCCGGCTCGCCAAACCGGTCGCAGCCCGGGCTACCGAGCCGCTGTTTGTGGCGCAAGCCGCCGAGTTGATCAACCACCTCAAGCCGCTCACGCCGCCGCAAGTGGCGCAGTTGATGGATTTGTCGGACGAGCTCGCCACGCTCAACGTCGACCGCTACCACGCCTGGTCGGCGCAAGCCACGCCCGCCAACAGCCGGCCGGCGGCGCTGGCCTTCAACGGCGATGTCTACGGCGGGCTCGACGCCCGCACGCTCACCGGCCGCCAGCTCGACTGGGCGCAGCAGCACCTGGTGATCCTGTCGGGCCTGTACGGCGTGCTGCGCCCGCTCGACCGGCTGCAGCCGTACCGGCTGGAGATGGGCACCCGGCTCGCCAACCCGGCCGGCCGGGATCTCTACGCCTTCTGGGGCACGGCGCTGGCGGCCTACCTCGATGAGCGGCTGCAGGGCGAGGCCCGGCCGGTGGTGGTCAACCTGGCATCGCAAGAATATTTCAGGGCTGTGCCGCGCAAGGCGCTGCGCGCCCGGGTGGTGGACTGCGTGTTCGAGGAGTGCCGCGCCGATGGCCACAAGGTGATCAGTTTTTTTGCCAAGCGCGCCCGCGGCCTGATGGCGCGCTGGGCAGTACAGCACCGGGCGGCAACGGTCAAGCAACTGCAGCGCTTTGACGCTGAGGGCTATGCCTTCGATGCTGCGGCGTCCTTGCCAGACCGGCTGGTCTTCCGGCGCGACGCGGCCGCCTGACCGGCGCTGCGCCGGCCGAACAGCGGCGGTGCACGGCTGGGCCGTCAGCCTGAGGACAGCAACAGGGCGAGGCTGGCAAAATAGCGGCATGAACCCGCAAGTGCTCACCCCTGAGCTCCGGCAGTGGCTGGTCGAGCAGACCCAGGCTGGTTGCCGGCACGAAGAATTGCTGGCTTCGATGCGGGCCAGCGGCTGGTCAGACGAGGTGGCGCGGGCCGCGCTGCAGGGCCGAGCGCAGGGCCCGGTCCCGCCACAGCCACCGCCCGCACTGCGCTTGCCCGAGCCCGCGCTGTCGGGCTCGCCCAGCAGCGTGCTGGCGGGGGACCGTCGGGTGCAGGTGTTGCTGACGCTGCAGCGCCCCAGGCTGGTGGTGTTTGGCGGCCTGCTGGCGGATGACGAATGCGACTTGTTGGTCGCGGCAGCCGCGCCGCGGATGGCGCGCTCCGAGACGGTAGTGATTCAATCGGGCGGCAACGAGATCAACCCTGCGCGCACCAGCGAGGGCATGTTTTTTGGCCGTGGCGAGATACCGCTGTGCGCCCGCATCGAGGCCCGCATCGCCGCGCTGTTGCAGTGGCCGGTGCGAAACGGCGAGGGCCTGCAAGTGCTGCACTACCGGCCGGGTGCCGAGTACAAGCCGCACCACGACTATTTCGACCCGGCTGAGCCCGGCATGGGGGCTGTGTTGGCGCGCGGTGGCCAGCGCCTGGCCACGCTGGTGATCTACCTCAACACACCCGAGCGCGGCGGCGCCACCACCTTTCCGGACCTGGCACTCGAGGTCTCACCGATCAAGGGCAACGCTGTATTTTTCAGCTACGACCGGCCGCAGGCCAGCACCCGGACCCTGCATGGCGGGGCGCCGGTGCTGGCGGGCGACAAGTGGGTGGCCACCAAGTGGCTGCGTGAGGGCGAGTTCAATTAGCGTGCCGTGGTGCAAGCGGTCGGGCCCCTGCCATGACCGACAGGTGCGTCTGGCGTGTCAACCACCGGCCCGGCGTTTGCGTTGAACAAGCGAGCACTCGATTGCTTACAACCCAAGGACGACACACCATGAACAAAATTCTCGCAGCCCTGATCGCCGCCACCTTCAGCTTTGGCGCTTTTGCCCAGACCGCCGCGCCCGCCGCTGCACCGACCACTGCACCCACCACCGCCACCGCGCCGAAATCGGCCGCTGCCGCTGAGCCGACCAAGAAGACCACCAAGGCCACCAAGGCCAAGAAGTCGCACAAGTCGAGCAAGAAGTCGACCACCAAGGCCAAGCCGGCAGCCTGAGCTTCGCCCGATCCCGCAGCCGGTCACGGCTGACGGACCTCAAAGCCCGGCGTGTCCGGGCTTTGTCACGTCTGGGCGGTTCACAACGTTGTAAACCGGGTGGCAAGGCAGTAGCGGCCAGATTCGCCCTGCACCCAGGTCAAGCCTGGTCATCTTGAACCCGCCGCAAGCCAAGGCGCTGCCGGGCCGCCGGCGCTACAGGTTGACGGTTTCGCCGTGTTGCGGCACCCGCGCTGGCCAGCCCAGTTCGTCTTTGATGCGCAGCCGCAAGGTGTCGGACGCTTCGGGCTCGCCGTGCACCACAAAAGTCTGCTGCGGCGCACCGGGCATGGTGCGCATCCAGGCGAGTAACTCGTCGGCATCGGCATGGCCCGAAAAGCCCTCCAGCGCGCTGACGGGTGAGCGCACCGGCAGGTACTCCCCGTGGATCTTGACCGTGCTGGCGCCAGCCACCAGCTTCGCGCCTCGGCTGCCACCCACCTGGAAGCCCGCAAACACAATGTGGTTGCGCGCATCGGGCACCAGCGCCTTGAGGTGGAACAACACCCGGCCGCCGGTGGCCATGCCGCTGGCCGAAATCACCACCGACGGGAAGCGCGAGGCGGCCAGCCGCTGCGACTGGGCGGCGTCGGCGATCAGGCGCACGCCGTCGTAGAGCCCGGTGATTTCGCGTTGCGGCACCCGCAGCAACCGGCGGTGCCGGGTGTAGAGCGCGGTGGCCGCGCTGGCCATCGGGCTGTCGAGAAAGATCGGCAGGGTGGCGGGGATCTCGCCGGCACGCTTGAGGCGCTGCAGCACCAGCAGCAGCGCCTGGGCGCGGCCGACTGCAAACGAGGGCAGCAGCACCTTGCCGCCCCGGTGCACCGTCTCTCGCACGATGTGAGCCAGCTCTGCGCTGGCCAGGCCGGTGTCCGCCGGGTGTCGCCGGTTGCCGTAGGTGGACTCGACCAGCAGCACGTCAGAGCGCGGCAGCGGCTGGGGCGGTGGCATCAGCATGTCCTGCTGGCGGCCGACATCGCCCGAGAACGTCAGCGTGCGTTCGGCGTGTGACAAGGTCACGGCGCAAGCCCCCAGCAGATGGCCCACCGGGGTCAGGGTTGCGGTCACCGGCCCGATCGGCAGCGGACGACCCGGCGGCAGTGGCACGATCTTGGCGATGGCACGCCGGGCATCGGCCCGGGTGTAGAGCGGCAGCGCCCGCTCGTGGCGGGTCCAGCCGCCCCGGTTGGCGCGGCGGGCGTCTTCTTCTTGCAGGTGCGCGCTGTCGAGCAACAGCAACTCGGCCAGGTCGCGGGTGGCCGGCGAGGCATAGATCGGCCCGGTGAAGCCAGCCTTGACCAGACCTGGCAGCCAGCCGCTGTGGTCGAGATGGGCGTGGCTCAGCACCACCGCGTCGATCTCGCGTGGTGCAAACAGCGGTGGCGCCCAGTTGCGTTCGCGCAGCGCCTTGTAGCCCTGGAACAGGCCGCAATCGAGCAGGATGCGCTGATCGCCCAGCGTCACCAGATGCCTGGAGCCGGTGACGGTGTCGGCTGCGCCGAGAAACTGGATCTGCATCATGGGCCCCTTTTTATCGTTTTCGCGGCGCTGTTTCAGCGGTTCTGCGGCGGTTTGCGGCGCGTTTGTGGCGCGTTTGTGGCGCGTTTGCGGCGCGTTTGCGGTGCTTCAGCCCGCTTGCTTCTGGTACTCGAAGTACATCTGCCCGCCAAACGCCAGCGTGCCCATCAACACCGTGCCGCCCACCAGCAAGGCCACCACCACGCCGATCACCGGGCCCCAGCCGGTGGCCTGCAGCGGCTGGCCGGGGTTGTGGCACTCGGCCCAGCGCGCATCGGGCGTGAGGCCATAGACGATGGCTGTCAGCATGCTGATCGACAACATCAGCCCCAGCACCGGGATCAGCAGCCAGGCGGCGTGGTCGTCCTGACCCAGGTTTTGCATGCGCAACGCGCCCGCCGCACCCAGCAAGGTGGGCAGCGGATGCAGCCAGGCCAGCGTGTCGCGCCGGCCGTACAGGTAGAAGCGGTGGGCGCCCAGGCTGCCCAGCGTCAGGGCCAGCCAGGTGGCCAGGGTCTTGGATTTTTGGTGCAAGGTGGGGGCCGGTTGGCTTTGGTGTCAGCCCTGCGCCGGCAGGCTGTCGCCAGCGCCCAACGCCCGCTGCATCAGCACCACGTCGAGCCAGCGGTCGAACTTCCAGCCCGAGGACTTGAGCACACCGCAATGCACAAACCCCTGACCGGCGTGGACCTTGATCGAGCCGGTGTTGGCCGCGTCACCGATCACTGCCAGCATCTGCCGGGCGCCCAGCGCCTCGCAGCGGCCCAGCAACTCGGTCAGCAGCAGCCGGCCGACCCCCTGGCCCTGGGCATCGGGGTTCAAGTAGATCGAGTCTTCAAGGCAGAAGCGGTAGGCCTTGCGTGGCCGGAAGTGGTTGGCATAGGCATAGCCCAGAATCTGATCTTCTGCGCCCGGAGCGCCTGACTGCGCCACCAGCCAGGGCAGGCCCTTGTCTTGAACGTCGGCCTGGCGCCGCGCCATCTCGGCGGCATCGGGCGGCTCGGTCTCGAAGGTGCCGGTGCCGTGCAACACGGCGTGAGCGTAGATCGCGGTGATGGCGGGCAGGTCGGCCGGGGTACTGGGGCGGATCAGCAGGGCGGGAGGTTTCATGGTTTCAACAGTGTCGGTCAAAGGTGACTGGTCAGCACGCAACGGGGCAGTTTATAATGCTTGGTTTTCGGCGCTGAGCGGGTGGTAACACCGGCGTATCTACGGCGGCCGAAACGCATACAGTGCTGCGGCTCGCGGCGGGGCGTGACAAGCCTTGCCGCCCGCAGTGGACAAGATAGGCCGGCTCCGGGTGTCTCCGGGGCCGACCCGTCACCTACGAATATCTGGAAAATCATCATGGTCGTTATCCGACTGGCTCGTGGCGGCGCCAAGAAGCGCCCGTTCTACAACATCGTGGTCGCTGACTCGCGTGAACGCCGCGACGGCCGCTACCTTGAGCGGCTGGGTTTCTACAACCCGATGGCCTCTGGCGGTGAGCAGCCGCTGCGCGTCGCGCTCGACCGCGTCGGCTACTGGCAAGGCGTGGGCGCACAACTCTCGCCCACCGTCAAGCGCTTGGTGGGCGATGCCGCCAAGGCCCAGGTGGCGGTGGCCGCTCCGGCCGCAGCCTGAGCCTGGCCCTGTTTCGGCACTGGCGGCTCGCAAGCTGGGCATGATGCCGGTGCAGCCTGCTGCAAGCCCAGCAGAAGACAAGGCCTTTCCGGCCGACGCGATCGAGGTCGGGCGTGTACTTGGCGCCTGGGGCATCAAGGGCGGCATCCGTGTCAAACCCTTCTCCAAAGACCCCGAGGCGCTGTTCTCGGCGCGGCGCTGGTTCATCCAGCCGCCCGAGAGCGTGCTGGGCGCCCGGGCCGGGGTCAGCCTCAGCCAGTTCCCGCCTTTGTTGCACATCAGCAGCAGCAAGGTGCAGGGCGACAGCGTCGTTGCGACTGCGCAAGAATTGCCCGACCGCAACGCCGCCGAGTTGATGCAGGGCGCACGGGTGTTTGTGGCCCGCACCCATTTCCCGACCGCGGGTGATGGCGAGTACTACTGGATCGACCTGATCGGCCTGACGGTGGTCAACCGCCAGGGTGAAACCCTGGGCACGGTCACCGACCTGATCGACACCGGTGCCCACAGCGTGCTGCGGCTGTTGCGGCCCGACGCCGCCGCGGGCGCGAGCCTGGATGCCAGCGAGCGGCTGATCCCGTTTGTGGCGGCATTCATCGATGCCGTCAGTCTGGTGGACCGTCGGATCACGGTCGACTGGGGCCTGGATTACTGAGCGTTTTTATTGAACGACTTTACTGAGCGTTCATCGCGCTCGCCACGGCCCGCCACGGCCCGCCAGACCCGGAGACGGCGATGCGCTTCGACATCATCACGCTGTTCCCCGAACTGTTTGCTCCGCATCTGAGCCTGGGCATCACCCGGCGCGCTTTCGAGTCGCGCCAGGTGGATGTGCGGCTGTGGCCGCTGCGCGACTTTGCCGAGGACAACTACCGCCGGGTCGACGACCGACCCTACGGTGGCGGGCCGGGCATGGTGATGCTGGCCGAGCCGCTGCAGTGCGCCTTGCAGGCGGTGCGGACGGACCGCAGGCCCGACGAGTGTGATGACGCCGGCTTGCCGGTGATCCACTTCACGCCAACGGGCGCACGCCTCACCCAGGCCCATGTGCGCCAGTTGGCGGGCGGCCCGGGTGCCGTGCTGCTGTGCGGCCGCTACGAGGGCATCGACCAGCGCTTCATCGACCAGAACGTCACGCTGGAGTTGAGCCTGGGTGACTTTGTGCTCTCAGGCGGCGAACTGCCGGCGCTGGCGCTGCTCGATGCGGTGGCGCGTTTGCAGCCGGGGGTGCTGACGCCCGAGTCGCACCAGCAAGACAGTTTCTCAGCCGACGGCCTGCTCGACTGCCCGCACTACAGCCGGCCCGAGCAACTGGCCACAGCCGCCGGCCTGCAGCCCGTGCCCGCCGTGTTGTTGAGCGGCCACCATGCCCAGATCGAGCGCTGGCGGCGTGACCAGTCGCTGCGCATCACCGCGCAGCGCCGCCCTGAACTCATCGCCGCCGCGCGGGTAGCAGGGCGGCTGTCACAGGCGGATGAAAAGATGCTGCGCATCCTAGCCGCTCCGCCAGAGGTCTGAGCCAAGCTATAATCATGGGCTTTTCGATCCTCTGCCGGGCCAGTTTCGAGCGCCGCCAAGATCGCACCAGGAGAAACCCAGTGGACATGATCCGCATCCTCGAGCAAGAAGAAATTGCTCGCCTGAACAAGAAGATCCCGACCTTCGCCCCCGGCGACACGGTGATCGTCAGCGTCAACGTGGTTGAAGGTACGCGCAAGCGGCTCCAGGCCTATGAAGGCGTGGTGATTGCCAAGCGCAATCGCAGCCTCAACAGCAGCTTCATCGTGCGCAAGATTTCCAACGGCGAAGGCGTCGAGCGCACCTTCCAGCTCTACAGCCCGTTGATCGCGTCGATCGAAGTCAAGCGCCGCGGCGATGTGCGCCGCGCCAAGCTGTACTACCTGCGTGAACGCTCCGGCAAATCCGCACGCATCAAAGAGAAGTTGGGCTGAGCGAAGCTCAGCCAGCGCGGTACGCGCGGCGGCGTGCGCAGCACGACGGACAACGTACGCGGCGCCAGCCGCAGAATTTGGGCTGAGCGCAGCTCAGCCAGCGCGGTACGCGCGGCGGCGTGCGCAGCACGACGGGCAACGTACGCGGCGCGAGCCGCACGCCTCAGAAGTTGGGCTCAAGGTCGAACACCCAGCACGCCACCAACTGCAGCGCTTCAAAAGCCGCCTCCGGGCGGCTTTTTCAATCCCGCCTCAGAATCCTCCTCCGATGACCGCCCAGCCCCCCCGCATCCTCGACCCGCACGCCATTCCCGTGATCGGCACCGACGCGCACCTGCCGCCGGTGCCGCCCGAGCGCCTGCAGTCTGAGGCCCTGCGCCGCCGCTTCGCCGACCCGCCCATCTGGACCCCGCCGATTGCCGGTGACGGCCAGCGCTTCAACCCCCAGGGTGCGCCGGTGGCTGCTGCGGTGCTGGTGGCGCTGGTGATGCGCGCCGAGGGTCTGCAGGTGTTGTTGACCCAGCGTACCGCGCACCTGCGCGACCATGCCGGGCAGATCAGCTTTCCGGGTGGGCGCAGCGAAATCGATGATGTGGATGCGGTGGCCACCGCACTGCGCGAAACCGAGGAAGAAGTCGGCCTGGACCGCAGCCACATCGAGATCATCGGCACGTTGCCGGTCTACCACACCGTCACCAGCTACGTGGTCACGCCGGTGGTGGCATTGGTGGATCCCGGCTTCACGCTGACGCTCGATGCCTTCGAGGTGGAGCAGGCCTTCGAGGTGCCGCTGGACTTCTTGATGTCGCCGGCCAACCACCGCCGGCACAGCATCATGCTGGGCGGCGAGCAGCGGCAGTTCCTGTCGATGCCTTGGCAACAGCCCCAGACCCAGCCCCACAGCCAGACCGGACAGGCGCCGTTTTTCATCTGGGGCGCAACAGCCGCGATGCTGCGCAATCTCTACCACTTTCTGGCCCTCGAATGAGCCCGGCTGCTGGGTATGATGATTGCCGATGAGTTTCTTCGCCGTCCTGTTTGCCCTGGTCATCGAGCAGTTCAAGCCGCTGCCGCGTGACAACTGGGTCCACCACACCTTGGTCGCCTGGGTCGACTGGACTGGCCGCAATTTCGATGCCGGTCGTGAGCGCCATGCCTGGGTGGTCTGGGTGGTGTCGGTCGGTACGCCCGGCCTGCTGCTGACAGCGGTCTACCTGGCGCTGCACCACTGGAGCCTGGCGCTGGCGCTGGTCTTCAACATCGCAGTGTTGTACCTGACACTGGGGTTTCGCCAGTTCAGCCATTACTACACCGACATCCGGGACGCGCTGGAGCGCGGCGACGAGGTTCAGGCCCGCCGCCTGCTGGCCGAGTGGCGCCACCTCGACGCCAGCGAGTTGCCGCGCACCGAGTTGTTGCGCCATGTGATCGAGCATTCGCTGCTGGCTGCGCACCGCCATGTATTTGGCGTGTTCTTCTGGTTCGTGCTGCTGTGCTCGCTCGGCCTGGGGCCGCTGGGCGCGGTGCTCTACCGCATGGCCGAGTTTGCCAACCGGTATTGGAGCTACCCGAGCAAGGGTCTGGGCGTGCCGGCCAACGAGCGGCTGATGGCAGTGTCGCGGCAGATGTTCACGGGGATCGACTACCTGCCGTCGCGCTTGACGGCCTTTGGTTTTGCGGTGGTCGGCAATTTTGAGGAGGCGATCAACGCCTGGCGGCGCGATGCCACGCTCTGGAAGTACCCCAACGAAGGTGTGATCCTGGCCTCGGCCGCCGGCGCCGTGGGGGTTCAACTGGGCGGCAATGCCGCGCCGGGCGTGACCCCCGACCGCACCCGAGGCTTTCAGGCCGGACCGACCGAAGACGCCGCCGCCGAGGGCTCGACCGGCGGCGACCCGCCCCAGCTCGGCCACCTGCGCAGCGTGGTCGGGCTGGTCTGGCGCTCGGTGGTGTTGTGGATGTTGCTGGTCGCCCTGCTCACCCTCGCCAACCTGGTGGGCTGAGCCCAGGCGACAAACAGGACCTGCGTCCTGCTTGTCGCCTGGCGAACCCTCCGGCCCTGCAGGGCCGGGCGTGGGGATTTGTATTTTTCTCGCCCCGCTCCGCTCCAATTCACCACTTCGTCGCCGACAACTCCGCATGCAACTCCGTGTAGATGCGGTAGCGCGACGGGCTGATCAGCCCCGCCGCCAACGCGTCCCGAACGCCGCAGCCCGGCTCGTGCAGATGGCTGCAGTTGTAGAACCGGCAGGCCTGCGCATGGTCGCGGATGTCGGGCATCAGCCGCGCCAGGTCGGTAGCCTGCAGCTGGCGCAGGCCAAACTCCTGAAAGCCTGGTGAGTCGATCAGCGCGCTGCGGCGGGCGTCGTCCAGCCAGTACCAGGTGGTGCTGGTGGTGGTGTGGCGGCCGGCGTTGAGGGCGATCGAGATCTCGCCCACCTGGGCGGCGGCGGCTGGCACCATCAGGTTGATCAAGGTGCTCTTGCCCATGCCGCTGGGGCCCAGCACCAGGGTGGCGCGGCTGTCGAGCAGCGGCCCCAGCAGTGCGCGGGCCTCGTCGGCGCGGCTCTTGAGTGACAGCTCATGCACCGGCACGCCCATCGCACGGTACGGCGCGAGCCGGTCGCGCGCCGCCGCGAGGGTCGGCAGATCCGTCTTGTTGAGCACGATCTGGGTCGGGATGCCGGCGCGCTCGGCCGCAATCAAGGCCCGGGTCAGCTGGGTCTCGGCGTACATCGGTTCTACCGCCACCAGCACCAGCAACTGGTCGATGTTGGCGGCAAAGGATTTGGTCTTCCACTCGTCCTGGCGGAACAGCAGGTTGCGGCGCTCGGCCACCCGTTCGATCACGCCCGCATCACCGGCAATCTGCCAGTGCACACGGTCGCCCACCACCACGTCGCTTTTTTTGCCCCGGGTGTGGCACAGCACGCGGCGGCCGTCGGCCGTCTCGACCATCGCCTGGCGGCCGTGCGCGGCGACAACGCGGCCGTTGCCGGCCAGGTCGCGGGCGTGGGTGTCGCTCATGCCGATCCGGCCTGCAGCGCGGCCAGGCGCTCGCTGGTCGGCGGGTGCGAATAGTAGAAGCGCACATACAGCGGGTCGGGGGTCAGCGTGGCGGCATTGTCCTGGTGCAGCTTGAGCAGCGCACTGGCCAGGTCGGTGCCACTGGACTGGGCACGGGCATAGGCGTCGGCCTGGAACTCATGTTTGCGCGAGAGCTGCGCCATCAGCGGCGAGACAAAGTAGCCAAACACCGGCAGCGCCGTCATGAACAGCAGCAGTGCCAGCGCATCATTGGGCGCGGCGATGTTGGGCCGCACGCCCAGGCCGAGGTAGAAGCCGGTCTGGCCCGCCAGCCAGCCTAGCAACGCCAGGCCGGCGAGGCTGATCGCCAACATCATCACCAGCCGCTGGGTGACGTGGCGGTGCTTGAAGTGGCCCAGCTCATGCGCCAGCACGGCTTCGACCTCGCCCGGTGACAGCTTGCTGAGCAGGGTGTCGAAAAACACCACCCGCTTGGACGCGCCCAGGCCGGTGAAGTAGGCGTTGCCATGGGCCGAGCGCTTGCTGCCGTCCATCACGAACAAGCCCTTGGCGGCAAAACCGCAGCGCTGCATCAGCGTCTGTACCCGGGCCTTGAGTGGCTCGTCCGTCAACGGCTCGAACTTGTTGAACAGCGGCGCGATCACGGTCGGGTACAGCACCATGATCAGCAGGTTGAACGCCGCCCAGGTGCCCCAGGCCCAGAGCCACCACCACGAGCCGGTAGCGCCCATGATCCACAACACTGCAGCGGCCAACGGCAAGCCAATGACCGCGCCCACCGCCAGGCCCTTGGCCATGTCGGCGAGGTAGAGCCGCCAGGTGTTGCGGTTGAAGCCGAACCGGGCCTCGATGCGGAAGGTGCTGTAGAGCTCGAACGGCAAATCCAGCAGGCCGCCGATCAACGCAAAAGCGGCCAGCAGACACAACTGGTAGGCCAGATTGCCGAACTGGGGCTGCACGGCGTCGCGCACCACGGTGTTGAGCGCATCCAGGCCGCCCAGCAGTGTCCAGCCGAGCAGCACGGTACTGCCAAACGCGGTGGCCAGCAGGCCGAAACGGCCCTTGGCCAAGGTGTAGTCGGCAGCGCGCTGGTGGGCTGCCAGGCTGACGTCCCTGGCAAATGCGGCAGGCACCTGGTCGCGGTGCAGCGCAACATGCCGCATCTGGCGGGTCGCCAGCCAGAACTTGACAGCCAGCGACAGCACCAAGGCGGCGGCAAACAACACGGTGAGCGGTAGCGGGGACATGGCCGGCAGTGTAGGCGGGGCGCTGCGACAATTCGGCAATGAACCCGACCGATACCCCTGCGGACGCCGCTGCCGCTTCCGCCTTGACCTGCAGTGACCAGAACCTGGTCTGGATCGACCTGGAGATGACCGGCCTGTCGCCGTTCACCGACCACATCATCGAGGTTGCGGTGGTGGTGACCGACGCCCAGCTGACCCGGCGGGTTGAAGGCCCGGTGTTTGCCATCCACCAGAGCGATGCGGTGCTGGGCGGCATGGACAAGTGGAATACCAACACCCACGGCAAGAGCGGCCTGACCGACCGGGTGCGGGCGTCCACGGTGGACGAGGCCAGCGCGCAGACACAGCTGATCGAGTGGCTCAAGGCCTACGTGCCCAAGGGCAAGAGCCCGATGTGTGGCAACTCGATCTGCCAGGACCGGCGTTTTCTGGCCAAGGACATGCCGCTGCTGGAAGACTTCTTCCACTACCGCAACCTCGATGTCAGCACCTTGAAAGAGCTGGCCAAGCGCTGGAAGCCGGCCGCGCTGGAGGGTTTCAAGAAAGCCCAGGCCCACACCGCGCTGGCCGACATCCACGAGTCGATCGACGAGTTGATCCACTACCGTCAGCATTTGCTGGCGGTTTGAAACCCCTGGCCCGCCACGCCGCATTGCCATGCCGATGGTTTCCACCCTTCCCGCTGCTTCTGCGCTCCACGCCAGCACGCCCCGCAGCGCCCGGCCCAGCATCAGCTGCGTGGTACCGGCCTACAACGAAGCGGCCAACCTGGGGCCGCTGCTTGAAGCCGTGACGGCTGCCTTGCGGGCCTTGTCACCGCACTGGGAGGTGATCGTGGTGGACGACGGCAGCAGCGATGCCACCGCGCTGGCGATGCTGCCCTGGTTGCAGCGCCCCGGCGTGCGCTACCTGCAGTTGTCGCGCAACTTTGGCAAAGAGGCGGCGCTGACGGCCGGCATCGACCACGCGCTGGGCGAGGTGGTGGTGCTGATCGACGCTGACCTGCAGCACCCGCCCGAAATGATCGGCGCGATGGTCGAGGCCTGGCGCGCAGGGGCCGACATGGTCTGCACCGCCCGCGCCTCGCGCTCGGATGAATCCCGGCGCAAACGGCTGGGCACCTGGCTGTTCTACCGGCTGGTCAACACTGGCTCGGCCACGCCGATCCCGGTGAACGCGGGGGATTTCAGGTTGATGGACCGGCGGGTGGTCGACGCCCTGAAGTCACTGCCCGAGCGCAACCGCTTCATGAAAGGCCTGTACGCCTGGGTCGGCTTCAACACCGTGGTGCTGCCCTACACCCCGGCGCCGCGTCATGCCGGCAAGAGCAGCTTTTCAATGCGCCGGCTTTCCCGTTTGGCCTTTACCGGTGTCACCGCCTTCACCAATGCGCCGCTGCGGTTGTGGAGCGGGCTGGGCGCTGCGATAGCGCTGATCTCGCTGGGCTTTGCGCTGTGGATCGTGGTGGCCGATTTCATCGTCGGCCACGACGTGCCCGGCTGGGCCACGCTGGTGACCGGGATCGCGTTTTCGATCGGTGTGCAACTGCTGTCGGTCGGCATCCTGGGTGAGTACATCGGCCGCATCTTTGATGAGGTCAAGCAGCGGCCTGTCTACATCATCGGCCAGGCGCTGGGGCAGGGCGGGCTGGCCGGTGTTGCCCCAACCCTGTCCGGCCGAAGCGGTGACGCGCCCGCCGCCGATGCCTGAGTCGGCGGTGATGCCGCCCCAGCGTGCGCTGCTGATTTGCGCCGACGACTTTGGCCTGACCTCCGGGATCGACGCGGCGATCGCCAGCCTGGTGCGGGCAGGCCGGCTGGGCGCGTTCTCTTGCCTGAGCAATGGTCCGGCCTGGCAGCAGGATGCCGCAGCCGTGGCCGGGCTGCGCTGCCAGGCGCAAGCCGGGCTGCACTTCAACCTGACCGAGGGCCGGCCGATGAGCCCCGCGCTGGCGCGCTGGTGGCCGCAAATGCCGTCGTTGCCGCGCCTGCTGGTCGATGCGCACCTGGGCCGGCTGCCGCTGGACGCGGTGGCCGACGAGCTGGCGGCACAGTGGCAGGCCTTTGTGGAGGCCAGCGGCGGCGCGCCCGACTTCATCGACGGTCACCAGCATGTGCACCACCTGCCCGGCGTGCGCGGACTTCTGCTGCACTGGCTGCAACGCCAGCCCCGGGCCACGCCGGTGCGCAGCACGGCGCACCTGGCCGGCCCGGGCCACGGCTTCAAGCGCTGGGTGATCGAGCGCAGCGGCGGGCGAGCGCTGGCGCGCGCGCTGGCGCAGCAGGTGCAGCCGCATCGGTTGCCGCACAACCGGCGGCTGCTGGGCGTCTACGATTTTGCAGCCGCCGACTACGGCGCCTTGATGCGGGCCTGGCTGGCGCAGGTGCCAGAGCAGGGTGCGCTGTTGTTTTGCCATCCGGGGCGGCCGTCGGACAGCGGGGCGGCCGAAGGCGGCGATCTGCCCGACCCGATCGCGGCGGCCCGCCAGCGTGAACTGGCCTACCTGGCCGGCCCGGACTTTCCACGTGATCTGGTAGCTGCGGGCGTGGTGCTGGGTTCGGTCTGGTAGGCCCGGGTTGGCGGTAGCGGGTGCTGGCGCGGGCGTAGGCGATCGCGCTGGTGCAGGCGCGGGCGATCGCGCTAGCGCTCAGCCAAAGGCCCAGCGCCGGTTGATCAGGTAGGTCAACACCAGCACCAACAGCGTGGCGACGGCCTGCGCCAGCAGGTAGTGCAGGCCCAGCCCCACCCCGGCGGCCACCACCGCGACACTGGTCCCGCCGCCCAGCAACGCGGTCAGCTGAAAGCGCCACCAGGCCGGCAACCACGGCCCACGGTGCTGGAAGGTGAACCAGCGGTTGCCGACAAAGCCGATCTGCGCGCCCAGCGCCGCACCGGCGCCGGCTGCCAACGCCGGCCACCAGTGGCTGCGCTCGACCAGGAGCCAGAGCAGGGCGTAGTGCGCTGCAGTGGCCACCGCGCCCACGGCGGCGTATCGCAGCGGTGCGAGCCGGCTGCCGGCGGCGGGCCGGGCTGCCGGGCGGGTTGGGGGACCGGGGCCGCCCGCGCTCATCCGCCGGGCGGGCGCCCTGGGTTGGCGGTTGCCGCAGCCGGCACGCCGCAAGGCTGCGGCTCGGCCCGCCACAGCTGCGCGTACTTGCCGCGCAGCACCCGCACCGCGCCGGGCACCGCCGCCGCCCGGGGTTGGTCGGTCTGGCCCTCGACGAGCCAGACCCGCTTGCCTTTGCACACCAGCGCGGGCAACTGGCCAATCGGGTACAGCACCGCCGCCACCTTGGCGGGATCAAAACGCACCGTATCGGCCAACTCCTTGCGCCAGCTGTCGCGGCGCTTCACGTCCGGGTCGTCCCAGTCGCTGGCCACCAGCGGCACCTGCGTCAAGCGGGCTTCGAATACCACGTCGTTGAAGCTCTCGCCCACCAGCACCACCACATCCGCGGGTGTCACCAGGCCGCGCAGCGTGCGGCCTACGTCCTGGCCTGACTTGGGCGCCACCCAGGCCAAGGTGCCCACCAGCGCCAGGCAAAACAGCGCCGCCCCCAGCAACGTCGGCCGCAGCCAGCGATGAAGGGTGCCCTCACGGCTGATCAGCGGTAGCGCCAGCAGGGCGCAAACTGGTGCCAGTGCCGGCATGATGTAGCCGACCAGCTTGGACGCCGGCATCGAAAAGAACACCAGCACCACCAGCGCCCACCAGAGCAGCAACCCGGTCCAGCGCCAGTCGGCCGTGCGGCCCTCGGCCCGCAACCGGGCCAGGCTGGCGGCGGCCCACGGCGCCCAGGGCAAGGTCAGCAGCGGCAACACCCACAGGTAGAAATAGCGCGGTTGCACGTTGTTGAAGGTGGTGCCGGCAAAGCGGCGGAAGTGCTGCTCGACGATGAAATAGTCAAAAAAATCCGGGTAACGCTGCTGCATCGCCAGCATCCACGGCAGGGCGACGGCCGCAAAAACCAGCAGGCCGAGCGGGTTGAGCAGGCGCAACATGTCGCGCCAGCGGCCTTGCGCCAGCAGCCAGGGTCCGATCACCAGGGCCGGCAACACCACGCCGATCAAGCCCTTGGACAGCACCGCCAAGCCACAGAAAGCCCAGCCCAGCAGCAGCCAGCGCAGCACCGGCGCGCCGTCTGCCACGGCCCGGTAAATGCTCAGCACCGCCGCCGTGATGGTGCCGGCCACCAGCATGTCATGGTTGGCGTACTGGCCGCCGATGAAGAAAAACGGTGTGGTCGCCAGCACCGCCAGCGCCACGCCGGCGGGGCGCACACCTTGGCGGCGGCGCAGCGTCAGCCAGAGTGCCGCGCCCATCAGCCAGGCGCCCAGCGCAGGCCCTAGGCGCACGCTGAACGTCGTCGGCCCAAACATCGACATGCCCAGCATGTCGACCCAGTAGGTCAGCGGCGGCTTGTGGAAAAACGGCACGCCGTTGAGCACCGGCACCAGGCCGTCACCCAGCCACATCTGGCGCGCCACCTCGCCGTAGCGGCCTTCGTCGGGCAGCAGCAAGGGGCGCAGCCATGCCGTAAACAGCAACCAGACTGCCAGCAGCGCCAGCACATGGGGTGCCGATGCGGTCCAGGCCGGCCAGGCCGGCGTGCCCGCCGGCGATTTGCGAGAGTCGATCATCGGGCTGGGCCGCAGGGCTGGGGCTGGGGTGGTCATGCAGGGCAGCAGCGCCCGGGCAAGCAGGCCAAAAAGCTCACAGGGCCAGCAGATCGACCTCGAACACCAGCGCGGCGTTGGGCGGGATCACGCCGCCAGCGCCGCGGGCTCCGTAGCCCAGCTCGGACGGGATCAGCAGCACCCGGGTGCCGCCCACCTTCATGCCCTGCACACCTTCATCCCAGCCGCCGATCACCTGGCCGGCGCCGAGGTGGAACTTGAACGGGTCGCCCCGGTCCTTGCTGGAGTCGAATTTGGCGCCGCGCCCGTTGGCCTGGTCGGGGGCGTGCAGCCAGCCGGTGTAGTGCACCGACACGCGCTGTCCGGCCGCGGCCTCGGCGCCAGTGCCGGGGGTGGTGTCTTCGTATTGCAGGCCAGAGGCGGTGGTGATCATCTTGACGGTCCAGTTCAACGGGGTTTGACAAAGGCCCGCATCATGCCACCGCGCTGGCAGGGCATCGCGGCGCAGCGGGGCCCCAGCGCGCACACCAGGCGGCGGTGGCGGCCGCTAGCCAGTCGGCCACCGTGCTGGCAGTGGCCGTTGGCAGGCCCAGCACGGAACCGGCCGCCGCCAACGCCCACAGCACGACCTGCGGGTCTGCGCTGGCAAACGCCACGGCGCCGTTTTGCTTGCTGAGTTTGTGGCCGTCCGCGTCCAGCACCAGCGGCGTGTGCAGGTAGCGCGGCGTGGCCAGACCCAGCAGGCGCTGCAGGTGGATCTGGCGGGCGGTGTTGTCCGCCAGGTCCGCACCGCGCACCACGTCGGTGACGCCTTGCTCGGCGTCGTCGACCACCACGGCCAACTGGTAGGCCCAGAGGCCATCGGCCCGGCGCAGCACAAAGTCGCCGACGGTCTGCGCCAGGTTCTGCTGCTGCGGGCCCAGGCGCCGGTCGCAGCCCTCGATGCAGACATCCGCGCCGTCAGCCTGCACGGTGCGCAGCCGGACTGCGCGGGCGGGCTGGCCGTGGAGGCCGTTGCGGCAGCTGCCGGGGTAAGGGCGCTCGCCAAAGCGCTGGTGCGGCACTCCCTGCGCCGTGAGTGCCGTGTCAATGTCGCGCCGGCTGCAGCCGCAGGGATAGGCCCAACCCGAGTCGGCCAGCCGCGCCAGCGCGTCGGCATACAGCGCGCTGCGGCTGGATTGCCAGACTGGCAACTCGTCGGGCAGCAGGCCGCAGGCCGCGAGTTGGGCCAGCAGCTGCTCGGCTGCGCCCGGTTGGCAGCGCGGGCGATCCAGGTCCTCGATGCGCACCAGCCAGCGCCCGCCGTGGGCCCGGGCATCGAGCCAGCTGGCCAGCGCTGCAACCAGGCTGCCCGCATGCAACGGGCCGGTGGGTGAGGGCGCAAAACGCCCGGTGTAGGGTTGCGCTGAAGGGGAGGTCAAGTGGGGCTCAATCGAGCGGTGCCAAAAACCCGCCGTGCCGCTCTAGCAGCGCCTGGCGGGTGGTGGGGTTGCTCAGCTGGGTCAACCACCACTGCAGCGCCAGGCCTTGCGGTGCCTTGCGCGGCTGGGTGGTGGCGGCGCCGCGCCAGGCGTAGCCAAACTGCGCCGGCAGCCTGCAGCGCTGCACCGGCTTGGCCACCAGCCGGCCGGTGCGCAAATGGGCCCGCACCTGCGGTTCGGGCACAAAGCCGCAGCCCAGGCAGCGCAGCAAGGCCTCGATCTTGGCGGCCATGGTGGGCACGGTGAACACGTCTTGTCCGGGCAGCAGATTGACCGTGATGGGTGAGGCGCGCTGAGCCGAGTCGGCCACCGCCACTGCGCGGTGCGCCATCATTTGCGCGTCGCTGAGCGGCTCGGTGGCCAGGGCCAGCGGGTGGTGGGGTGCCATGGCGTAGACGAAGGCCACCTCGCCGAGAGGCCGCAACTCGATGCCCGACTGCGGCGGCGTGCTCATCATCGCGCCGATGGCCAGATCGGCCTGACCGCTGACGAGCGACTCCAACAGCCCCGCCAGCACCTCGTTGCGCAGCCGCAGCCGGGTGCCCGGCCCACTGCCGTTGCTGTCGCGCTGGGCAAAAAAGCCTTCAACCAGCTCAAACACCGTCAGTCGGGAGATCACGTCGTCCACCGCCACGGTCAGCTCGCTCTCCCAGCCGGTGGCCACCCGGCGCACCCGGTTCGCCACCGCGTCCATCTCGGCCAGCAGGCGGCGGCCTTCGTCCAGCAACTCCTGGCCGGCGGCGGTGAGCCGGGCCTGGCGCGAGCTGCGGTCGAACAGCAGCACGTCCAGCGCGTCTTCGAGTTGCCGCACGCTGTAGGTCAACGCCGACGGCACCCGACCCAGCTCCCGTGCGGCGGCGGCAAAACTGCCGGTGCGGGCGATGATGTCCATCATCTGCAAGGCGTCAGGGGTCAGGGCGTTGCGGCGCGGTTGGGTCATGTTGGCTTCATCTTATTTGAACGCCCGCTTCAAGCGCGGCGGGTGCCACGGGCAGGCCGACAGTGCGACGATGCCAGCATCGATATAGGAGACCCGACATGATCACCCTGCGCCGCAGCACCGACCGGGGCTACGCCGACCACGGCTGGCTCAAGAGCTTTCACACCTTCTCATTTGCCGACTACCACGACCCGGCGCATATGGGCTTTGGCAACCTGCGGGTGATCAACGAGGACCGCATCGCCCCCGGCACTGGCTTTGGCACCCACGGCCACCGTGACATGGAGATCATCAGCTATGTGCTCGAAGGAGCGTTGGCGCACCAGGACAGCATGGGCAACGGCGAGGCGATCCGCCCCGGCGAGGTGCAGCGCATGACGGCCGGCAGCGGCGTGCGCCACAGCGAGTTCAACCACGCGCCCGACGCCACCACCCACTTCCTGCAGATCTGGCTACTGCCCAGCGCGGCCAACCTGGTGCCAAGCTACGAGCAGAAGGCGTTTTCTGACGCCGACAAACGGGGCCAACTGCGCCTGGTGGCCGCGCCCGGTGGCCAAGGGGGTGCGGTGACCTTGCACGCCGATGCTTCGATCCGCGCCGGCCTGTTCGATGGCGACGAGTCGGCCGAGCTAGCGCTGGACCCGTTGCGCCGGACCTGGGTGCACCTTGCACGCGGCACGCTGACCGTCAACGGCCAGGCGTTGCAGGCCGGCGATGCGATGGGCCTGCTGGGCGAGACGCAACTCAGCCTGGGCCAAGGGCAAGACGCCGAGGTGCTGGTGTTCGACCTGGCGCCTTGAAACTGAATCCAGATGACCGTGTGCTGATGCGAGCCTTGCACCGCCCAAGGCCCATGTCCGCTGCGGTAGCGGTTGCGGTAGTGGTTGCGGTAGCGACAGCGCAGCGGTGTCGCCACCGCTACAGCGGCTTCCCCCACCGTGAGCCAAGCTGCTCGTGGGTCAAGGCAAGCATCAACACAAGCGTCAACAACCGGAGTCAAGCATGAACAAACAAGGGATGGCGGGTATCTTGGTCGCCAGCGTGCTGGCCCAGGGCCCAGCCCCTGCACAGGACAAGGGGCCAGAACGCTTCCCTGTCCTCGACCCGGCTCAGCTGTCGGCCGAGCAAAGCAAGCTGGTCAAAGACCTGCTCTCCGGCCCACGCGGTGGTGGCGACAGCAGCCCCGAGGCCGCCAGACGCATTCTGGAGAACGGCCCCTTCAACGCCTGGGCGCGCAGCCCGGTGCTGGGAGATCGGTTGCAGAAAGTGGGTGAGTACATCCGCTATGGCAGCTCGATCCCGCTGCGCCTGAACGAGTTTGCGATCTTGATCACCGCGCGCCACTGGACCTCGCAATACGAATGGTTTGCGCACCACAGCCTGGCCATGAAAGCCGGCCTGAGCCCCAAGATCACCGAGCAGCTGGCCCGCAACCAGCGCCCGGAAGGCATGAGCGAGGACGAGTCAGCGGTCTACAACTTTTGCACCGAACTGCACCAGCAAAAGAACGTGAGCGACGCAAGCTACCAACAAGCCTTGAAGCTCTTTGGCGAAAAAGGCGTGATGGACTTGATCGGCGTGAGCGGCTACTACACCGCGGTGTCGATGACGCTGAACGTGGCGCGGGTGCGCATTCCGGGAGGTGTGCCAGACCCTCTGAAGTAAGGGCGGCAGCGCAACCTGGCGCATTTGAAGCGCCGGTGAATCGCCCTCACTGGCCCAGCAGCTCGCCTATGGACCCGAGCTCATCGACCCGGTCGCACACCGCCTTGACCCCCATCAGCAGCGGCACGCCCAGCAGCAAGCCCCACAGGCCCCACAGCCAGCCCCAGGCCAGCATGCCGACAAACACGGCCACGGGATTGAGTCGGCTGTTGCGGCTGGTCAGCCACGGCGTAACCAACTGACCCGACACGCCGTGGATGGCCAGCGACACACCGCCGACCAGCAACGCCATGCCGGGCGTGCCGAACTGCAGCAGGCCCACCAGCGCCAGTCCGCCGGTGATGATGATCGACCCGAGGTAGGGCACCAGGTTGAGCACTGCCGCCGCCACGCCCCAGACTGCAGCACGCTCCAGCCCTATCCACAGCAGCGCCAGCCAGGTCAGCACGCCCACCCCGATGCTGGTCACCAGTTGGACCATGAGGTAGCGGTGGATCTGGTCGGTGATCTCGTCCAGCGCCTGCAAGGTGATCTTCTTCTTGCTGAAAGTAGGTCCGGCAATCCGCACCATCTTGAGCCGGAACTGGTTGCCCGAAGCCATCAAGAAAAAACCGATCAGACAGACCAACAAGGCCTGGCTGACGAAGGCCATCAGGCCGAGCGTGCCGCTCCAGAGATATTCTTTGATGTTGAAGTGGCTGCGCTCGATCTGCACCCGGGTCACACCCCGGCCGACCACCGGCGTAGCCGAGCCTGACTCTTCGGCCGCTTGTTCCAGGCGGGCAGCGGCGCGTTGCACTTTCTGCATCGCGCTCTCGGGCGCGTCACGCTTGGCGCGCAGGGCTTGGCCGAGCTTTTGCGCCGCTTCGGGCAGCGACTCGACCAGCGCGGCGGCGTCATCGGCCATAGCCCAGGCACCCGCACCCAGACCGCACAGCATCGTCACCAGCAGCACGCCCGCACCCAGCGCGCGCGGCACATGCCAGCGCTGCAGCCGATCCACCACCGGCGACATCGCGTAGCTCAGCAGCACGCCCAACAACAACGGGATGAACACTGCTGCCGCCCAGTGCAAGGCAAACACGCTGGCCAAGGCCGCCAGCAGCGCCAACGATGCGCTGCGCACGTCGATGGGCATCTGGAAGTGCACCGGACCGGGCACGGGAACGGCTGCAGGCCCAACGTCAGCCGGCGGTGCATCTGGCGGCACTGACTGCAGGGATTGCGGCGGTGCCGGCGGCCGTGCTGGCGGCTGTGCTGGCAGCTGGGTTGGTGGCTGAGTTGGTGGCTGTGTTGGTGGCATCAGTGACGGCTGCGAAGGCTGCATTGTTTGCGGCAGTGTTTGTGTCATACCTGAATCAGTTTATCCAGTCTGGCCCGTCAGAATCTGCGGCCCTCGCGGCTAAAGGCAGCGTGCTGGCGCTGTCCACAAAACAGGCCCGCCCCGTCAGCCTCGGGCTGTTGCGGATTGGCGCTCGGGTCAGTGTGGTGGCTTCGGTTTGCCCAGTCGCCTGCCCGTGAGCATGCCTGCAACGCGCTGGAATCCCGTAGGACTAACCGCCGGTTGCCAGCAGGCAGGCCGGAGGTTTGACGCCATGGCGGTCGGCCCGGGGATCGGCGCTGCGTTTGCTGTGAGGTCGTGCGGATGTCGTGCGGATGTCGTGCGGGTGTCGTTCGGATGTCTCGCCGCTGCCGCGCGGCAGTTCGGGCGCTGCCCCGGACCCCAGCCGCTACAGTGGAGCAGATGGACACTTTGCTCAAACCGCTGGCGCTGCTGCCCTGGGTGGACTGGTTGGCGGTGGCGCTATTTTTCGGCGGCTGGGTAGGCTATGCGCACTTTGCCAAACGCCTGGCCGAGGTGCGGCCGTCCATCCTGGTCACCACCAACCAGTGGCGGCGCCGCTGGATGCTGCAGGCCACGCACCGCGAGAACCGCATCGTCGACTCGGCCGTGACCCAAAGCCTGTCGGCCAGCCCCTCGTTTTTTGCCTCCACCAGCATCCTGATCATCGGCGGCCTGCTGGCTGCATTGGGCGCTACCGAGAAGGCCAGCGAACTGGTGCGTGAGCTGCCCTTTGCTGCCCGCACGTCGGTGCTGGTGTTCGACATGAAACTGGCGTTGTTGGCGGCGATCTTTGTGCACGCGTTTTTCCGCTTCACCTGGAGCCAGCGCCAATATAGCTTTGGCGCCATCATGGTGGGCGCCGCACCCGAGGCCAGGCAGTTTGATCAATCGCGCGATGACTCGCTGCGCGAGGCCTTTGCCGACCGCGCCGGACGGGTGATGGGGCTGGCGGCCGAAACCTTCAACGACGGCCTGCGCGCCTACTACCTGTCGTTTGCAGCGGTGGCCTGGTTTTTTTCGCCCTGGGCTTTCATGGCGGCTACCGCGCTGGTGCTGTGGGTCTTGTACCGGCGCGAGTTCCACTCCGAGGTGCTGGTGGCCTTGCGTGAGGGTTTGCGGTCCTGACGGCCCGGTTCAATGGCCCGGCGCGGCCGGCAGCCCGAGAAAGGCCTTGACGGCGGCCACCGTGCGTTGCGGGTCCTCTTCTTGCGGCACATGGCCCAGATCGTCAAACAAAACTTGTTGGCTGCCCGGGATGTCGGCGGCAAATCGTGCGGCAAATGCCGGCGGGATCAACTGGTCGCGTCCGCCCCACAGGATCAGCGTCGGCGCCGAGACACCGACAACTTTGTCCACGCCCTCGCCCGGTGACCAGGTCTGCAGCCGCTGCACCAACGCGGCGCGGTTGCCGGCGCGCAGCGCCAGCTCAAAATAGCGGTCGATCAGGGCCTCGTCGATCAGAGCCGGGTTGGCGTACACCGTGCGCAGGCCTTGCAGCACAAACGGCCGAGGCAAAAAGTGTTCGGTCAACCGGCCGAGCACCGGCAGCCGGGCAATGCGCCAGCCCAGCGGTACGTTGTCAGGGTTGAACTTGTACCCGGCCGCGTCCACCAGCACCAATTGCGTCACCCGTTGCGGCGAGGCGGCCGCCAGATGCCAGGCCACGTCACCGCCCAGCGAGTTGCCGGCCACCACAAAACGCTGCACGCCCAGCCGGTCCAGCAGGTCCAGCACAAAGCGGGCGTAGTGATCAGCGGTGTAGAGCGGCTGGCCGGCCCAGCGTGAGGGGTAATCGCCGGCAAACGGGCCCGTCAGACCGAAGCCGGGCAGGTCCAGGCTGATGACCCGCCGCTGGCCGCGCAAGGCCTTGCTCCAGCCCTCCCAGGTGTGCAGGCTGGCCGAGGTGCCGTGCAGCAGCACGATGGGCGCTGCATCGTTGCGCGGCCCCTCGTCGCGGTAGTGCACCAGCTGGCCCTGCAAGTCCAAGAACTCCGACGGCGCCGGCGCCCAGCGTGCCACCAGCGTCTCGACCGGCCGGTCGGGTGCCTGCAGCAGCGGCAGCGCCAGTGCCGACACCAACAGCAGCAGGCCAAACAGACGCAGCAACCAAGCCATGGCTGAACCTGGGCGATCAGGCTGTCAGGGCGGTGTCGAGCCCGGCGCGCTCGTCAAATACAAAACAGCGGCCCTGCCAGCCCGGTGCCAGGCCGGCGGTGTCCTCGAAGTATTTCAGGATGCCGCCGTCGAGCTGGAAGCTGTGGGCCAAGCCCTGCGCCTGCATCACCAGCGCCGCCTTTTCACATCGGATGCCGCCGGTGCAGTAGATCACCACGGTGTGGCCCGCCAGTTCAGTCTGGTGCGCCAGCAGCGCGGCCGGGAAGTCGCTGAACTTTTGCAGCTGCCAGTTCAGCGCGCCGTCAAACGCGCCGGCGTCGACCTCGAAGTCATTGCGGGTGTCGAGCAGCTTGAGCGGCCGACCCGCGTCGTCGGTGCCTTGCGTGATCCAGCGCGCCAAGGTGGCGGCATCCACCGCTGCAGCCCGTCCGGCAGTGGGGCGCACCGCTGGCTGGTTCATGCGGATGATCTCGCGCTTGATCTTGACCTTCAGGCGTTTGAAGGGCTGGGTGTCGCTCCAGCTTCGTTTGACCTCCAGCCCGGCAAAACGCAGGTCGGTGCGCAGCGCTTCGAGCCAGGCCTCCACCCCTGCGGGCGGGCCGGCCAGGCACAGGTTGAGGCCTTCTTCAGCCATCAGCACGGTGCCTTTCAAGCCGAGGGCCTCGGCCGCGTCAAACAGCCGCTGGCGCAGGCCGACCAGGTCGTCCAGCGCTACAAAGCGGTAACTTGCAATGTTGAGATGCGAATGAATCACAGCAATATTTTAAGAGCGCAACAACCCGGGCTGATCTTGACCTTTGACAGCACTTCGACCGCTGGTTCTGACAAATGGTGTTCAGCGCTGGTCTGCAGCGAGGGTTCAGCGATTCAGGGATGGAACCCTGGCGCGCTCGAAGTCCGACATGCCGCGCGTGACGACGGTCAGCCCATGGTGGGCGCCTGTGGCGCCGATGATGAGGTCGGGTCGCGAAAGTCAGTCTGACCAGAATGCCAGTTTTTGCGCTCCTACTCAGCGAAGTTCCTTCCCATGGCCGGGTTCTTTCAATGCTGTGGCAGCGACGACTTTGTCGGCCGCGCCACTTGACCCGAAGCCGGCCCTTGGCGATTGAAAACTGACCCCCATCCGGCTCCCGGGCGTCTCCCTACAATCGTCCGGATGCCGTTCGTCCACCTGCGCACCCACACCGAATACTCCGTCGTCGATGGCACCTTGCGCATCGACGATGCCGCTGTGGCGGCCCGTGCCGACAGCCAGCCGGCCTTGGCGATCACCGACCTCGCCAACCTGTTTGGCGCGATCAAGTTCTACAAGGCTTGCCGGGGCAAGGGCGTCAAGCCGATCATCGGCGCCGACATTTTTTTGGAGCCCGACCCGGCGGTCTCGGGCAGCGACAAACAGGCCAGCCGCCTGCTGCTGCTGGTGCAAGACCGCCAGGGCTACCTGAACCTGTGCGAGCTGTTGGCCCGGGCCTGGGTCAAGAACGTGCAAAAGGCCCAGGCCTGGGTCAAGTGGGACTGGCTGGCTGAACTGGGCGGCGGGCTGATTGCACTCTCGGGCGCTGACTTGGGTGCGGTGGGTCTGGCCCTGCTGGCCGGTGACGTGCCCCGGGCCCGGGTCGCAGCGCAGCGCATGTCTGACTTGTTCCCGGGCCGGTTTTACCTGGAACTTCAGCGCGCCGGCCTGCCTACGCAGGATGCCCATGTGCGCGCCGCCGTGCCGCTGGCGGCTGAACTTGGCCTGCCGGTGGTGGCCACCCACCCGATCGAATTTTTGGTGCCTGACGACTTTGACGCGCACGAGGCCCGGGTCTGCGTGGCCGAGGGCGAGGCGCTGTCCAACCCCAAGCGCATCAAGCGCTTTTCGAGGGAGCAGTATTTCAAGACCCAGGCCCAGATGGCCGAGTTGTTTGCCGATCTGCCCTCAGCCCTGGCTAATTCCGTGCAGATCGCCCAGCGCTGCAATTTGACGCTGGCGATGGGCAAGAACTACCTGCCCGACTTCCCGACGCCGCTGCTGACCGATGGCCCCGACGCCGGCAAGCCCACGCCGATGGGCGACTACTTCCGCCAGGTCAGCCATCAGGGTCTGGAGGACCGGCTGCGCATGCTGTTCCCGGACCCGGCCAGACGCGAGGCGCAGCGTGCCCGCTACGTCGATCGGCTTGATTTCGAGATCACGACCATCCTGAAGATGGGCTTTCCGGGCTACTTTTTGATCGTGGCCGACTTCATCATCTGGGCCAAGACCCACGGCTGCCCGGTCGGGCCGGGGCGGGGCTCTGGCGCCAGCTCGCTGGTGGCCTATGCGATGAAGATCACCGACCTAGACCCGCTGCAGTACAACCTGTTGTTCGAGCGCTTCCTGAACCCCGAGCGGGTGTCGATGCCCGACTTTGACATCGACTTCTGCCAGGGCAACCGCGACCGGGTGATCGACTACGTCAAGGACAAATACGGCCGCGAGGCGGTCAGCCAGATCGCCACCTTCGGCACCATGGCGGCCAAGGCCGCGCTGCGCGACATCGGCCGGGTGCTGGGCATGGGTTATGGCCATGTGGACAGCATCGCCAAGCTGATCCCGGCGCCGCCCGGCAAGACGGTGACGCTGGCGCTGCTGCCCGACAAGCCCGACCCCGGCATCATCTACGCCCGTGCCGAAGCGCCCGAGCTGGAGCAGCGCGAAGCCGCAGAAGAAGAAGTGGCCGAATTGCTGAGCCTGGCGATGCGGGTCGAGGGCATCGTGCGCAACATCGGCACCCACGCCGGCGGGGTGCTGATCGCGCCGGGCAAGATCACCGACTTTTGCCCGCTCTACCAGCAGCCGGGCAGCGATTCGGCGGTCAGCCAGTACGACAAGGACGATGTCGAAGCCATCGGCCTGGTCAAGTTCGACTTTCTGGGCCTGGCCACGCTGACCATCCTGGAGCTGGCCAAGGACTTCATCGTCGCCCGCCACCCGGGCCGCGAGAACTTCAGCTTCGAGACCATACCGCTCGACGACGCCAAGGTCTACAAGCTGTTCTCGGACGGCCTCACCGAGAGCGTGTTCCAGTTTGAATCACGCGGCATGCAGGCGATGCTGAAAGAGGCGCGGCCGAGCCGGCTGGAGGACTTGATCGCGTTGAACGCGATGTTCCGGCCCGGCCCGATGGAGAACATCCCGAGCTTTTGCGCCCGCAAAAACGGCAAGGAGACCATCGAGTACCCGCACCCGCTGCTCGCGCCGGTGCTCTCCGAGACCTACGGCATCATGGTCTACCAGGAGCAGGTGATGCAGGCCGCGCAGGTGCTGGGCGGTTATTCGCTGGGCGGTGCCGACCTGCTGCGCCGGGCGATGGGCAAGAAAAAGGCCGAGGAGATGGCCGAGCACCGGCAGATCTTCCGGGCCGGTGCGGCCAAGCAGAGCATCTCGCAGGACAAGGCCGACGAAGTTTTCGATTTGATGGAGAAGTTTGCCGGCTACGGCTTCAACAAGAGCCACGCCGCCGCCTACTCGCTGCTGGCTTACCACACCGGCTGGCTCAAGGTGCATTTCACCGCCGAGTTCTACGCCGCCAACATGACGGTCGAGATGGGCGACACCGACAAGCTCAAGGTCTTGCTCCATGACGCCAAGCTGTTTGGCATCAGCTTCGAGCCGCCGGATGTGAACCGCGGCAGCCACCGCTTCGAGCCGGTCAACGCCAAAGTGGTGCGCTACGGGCTGGGCGCGGTCAAGGGCTCGGGGCAGGGCGCGGTCGAGGCGATTGTCGAGGCGCGCACCGAGGGCGGGCCGTTCCGCAGCTTTTTTGACTTCTGCGCCCGGATCGACCGCAAACGGGTCAACAAGCGCGCCATCGACGCGCTGATCAAGGCGGGTGCGTTTGACGCGATCAATCCCGACCGCGCCAGCCTGGTCGCCAATGTCAGCCTGGGTGTCGAATTTGCCGAGCACCAGGTGGTCAACGCCTCGCAAGGCGGCTTGTTTGACGATGGCGACCACGGCTCCAGCACCCAGGAGCCTGCCCTGGCCGTGGCCGAGCCCTGGGGCGTGCGCGAGCGCTTGCTGCTGGAGAAGTCGGCGATCGGCTTTTACCTGTCGGGCCATTTGTTCGACGAACACGCGGCCGAGGTGCGGCGTTTTTGCAAACGCCGGATCGCCGATGTGGCCGACAGCCGTGAGCCGCAACTGCTGGCCGGCATCGTCAGCGACTTGCGCTTTGTGGTCGGCCAGCGGGGTCGGGTGGCGATCTTCAAGCTCGATGATGGCAGCGATTTTCTTGAGGCCGTGGCCAACGACGAACTGATCGAGGCCAACAAGACGCTGCTGGCCGAGGACGAGTTGTTGATCGTGCAGGGCAAGGTCCAGAACGACCGTTTTTCGGGCGGCTTGCGGCTGAATGTGACCCAGGTCTGGGACCTGGCCGGCGCGCGGGCGCGTTTTGGCCGCTACCTCAGCATGGCGCTGGGCACCGATGTGCGGGGCGGCTTGCCCAGCCTGGCCGAGATGGTGGCCACCTGGCCGGCCCGCCGCGAGATGGGCGAGCAGGGTGAGCTGACCCTGGGCTTGCCGCTGCGCCTGCAAGTGCACCGGCCCAGCGCGGTGGCCGAGATCGACCTGGGCGATGCCGGCCGCTTCTGGCCCACCGACGAGGCCCTGGCACGTTGCAAGGCCTTGGCGCCAGATGGCCGCGCTGCCATTGTTTACGAGCAGGCCTGAAGCGGCCGGCCGGGCCAAAGTTCTAGAGTTCAGGCATGTACGAAACCCCGCTCACCGGCCTGGTGCTCACCGGCGGCGGTGCCCGCGCGGCCTACCAGGTGGGTGTGCTGGGCGCCATCGCGCAGCTGCGCCGCGAGGCCGGCGCCGACCTGCGCCGCAACCCGTTTGCAGTGATCTGCGGCACCTCGGCCGGTGCCATCAACTCGGCCGCGCTGGCCTGCCGCAGCGACGACTTCTGCGCTGCGGTGGCCACGCTGCAAACCGTCTGGCGTGACTTTCGGGCCGAGCAGGTGTTCCGCGCCGACTCGCTGGGCGTGATCCGCAGCGGTGCGCAGTGGCTGACGATGTTGTCGGTGGGCTGGGCGATCAACCGCTTTCGCAAGGCGCGGCCACGCTCCTTGCTCGACAACAGCCCCTTGGGCGACTTGCTGGCAGAGGCCGTGCCGCTGGACCGCCTGCCCCGGCTGCTGGCCTCGCGCCACCTGCAGGCGCTGGCCATCACCGCGTCGGGCTACGGCAGCGGCGAGCATGTCACGTTCTACCAGTCGGCCGTGCCGATCACGCCCTGGACCCGCTCGCAGCGGGTGGCGCTGCCAACCGATCTGACGCACCGTCATCTGCTGGCCTCGTCGGCAATTCCGTTTGTCTTTCCGGCGGCCGAGTTGCCACGGGGTGACCAGACCGAGTGGTTTGGCGACGGCTCGATGCGCCAGATGGCGCCGATTTCGCCCGCCATCCACCTGGGAGCGCAGCGGGTGCTGGTGATCGGTGCCGGCCGCATGCACGAGCCCAGCGGCCGGCTTGCGCCCAACACCGGCTACCCCAGCATTGCGCAGATCGCCGGTCACGCGCTGTCCGGCATTTTTCTCGATGCGATGACGGTCGACATCGAGCGCATGGCGCGCATCAACCGCACGCTGGCACTGCTGCCCGAAGCGCAGCGGCTCGACACGGCGCTGCGCCCGGTGCAGGCGCTGGTGATCGCGCCCAGCCAGCGGCTGGACGACATCGCTGCGATGCACATCGACAGCCTGCCGCGCCCGGTGCGCGCGCTGCTGGGCGGCGTGGGGGTGAGCAGCAAGCTCGCACAGCAAGGCCCGCGCGGTGCCGCGCTGGCCAGCTACCTGTTGTTCGAGGCGCCCTACACCCGGGCGCTGATGGCGCTGGGCGAGGCGGACACGCTGGCCCGGCGCGACGAGGTGTTGGCGTTTTTTGGCTGGCGCGGCGTGGCGTAACCGCCTACGGCCTCCACGCCGCGGGCTCGGGCCTGCGCAGCCACCGTGCCCGTGCAGGCGGGTCGTGAGGCCGTTGTCGGCCTACAAAGCTTTACAGCTTGCGCCGACAACGGTTGTCCGGGCCCGGGCGTTGTACTTCCAAGCCCTGCGACGCAGGGTCCTCAGGAGACATCAAGATGCAAGCCAAGACCGTTTTTTCGATGACTTTGCTGCTCGCGGCCAGCCTGACCGGTGCCTTGCCGGCCCGGGCCGCCGATGTGGGCGTGTCCATCGGCATCAGCCAGCCAGGTGTCTACGGCCGAGTCGACATCGGCCGGTTTCCGCAGCCCCAGCTCTACGTGCAGCAGCCGGTGATCATCAGCTCGCCGGTCTATGCCGCCCCGCCGCCGGTCTACCTGTGGGTGCCGCCGGGCCACCGCAAGGACTGGCGCCGCTACTGCGGCCAGTACCAGGCCTGCGGTCAGCCGGTCTATTTTGTGCAGGACAACTGGTACCGCGAGCGCGGCCCGGGCCGTGAGATCCGCCGCGATTACCGCGAAGACCGGCGCGAGGACCGGCGCGAGGGCTGGCGTGATGATGACCGCGGCGACCGCCATGACAACCGCGGCCATGACAAGGACAAGGGCCATGGCAAGGGCAAGGGTCACGACTGAGCGGTGGTTTGCCTCAGCAGGGTGTCGCCGAGCTTGAGCGCGGCGGCCACCACCTGGTCCATGTTGTAGTAGCGGTACTGGGCCAGCCGGCCGACAAAACTGACGCTGTGCTCGGCCGCTGCCAGTGCCGCGTAGCGCTGGTACAGCGCCTCGTTTTCAGCCCGAGGGATTGGGTAGTACGGCTCGCCCTGGGCCTGCGGAAATTCGCGCACGATGGATGTGCCGGCGCCCGTCTGGCCCGTCAGGTGGCGAAACTCGGTGATGCGGGTGTAGGCCCGGGTGTTGGGATAGTTCACCGTGCCGGTCGCCTGAAAGCGGGCGATGTCAGGCAGATGCTCGTGCTCGAACCGGATGCTGCGGTAGGGCAGTGCGCCCAGGCAATGGCCGAAGTAGGCATCGACCGGGCCGGTGTAGACGGTGTGTGGCGCCAGGCCCAGGCCGCGCACCGACTCGTAGGCCGTGCCCGGCCGCCAGTCGATGCCCGGGTGGTCCAGCAGCCGGTCGAACAGCGCGCTGTAGCCGGCCGCCGGCATGAACTGCCAGCGGTCGCTGAAGTAGCGGTCGTCGTCGTTGCTGCGGGTGGGGATGCGTGCGGCCACGCCGGCCGACAGCTCGCTCAGGTCCAGCCCCCACTGCTTTTGGGTGTAGCCCCGAAAAAACCTTTCGCACAGGTCGTGGCCGACGGAGGCCAGCACCACATCCTCACTGCTGCGCAGGGCTGGTCGGGGCAGCCGCACCCGCGCCAGGTGGGCCTCGGCCTGTGCCTCGTCCAGGTCCAGGCCGTAGAGCCGGTTCAAGGTCAAACGGTTGATCGGCAGCGGCAGCAGCTGGCCGCCGACTTCACACAGCACCCGGTGCTCGTAAAAGCGCCAGTCGGTAAACCGCGACAGGTAGCGAAACACCCGCTCGCTGTTGGTGTGGAAGATGTGCGGCCCGTGCGGGTGGATGCGCACGCCGTGGGCATCCAGCACATCGGCTGCATTGCCGCCCGGCAGGCTGCGTCGATCAATCAACAGCACCCGTCGGCCACCCTCGGCCAATTGGCGGGCGCAAACCGCGCCAGCAAACCCGGCGCCGGCGATGAGGTGGTCAAAGTCAGGCATCGCCGTCGATTGTGGATGGCATGCCTGGCGACTCAAGCATGAAAAACGCCCCGCATTGCGGGGCGTTTTCGAGGGGAGCAGCGCTCCGGCTTACTTCTTGGCGGCTGAGGCAGCAGCGTCTGCCTTGGTGGCTTTGGCGGCCTTGGCATCGGCCTTGGCCGTCGCCTTGGCTGCCTTCTCGTCGGCCTTGGCCTTGGCTTTGGCGGCGGCTTCTTCGTCCTTCTTGGCCTTGGCGGCAGCCTTGGCATCGGCCTTGCTCATCGGTGCCGACGCGGCTTCGGTCTTGGCAGCGGCCTTGTCGGCCTTGGTGGCAGGGGCTGGTGCAGCAGCGGCGGGAGCTTCGGTCTTGGCGGCGGCTTTGTCGGCTTTGGCTGGCTTGGCCTCGGCTTTGGCCGCTGGGGCGGCGGCGCCGGCAAAGCCCTGGCCGTTTACGGTCAGACCTGCGGTCGAGAACTTGGCGGCATTGCCATCGCCCACGCCCTTGACACGCTCGACCAGGTCCGGCCAGTCCTTGAAGTTGCTCTTCTTGCGCTCGTCCAGGATCTTGCCGGCGATGGCCGGGCCGATGCCTTTGATGGCCTCGAGTTCGGCCTGGTTGGCCTTGTTGACATCGGTTGCCGCAAAAGCGGTGGCGGCGATGAACGCAAACAGGATGGCAAGCAGACGTTTGATCATGGGTTCTCCAGTGGGGTGTGTCGGGGCGGTGTGCCCTTTTGAATTTCAGGCCCGGCCAGTGCCCGGACGGGTTGTCTGCACAACGCTGCGGCCTGGGCCCCGGTTGACCGGGCTTGTCATGCGGGCCCGCGATTCAGTCTTCGGGTCGTTGGCTGTGGCGCAGCAGCACGCGTTTGAGCGCAAAACCGGGCGCCAGCAGCCACGGGCAGGCGGCGTAGACAAAAATTCGCCACCGAAACAGGCGCGGGACCGCGCGGTCGCCCCAGAGCCGGCGCCAGCGCGCGGCCAGCGAGGCGGGCGCCAGTTGCGCGGCCACATGCTGCTCACGCGCCAGTTGGGCCTGCAGCCGTGGCGCCACATCGGCGCTGACGCCGGCCAGCGCCGCATCGCGCAACAAGCACGGCAACTCCACCAGCGAATGACTGGCGTTGCTGGCCAGTCGGGCGCCGACATCGCTGGCGCGCAACGCCCGGCGGCGCCGCGACAAGCCACCTCGCCGGTACTGCACCAGCGGCTCGGTCAGCGTGATGGCGCCACCCGAGACGATGGCGCGGAACACCAGGATCAGGTCCTCGGCCACTGTGCCGGCGGGCAGGGGGCCAAAACGCTCAAACAAACGCCGGGTCCAGGCCTGGCCCGCGCCAATCACATGCGGCGGGCGGGCGGACCAGTCGGCAGCACTGCGCCAGCACGCCAGGTCGGCGGGCTGAATCAGGCCGCGCCCGGCACCGCCGACGTCGATATCGATCAGCGCGCTGGCAATCAGGTCGGGCCGGCGGCCCTGCGCCAGCCAGGCTTCGACGGTGCGGGCACAGCGCTGCGGCAGCGAGACATCGTCGCCTGCGGCGACGAACAACAGCTCGCCGTTCGAGAGCGCGACCAGCCTGGACAAATGCGCGCCGATGCCCAGGTTGACCGGATTGCGGTTGAGCAACAGCCGGTGCGGGCCGGCGTAACCCGCCACCGCGGCCCGGATCGCGGCCCAGGTGCCGTCGCCCGAGGCATCGTCGGAGATCACGATCTCTAGCGGCGAGTAGGTCTGGGCCAGCGCGCCGGCAATTGCTGCACCCACGCTGTCGGCCTGGCGGTACGCGATCAGCAGCATCGACACCAGCGGCAGGCCGGGCTGCGAAGCCTGGGCCGTACCGCTTGTGGGCTCGGCGTCGCTGGGGCGATGGGGCATCATTGGGGGCGAATCCTAGCAGTGGCATGGCGCCTGCCGCGCTGCCGCCCGACCTCTCATGCCCCCAGCCAGCTCCCCGCATGCAAACCCTGGAACATCAGAACTGGCCGACCTCTGACCTGGAGGCATTGGCCACCTGCGAGGTCTGCGGTGGCACTGACCGTCCGGTCTGGCTGCAAGGGCTGGCCGACCGCATCTTTGGTGTGGCCCCCGGCCTGTGGCAATTGCGGCGCTGCGCCCGATGCGGTGTGGCGGCGCTGGACCCGCGCCCGACCGAGGCCAGCATCGGCCGCGCCTACAAGCGCTACTACACCCATGACGAAGCGCCCGATCGGCATTTTCTGGTGCCGGGGGATCGGCCCGACCTGCCCCTCAAGCGCGCGCTGCATGCCGACTACCTGAACCACACCTACGGCCACCGGCTGGCGCCGGCCTTGCCGGGCGGACGCTGGCTGTTGGGCGCCAGCGCCTCGCGCCGCGCACGCGCCGGCCACACCATCCGCCATCTGCCGGCGCCGACGCGCCCAGGGGCGCGCTTGCTGGACCTGGGCTGTGGCAACGGCAGCTTTTTGCGGGTGGCGCATGCGCTGGGTTTCCAGGCTGAAGGGCTGGAGATCGACGAGGCCTCGGGCCGGCTGGCGCGTCAGTCAGGTTTTGCGGTGTTTGCCGGGCCCCTGAGCGCGGCCGACTACCCGCCAGCCTGCTTTGAGCACATCCTGCTCAACCATGTGATCGAGCACCTGCACCGGCCGCTGCAGTCGCTGCGCTTGCTGCGGGGCTGGCTGCGGCCCGGTGGGCGCTTGTGGCTGCAAACCCCGAACCTGGCGTCTCGGGGGGCGGCGCGCTACGGGGTGCACTGGCGCGGCATGGAGCCACCGCGCCACTTGACGTTGTTTGACGGCCAGTCGTTGTGCGCGGCGCTGATGGCGGCCGGCTTTGAGCGCCCGGCAATGCTGCCACCCCAACGCGACGCCGGGTTTTTCATCCAGCAGAGCGAGGCCATCCAGGCCGGTGCCGACCCCTACCAGGCGGGCCGCCCCAGCGCCGCCCAACGCAGGCTGGCGCGCCAGTGGAATGCGGGCGCGCTGGCCGACTGGGGCAGCGCAGAGGCGATCACGGTCGAGGCCTGGCGGCCCGCATGATCAACGCTGGTCCGGGTGGGGCAACTCATGCGGCGTCGGCCGGTCAGCCAGCCACATCTTGAGGTAACGGAAATACGAGGCCTGGCCGTCCAGCACCGCCAGCACAAAGCCCAGCCGGCCATCCAGAAAGCCGCGCCGCAGCATGTAGCCGCGAAAAAACGCCCACAGCCCGTGGCCCACCGCACGGCCCACACCGCTGCGCCGGCCACGAGCATGCAGGTCGGCGGCCCGGCCGCTGGAGTAGCGGTTCATCTTGTCGACCGCGTCGTGCAGGCCGGTGATGCTGTTGTGCAGCAACAGGCCGGGCAGCTCGGACGGTTTTCCGGCTGAGCCGTCGAGCAGCAGCCGCTCGTGCACCAGGTCGGGCGAAAAGCGCGCGCTGCCGCGCTTGAACAGCCGTATGCCGCGATCGGGATACCAGCTGCCGGCACGCATCCACTGGCCACAAAACGCCGACATGCGGCCCACGCTGTAGTGCGCCGCTGGCGCGCTGGCCAGCGGTGCTCGGGTGAGCTGCCGGATCGCGGCGGCCAAGCTGTCGTCCAGCCATTCATCGGCGTCGATGCAAAACACCCAATCGCCGGTGGCGGCGTCCAGCGCGCGCTGCTTTTGCAGGCCAAAGCCCGGCCAGTCGGTGGTGATGATGACGCGGGCGCCAAAACTGCGGGCAAGATCAGAGGTGTTGTCGGTGCTGGAGGCGTCGACCACGATCAGCTCGTCGGCAAAGGCGACGGAGGCCAGGCAGGTCGGCAGCCGGGCGGCCTCATTCTTGGTGATCACGATCACCGATAGGCGAGGCGCCACTGCTGCCGTGGTGGGTTCGGGCCTTGTCCCGGTGAGGGTCATGGTCGTACCTCCACACCTTCGTCCACACCTTCGTCCACACCCCCCTGCATACCCTCCTCCAGACCCGCGCCCGCCAGCACGACATCCATCAAGCCTTGCGCCGAATGCTCGGCGCGCACGCTGGCGGCGGCCTGCCGGGCGTTGACAGCGTAGCGGGCAAAGTCTTGCCGGACCGGGCCGATGGCGCGCAGCAAACCGTCGGCGGACAAATCCTCGGTGGCGATGCCGGCATCGAACCGCTGTACCAGCCGCGCTGGCCAGGTGCCGGCCGTGACCACCACCGGACAGCCCGCGCCCAGCGCGTCCAGCGTGACGCCGCTGATACGGTCCTGAAAATCCTGCGCGCTGTACGGTTGCACCACGATTGCGCCATCGAACAGCGCCCGGTAGCCTGCTGGGCCCAGGGCCTGGTCGGGCGTGCGCAGCGCAGCGTAGCCGGTGGCGCGCAAGCGGCCCAGTTGTTGCGCCAAGGCCTGGTCATGCTGGTGGCGCGGTTCGACCGAGGTTTGTACGGTGATGGGCCAGTCCAGCCCGCGCCGCTGCAACTCGGCCACCAGGTCCACCACCTGGGCAAAGCCCTTGTCCAGCCGCGCCGCGCCGGCCACCAAAAGGTGCTTGAACACCGGGCTGCCTTCAGCCGCCGGCATGGCTTGTGGCTCCAGCGGGTAGGGCACCACCGTCGCCTTGAACCCGCACTGGCGAAAAAAGTCGGCCACCGACGGGCTGGGTGCCAGGATTTCGACATGGGGCTGGCGCCGGGCGATGGCGGCCAGCCGCCGGGCTTTGGACGGCTTGGCATTGAGCCAGTGCACAAACAAGAACAGCTTGCGCGGCGGGATCACGCCCCGGGCGGCCCAATCAGCGCTGACCAGGTCAGCGGTGCCGGCTGTGGCGACAAGGATGTGGCCGGGCTGGCGCAACAGGCGTCGGTAGAGCCAATACGCCTGCAGGCGGCGCCAGCGCCGGTGAAAGACCGGTGCCAGCCGGCCAGGGCCTTGCCAGAACGAGGCGGCCTGGGTACCGGCCCAGACAGTCAGCTCGGCTCGCGGCGCGGCGGCGCCGGCCAGCGCCCGGACCAGGCTGTGGCAGTGGCCGGCGTCGCCGGTCAGCGTGGGCTCGATGATGTGCAGGGGCGATGCCATGGGGCCAATCCCTCGGACGCTAGCGCGGTGTGGGTGCGAGCCGCGCAACCCAGTCCAGCAGGCGGTCAAGGTGCGCGTCCACCGATGGGTTGTAGCGCAGTGCGGCCAGCGGATCGGCCACGGCCAGCGTGCCCTGCTGCCAGCGCGCCAGGGCCTGCGCCAGCGCGGCGTCCAGGCTGCCGGCCTGGTCGATGCGAAACGGCAGTGCGGCCTCGGTGCCCAGCACCTCCATGCAGCCCATGCCCTCGGCGCCGATCAGCGGCGTGCCGCACAGCACCGACTCGACGCCCACCAGGCCAAAGGGCTCGTAGCGCGAGGCCATCACGGTGCAATCCACCGCGCGGTAGACGTCCTCCATGTCGGTGCGGTAACCCAGGTAGCGCAAGTTCGGGGCCTGCACTTCCACCGGCCGACCCGCCACCACCAGCAGCACCGGCAGCTCACTGTGGCCCAGCGCCTGAACCAGCAGGTCCAGCCCTTTGCGGGCATGGCCGGTCGAGGCCAGCAAAAAGACCGCGCGGTCGGTCGGCAAGCCCAGTTGCCGGCGCTGCGCCAGGCGTTGTTCGGCAGTGACCGGGTGAAAGCGCCGGGTGTCCACCGGCGGGTAGAGCACCTCGATCTTGGCTGCCGGGATGCCGTAGAAGGCCCGGACCTGGGACGCCATCAGGCCCGAATGTGCGATCACCACCGCAGCGTTTTCAAGATGCCGGCGCTCCAGCGCGATCGCCAGGCGATCACGCCAACTGGCGGTCTTGCCGATGGCGGCCAGGTAGCCCGGATGGGTGCCGCCGCAGACGGCGATGTCGGCGGCGCCGGTCTGGTTGAGCGCGATCAGCGGATGCCAGCCGCGCTGGCGCTGCAGCCGGCGCAAGCGCCAATCGAACCACCGGTCGCGCAGCGCACCGCCCAGGCCCCAGGTGCGGATGCGAGCCGGCTCGACCCAGCCGTATTCGGGCAGCGTCGCGTCAAAGCGCCGTGCGACCACGGTCGGGCGCACGCCGCGCCGGTGCAGGCCGTCCACCAGGGTCAGCAAGTAGCGCTCGATGCCGCCTGAGTGGCGCAGCGCGTGGTTGGAGAAAACGATCAAGTTGGTGATCCGGGGATCGCGCCGAGACGGTGCAATTTGGCCTGCCCGGTCATGTCGCCACCGGCGCTGTCATGGCCGCCTTCGGCGTTTGCGCCAACGCCGCCAGCGCCGCCGCCAGCACGGTCTCGACGCTGGGCCAGTCCGGCCGCGCCGACAGCAGCGTGACGGTCGGCCCCCAGGGCCGCCACTGCTCGACCTTGGTCGGGCCCAGCACGCTGATCAGCCGTGCGCCGGTGGCGGCCGCCAAATGACCCGGGCCGGTGTCGTTGGCGATCACCAGCCGGCTGCCTTGCAGCAGGGCAGCGTAGGCGTCCAGCGGCAAATTCTCGACCACTTGCGCGCCCGGGTAAGCGCTGCGCGCCAGCGCGGTCTCGCCCGGGCCGGGGCAGACCACCACGGTCAGGCCCATGGCGCACAGCTTTTGCGTCAACGCCGGAAACCCGGGCCAGCGCTTGTCCATCTTGTGCACGGTGCCCGCAGCAAACGGCGCGATGCAAAGGTAGCCCGCAGCGGCGCCCCAGCCGCGTTGCGCCACCAGCGCCCGCGCCTGCGCCACGGCCGGTGTGGCCAGCCGCATGTTGATCGACACTGGCGGCGTGGCGCTGCTGCCCAGTAGGCCGTCGGCCAGGGCCAAGAACGACTCCAGCGCATGCGGACCGGCGGGCTTGGCCCGCAGACGCTGGCCCAGCAGCAGGCTGCGCCCGTCGCTGGCCACGCCCGCAGCCGACAAGCCGGCCAGCCGCAACTCCAGCGCGCTCGAGAATGAATTGGGCATCGCCAGTGCGTTGATGCGCTGCGCAAATCCCGGGTCAACCGCCGCACACTGTTCGCGCAGTGCCCTGAGTTGCAGCACCCGCTCGCGCAGCGTCTTGGCGCGCAAGGTGACCGGCCAGGCATAGCCGCTCAACACCGTCGGCGCCCAGCCCTTGCCGTAGAGCTGCAGGTCGTAGCCGCTGGCCTGCAGCCGCTGCAGTGTCGGCAGGCTCAGCACCACATCGCCAATCCAGTTGCACAAGCGGACGATCAGCGGGCGAGGTGGCATGCAGGTGTCGGGGTCGGGGAGGCGCCGATAATCAACGCTCTGTCGATTCTGCCACTGCACCATGAGCCCAAGCCTGCCCACTGCCGCCCAGGTGATCGATCTGCATGACCGCCTGCTCGACACCCCGGGCTGGCCCTCCCGGCAACCCGCACCGCCCGATGACGGCCTGTGGCACTGGGTGCAGAGCAACCACCGCTTCAACTGCAGCCTCTGGGCCGAAGAAGACCTGGCACGCCGCACAACCGTGGGCCCTGCCGAGATTGCTGCCAACAAGCGGGCGATCGACGGCTTCAACCAGGCCCGCAACGATGCCACCGAACGGGTCGACGAGTTGCTGCTGACCGCGCTGGGCCTGGTGGACGCGGCCTCTGCCCGCACCGACGCGCCGGTCTCGACCGTGCCGCCCGGCGCGCGCCTGAACAGCGAGACCGCCGGCAGCATGGTTGACCGGATGTCGATCATGGCGCTCAAGGTCAACGCGATGCGCGCCCAGACCGAGCGCCGCGATGTCGATGCCGCGCACATCGCATCCAGCCAGGTCAAGCTCGACCGGCTGTTGCAGCAGCGCGCCGATCTGGGCAGTTGCCTGGAGGCCTTGCTGGCCGACGCCCAGGCGGGCAGGGCCTATTTCAAGGTCTACCGCCAGTTCAAGATGTACAACGATGCGCGCTTCAACCCGGCGCTGGTGGCCGAGGCCAAAGCCCGCAACTAGGTGCGGGTCCTGATCGTCAAGACCTCGTCGATGGGCGACGTGGTTCATGCCTTGCCGGCGGTCAGCGACATGTTGCGGGCGCTGCCCGGGCTGCAGGTCGACTGGCTGGTGGAGGCGCCATTTGCCGCGATCCCGCGCCTGCACCCCGGCGTGCAGCGGGTGCTGCCGCAGGCCTGGCGCAAGTGGCGAAAAAGCCTGTTCAAGCCCGAAACACGCAGTGCGATGTCGGCCTTGCGCGCCGAGTTGCGGCGCGATCGGTTCGATGCGGTACTGGACCTGCAAGGCCTGCTCAAGAGCGTGCTGTGGGGCCTGCAAGCCCGTGGGCCGTTGCTGGGCTACGGCTACGGCAGCATCCGCGAGCCGGCGGCCGCGCTGTTTTACCGTCGCCGGGCTGAAGTGCCCCGTAACCTGCAGGCGGTGGAGCGCTGCCGGCGTCTTGCCGCTGCGCACCTGGGTTATGCCATGCCCGCCAGTGCGCCGGAATTTGGCATCGCAGCGCCGGTGGGCAGCTGGTCGGTGACCGGCCCCAGCGCCGCGCTGATCCCCTGCGCCAGCCGGCCCGAAAAGCTCTGGCCCGAGGATCGCTGGATCGCGGTGGGTCTGCGCCTGCAGGCAGCCGGACTGACACCCGTGCTGGTCTGGGGCAGCCCCGACGAGCGCCTGCGTGCCGAGCGCATCGCCACCGGCTGTGGCGGTGTCGTGCCGCCCTTTTTGAGCGTGACCGATACGGCCGCAGTGCTGGGCCAGGCCCGCCAGATCGTCGGCCTCGACACCGGCTTCTCGCACCTTGGCGCGGCCTTTGGCGCGCCCACCATCGGCATCTACTGCGACCACGAACCCGGGCTGGCCGGCATCACCGGTCCCGGGCCGGTGGCCAGCCTGGGCGGCCCAGGCCAGGTGCCGACCCTGGCCGCCGTGATGGCGGCACTCGACACGCAGTTGGCGTTGGCCGGGGTTTGAACGGCGGCTTGCGGCTCGTTGCGGTCGCTCGTCGCAGGGATTCTGATCGCGCCGCTTTGCTGTGTGCAGCCGTCGTTTGATATTCGGCGCCGGGTATTCGCCCCGGCGGGCGACCATTCTTTCTTTTGGCGAAAAGAAAGAAGGCAAAGAAAGCGCTTCAATGCAATACCATGGTCGTATACACGGCTTTGATCACGCCCTTGTTGACTCACTCGCCCGCCCGGCGGGCTCAAACAGAGGCGTATTTGAAGGCCCAGAACGCGCCGTCGATTTACCGACTCAGGCGGCTGCTGGTGCAAGCCACAGGCCACGAGGCAGGTGCAAAACCGCCCGCCGCCCGCCGCCCGCCGCCCGCCGCCCGCCGCCCGCCGTGCGTCGCCAATCCAGCAGCCGCCTTTGCCGCGCCGCTGACCGGTCATCAGGTCACTTGCCAGGTGGCGGCTGTTTGAGCC
>JANYKR010000312.1 GCA_025358155.1 Betaproteobacteria bacterium
GCCGCCGTCTGCGTCACTGCCCCGGCGGAGGTGCTGGCCAGCACGCCCGTCACCGCTGTGGCGCCAAAGTTGGTCGTGCTGCCGACCCCGCCGGTGGTCAGCGTTGTCAGGTTGCCCGAGGTGCCTGACACGTTGAGCGCATCGCCAGCGTTCAGCGTGGTCGCGCCGGTGGCCAGCACCGCCGTCAGCGCGTTCACGTCCGTCACCTGCGTGGTGCCGCCGGTCAGTGTGGTCACGCCACCGAAGTCGTTGTTCGCATTGGCCAGCGTGATCGAGCCTGCGGTCGAGGTGATGCCCGCTGTAGTGCCGACGGTCAAGCCCCCACCGTCCTGTGTGATGTTCCCTGCTGCAGTGACATCCAAGCTTCCAGCCGCACTGACCGTGCCCAACGCCACGACCACGCCATTGACCTGGATGTTGTTGCCGGTCAGCGTAGCGCCGGTGGTCGTGACATTACCGCCTACCGCATTCAGACTTTGGTTGCCGGTGCCTGTGGAGATGGCCTTGGTAGCAGCAACAGTGATGCCGCCCACACCGGCACTGAGCGTGACCGGGCCATTGTTGGTGCTGATGTTGTCATTGACTGCAATGGCGCCGCTGGTGGCATTGAGTGTCAGTCCATTGCCCGACGTTGAGCCAGCCGCAATTGCTGCATTGACCGTAATGCCACTGCCCGCAGTCAACACCACCGTGGCGGTACCCATTTGGGCCGTAATGGCATCGTTGGAAATCTTGCTGTCCTGGCCTGCAGTGGTGAACGAGGTTGCCGCCAGGTCATCACCCAAGACGGCATCGCCGTTGATGTCCGACGCAGCGGCGCCATTGACGATCTCAATCGTGTCCGGGTCCAGCAGCAAGGTGCCAGTGCGTCCAGCGCGTGCCGACAGGTCAGCCTTGCCGGCGTAGATCAACGTGCCCTTGCCGGAAACCTCGGCGTTGCCACCGTTACCACCCTGGGCTCCGCCGGTGGCCACGATCTGGCCACCAAATCGGGTCGTGCCGTCGGACCAAACGACAACCGTGCCACCATCGCCACGTTCGGTGGCGCTGGCGTTCAAACGGACGCCGCTGCCTACGAACGTACTCTTGGCGTTGTGTTCGCTGCCCTGCCCGTGCCAATTGCCGCCCACCAGCAGCGTGCCGCCGCCAAGCCGGCCACTGACGTCGGCCACGGCGCCACCCCAGAGTCCCACCTTGTCGCCCAGCACAGTGATCGCGCCGCCGGTTTGCCCAGAACCCAAACCCGTCGCATCCAGCGACCCATGAACCGACACCACCCCCGCCTCGCCGCCATCCAGCAGGATGCGGCCATTGCTGCTGCTGATGGACCGCGCACGCACCACGCCGTCGACATTGAGCACCGTGTCGAGCAGCGCATTGGCCGACCGTGCGCCAACAATCACCTGGCCGCCGTCGGCCTGGATCACGCCACCGGCACGCACTTGGGCGTCAACAGCAGCGGCATCAATGGATACCGACACCAGTTCACTACCGATCACGTTGAGCGACACGCGGTCCCCCGACAGCAAGGCCGCCGTACCGCCGTTGGCCACGATGGTGCCGGTGTTCTCGACCTTGGCCCCTGCCAGCACCACATAACCCGCCTGAATATTGCCGGCATTGCTGACAACACTCAACCCGTTGCCGTTGCCCGAGAGCCGATACTGGCCTGACATGAAATTGCTGTTGCTGATGTCCAGCGTGGCGGCGACCAAACCACCCACATTGACGCTTGAGCCCGGCGCAAACAGAATGCCGGCGGTATTGATCAGAAAAACCTGGCCGGTTGCGTCGATGCGACCAAATATTCGGGACAAGTCACCGCCGATCACCCGGTTCAGGGTGACCGCCGAGGCGCCGGTTTGCTGGAAGTTGACACGCTCACCACTGGCAACATTGAAGCTGCCCCAATTGATGACACCCCGCTGACTGCCTTGCACGATATTGAGCGTGCTTGCACTGGACTGCTGCAAAGAGACATTGCCGGCCATCACCTGGCCACCGGTCGGCAGGGCATAAGATACAACGCCGTAGCTTGCCAGCAGCAGCATCATCAACCGGCTCGGTGCCGGCAATTTGACCCTGCAGGTGGCCAGCTTGTACTTGAACCCTACCCGCAGAACCATCTGCTTGATACGGAAAATATGGGCAACTGCGGTGGAGCCAATCAACTTGAGCACTTTTAATCCCCTAAAATTCGATTTACCGGCGTCAGCAAGCAAAGAACCTGATGGTCAGAACCACTTCTGGAGCAAGCCCCATGCGCGCGTCTGCTTGTTGTCCGTACCTTGGAAGTCACGCGAGCCGATCTGGCGCGCAACGTCAAGACGCAACTCGAAATCATCCTTCTTGACAATGCTGACCCCAACCCCCGCTGCCCCGAGGGTGCGGATATTGCCCACGCTATGCAGAGTCCCGGGGTTGTGGTAGAGCCTAGCATGACCGCCATCGACAAACCCAGACAAAATCATATTGCCGCCCATCGGCCGAAAACCACCCAGCCGATGGCGAATCTCAACCGTGGCAACGGTCACATCGTCGCCTGAAACCGCGCCAACCGGATAAGCACGGACACCGCGCGGGCCACCCAGCGCAACTTTCTCGGTGCCGTCCAGATTTTGGCTGAGTGAAATCTGGCCGCGCAGAGACAGGTAAAGTGAATCTGATTCTGTCAACAACGATGCCAGCGATTGCAGACGCAAATACTCAAACTGCAATTTGGAGAAATTGCCGGCGGTCTTGTCGCCACTGTCGCTTTGGTCGTTCGCAAGATTGATCGAGCTTGTGAACTTGTTGTTACCGCCCACCAATGCGGCGGAGTAGCTGTTGAGGGCGCCGCCAGCCAGGTCATCGCGAAAATCGCCGCCAACGCCAAGTCGCACCGTGGTGATCCTGCGTTCCAGACTGGCCGAGCCCGCGGACGGGATGTCATTGACTCGCTTGTAGTCCAGCCCCCCCAGCAACAAGACGTTGAGGTTTCTTGACCTGATCAGCGGGTGCTGCACCAGCGCCGATGTCACAAGGCCATCGCCCTTGGCCTGCAGCGCCTCGAACGCGCCACCGACTTTGTAGGCCAGATCGGTCACGCCAAACGACAGTTTGGTGCCCAGCCGCCCGACTGGAAACGTGGCGCCGATTCGACCGACCGTGGTCAGGTTGCGGGCCTTGAACAAGGACACCGAAAACACTTCGCCAACACCCAGGAGACCCCGGCTCTCGATATCGGCCCCGAGCCGAACATCGCCCGTGTTGACCTCGCCATAATTGTCCAAGTACACGCTGCCTGAAAACAAACGGCTGTCCGGGCTGACTTCAACCTCCAGGTCGGCACTGCCGATATCGGCGCCAGGTTTGAGGACGGAATGCACTTTGGTGGCGGGCAAGTCACTCAAGAGCAAAAGCGGCCGCTCGACGGACTGCTCGGTGACGGTCGAGCCCGGCGGCAACAGTGACAGGTAGCCATTCACCTGACTCTCGGTGACCCGCAGGCCAGGCGCCAACTTGGGGGTGACTTTGCCAATCGAGCCTTCAAGGATGCTGATCCGAACGACACCGTCGGCGATCTCCTGCGACGGCACAAAAGCCTGCGCCAGGAACAGTCCGGCATTGCGATACCGGTCACGCACGGTGTCGGCGGCCTCGCCGATCTCCTCGATCGTCAGCTCCCGATTCTCAAACGGCTTGAGCCCGACCATCAACACATCGGTCGGCAGCGATGAATTGCCCTGCAGGGTGAAACCTTTGACCAGGACCTTGGGCCCGCCGGCTGGCGCGCTGCGCTTGGCGGCCATGCCTGCGGCGTCAACGGCGGGCTGGTCTTCGGCTCGCTGCGGCATGACCGGCGGCACCGTCTGCAGCACGGTGCCGATGTTGGGCGGGGCGCCGGCTGACGACTGTGCCCATGCCGCGTTGCAGACCAAACCCGCCGCAACAGCCATCAGGCCCAGTTGGTGACGGTGACTGCCAAAGATTTTCGAAACCACTATTGTCTCCCTGAGATGACGGCTGTCGAGCCGAGCGCACGTAGCCAAGAAATGTATCAAGAGTCGCTTCTGCACGAAACGAAAAGTTCACTTCCATCAATAAAATCGGGAAAAAACTTGTTGAGTCGCAAAAGCTGCTGCCCAAGGAGTTCTCCACACTTGTGCTCGCGGACCAACGCCTGCCCACGCACAGGTCACAGGTTTCAGGGTTCTGGGTTCAGCGGCAACACCCGGCAGTATCAATCAGGCCGGTCCTTCTGAAATCCGCAAATATAGGGAGCCCGCAGACTCAATTCGGCCGACCCGTGACCGCAGGCGGCATCGGCATCGGCATCGGCATCGGCATGACGCCCAGTGGCGGGCCGCTGTCCTGCAGCCGTGTCAGCAAGGCCGGCAGCCACAGTGACTGGGTCAGCACCCCGGCCATGTGACGGGCGCAGCGGCGGTGCACGCGGTGGAACGGCGTCCACTCAAAATCGTCCATCTCGGGCCGGTTGCGGCCCCAGTGGTCGTCGTAGTGGC
>JANYKR010000325.1 GCA_025358155.1 Betaproteobacteria bacterium
GCGCCAGCGCGTGGCCGCCGAGCTCAAGACCACCTTTGCCAGCCACTACACCCAGGTGATCTCGCTTGCGCAGATGCTGCAGCCCGAGGTGATCGCGGTTTACAACCAGCGCGCCACCGGAACCAAGGTGTTGGTCAATCCCAGCCTGGAATCGGCAGGTTGAGGGTTGCGCCCAACTCGGGCTTGCGGCGCGGCACCCGCCGGCAACCCGGCCAGGTCCGTCCATCGGCATGGGGCGATTCGGGTCGGATGCGGCTACTTCAGCTGCAGACGCGCACGGATCTGTGCAGCGGTTTCGACCGGGAACTTCACACCACGCTGCGCCATGATGGCCTGGAACCTCTCGTAGCGTGCGTAGGTGGGTGTGCCGGGACGGTAGTCGTCGGTCAATGCTCTTTGCACCATGTTTGGCCCAGTAACCCCACGAACGGTTTGCGCGGTCAACGGCACCTTGACGTCGACCAGCAGCCATTCCGCCATGTCGAGGTCCTCTCGCAGCAACGCGGTCATGAACAGCGTGTAGTGAGCGCGGTCTTCAATTCCGGGAGGCAAGCCCTGCCGGAACAGTACTTCCAGACAAGGACGGCAATTGAAACCGAGGGCGCTGAAGGCAATCTCCGATAGGGTGGCCGCCGGGATCTGCGTCATCGGGAAAAGCCGCAAAAGCAGGTCCAGCCCCGTCGCATCTCTGCGCACGATTGCCAGCAAGAACGCGTTGCCGTCCTCTTGCCGTGCTTCGAACAGCGGATCGGCGCCGTGAGCGATCAACAGGCCCATCGCCCGCTCGTCGTTCCAGTAGGTCGCGTAGCCCAGCAAGGTCAGTTGCGGGACGGCCTTGGATGCTGAAGCCGGCCCATGGCTGTTGGGGTCCGCTCCGTTGGCAACCAGATTGCGCAAGCGCACTGCATCGCCAGCGCGGGCCGCCAGCAGCAAGGCGAGTGCGTCACCGGCAAAGAATGTTTCGGGTGGCGCCAGCTTGCGCGCACGGGCCTCGCCCGCATCACCGGCGTGCACCACGCCCAGTCCAAACACTTCGAACAATCCCATAACGACCGCTCCTATTGCGCACACAACCCAGCGTCGCCGGCCAAACGGCAGGCAATGCGCGTCCGAAGCGTCATTTGCTGGCAAGACAGGCTTCCAGCGTTGCTTGGTCAGCGGTTTTCTGCTTCTCGATCGAGCCGATGACCTCGACCATGCCGTGGCGATCCTCGGCGCTCAGCGCATCGGAAGTCGGCGGTGTGATCTTGCGCTGACCCGGCGCCGCATGCGAAAAGTACTGGGTGATACCACTCTCCTGCGTCTTGGTCACGACCTCGCCTTCAACGTGGTACGCGAGGATCTTGTCTGGCTCGGCGACCACACGATCCTTGATCTTGGAGTATTTGACCACCGTCTGCGGGTTGAGCCCTGCAGCGTTGTAGGTGGTCGCAATCGATCCGGACCCACCCTGCGCGGCAGAGGCGAGTCCGCCACCGAGTGAATGACCGACCAACTGAACCTGGTCGACAGCCCCTGCCTCGGCGATCGCGTTGCCGATCAGCGTAGCCCTTTGGTAGTAATCCGAGTGGTTGTTCGCGTTCTGCGCGAAGTTGTTTTCCCAATCTTCCTTGGCCAGCGTCGAGCCGCGGAACACGACGTCATAGCGAGGCTTCGGATCGTCGCCCCAGACAGCTGGGTCCTTCTTGTAGACAGCAGCCCTGAAATTGGTGCCTTGCGGCGCGAGTTGGTTCGGAGTCAGGCCCAGTGACGCCAACTCGTCGTCCGACGGATCGAGAAATCCCGGAGGCGGAGCTTTCAGATCGGCTGGCGCGTCCGCGTCGTACTTCAGGTAGACCGCATCGGCAACGCGGGCGTGCTCCACCTGGTCCATATCCTGGCGCAGGCGCGCCGCAACTTCGGCATGCGCCGGGCAGGCTACGATGCCCTGGCTGACCAGATTGAGCCTTTCGGCGCGGCGTGCCGCCTTGGTGTTGGCCATGCAGGGGATGCATGGTGCGCCCGCAGGCGTGGTGGCGAAATCCTTGCCGAGTATCACCTCGCGGGCATGCTGGTACTCCTCCTGCGGCAGCTTTGGGTTGTTGGCGAGCGCCTGGGTGCGTTCGGTCGACCGTTTTTTGGCTTGGCGTCCTGCCAGCCAACTGGCGGTCATCCCCGCGACGATGTCGGTCATACGCAGCGCCACCCAGCGGCATGCATCAAGCCGGCGCTGGGTGGCGGATGGCGCCACAAGCGCTGTCGGATTGGGAGTGGAGCACTCATTGGCGACCCCACGGTTTGGTCAGCACGTAGCTCCTGCGCAGCGCCAAATCGCCCGATAGCGGCGTAGCGAGCGGGTCCAACTGGTCATGCACCCAGTCGCTCAAGCCGTGCACTTTGCGCAACTCTGGCAGTGGTGCCCGCAGCAAAGCCATCAGCAACGGCACCGCCTGCTCGAAACCCAGGCCCCTCCACAGGGCGCCCAGCGCGTAGGCCGCCACCCCTTGCTCGGTGCGAAAGCCCAGGCCGCGGGCATGCTCATGGCTCAGCTCGACGAACTCTTTCTGGTCGGCGACAGGCAACCCGCGAAATTCGGCGTCTGCCCCTGCGAGCGACTGACGCAGCCGTTCGCGAAACAGGTCGCAGCCTATCCGGGCATGCTGGCTGGAAGAAAGTTGGAGCATAGGTTTTGTGCCTGCACGCGTGACCAAGCCGGAACCATTGTGTCGGGGATCGGTTTTGCTCGATCACGGGGGACCAGGTTTTTTCGCTGCGTGATGTCAATGCACAGCGCAGACCGATGTCGTCGAACACGCCCTGGCGATACCGGTTCGGCCGCAGTTGGCGCAGTGCGACAGTCTGCATCCGCCGAGTTGAAGACTCGCTTCGCCAACCCTTGCCCCCTGCGCGACTCACCCAGGTGATCTGTTCAGGTTGCTCCAGGAGGCTGGCTTTGCAGGGCGGCCTGTTGAACACACCCTCAGTGCAGGAGTCGCCAACAGGGCTGCGAATGCACAGACTGACAAGCACGACAGGCCGATCCTCGTTAGGCCGATCCTCGTTTGGCGCTTTGACTTGGGTCAGCGGCCTTTCTGACACAGGCGCCGCACCGGGCCGACCGTGCCGCTACCTTCCACCGGCGATCATGAGCGCAAGGGGCTCAGGATCGCCGCGCCTCGGGCAAGAAGCGCACGCCGCCGCGTGCCAGGCCGCCACCCAGGCCGATGGCGGTGCCGTCGGCGCGCCAGCAGGCGGC
>JANYKR010000020.1 GCA_025358155.1 Betaproteobacteria bacterium
ACCGCAGTCTTCCGATTCCACCACCCTGCCACACTACCAACGAGCACCCAAATGACCGCTGAAAAATCAAAAATCATTTACACGCTGACCGACGAAGCCCCGATGCTGGCGACCTATGCGTTTTTACCTATTATTCGCACCTTTGCGGCCCCGGCGGGCATCAATGTGGAGTCGAGCGACATCTCCGTGGCGGCGCGTGTGCTGGGTGAGTTCCCCGAGTTTTTGACTGATGCGCAAAAAGTGCCTGACAACCTGGCCGAGCTGGGTCGCTTGACTCTGCTGCCCGACACCAACATCATCAAGCTGCCCAACATCAGTGCGCCTGTCGGCCAAATGTTGAATGTGATCAAGGAATTGCAAAGCAAAGGCTACGCGATTCCCGACCTGCCCGAAGACCCGCAAACCGATGCCGACAAGGCCATCCGCGCCCGCTATTCCAAATGCATGGGAAGCGCCGTGAACCCAGTGCTGCGTGAGGGCAACTCAGACCGCCGCGCACCGCTGGCCGTGAAGAACTTCGCCCGTAAAAACCCGCACAGCATGGGTAAGTGGAGCATGGCCTCGCGTTCGCACGTGGCGCACATGACGCACGGCGATTTTTATCACGGTGAAAAATCCATGACGCTGGACAAGGCGTGTGACGTGAGGATGGAACTGGTGACGGCGAGCGGAAAAACCCTGGTGCTCAAGCCCAAGGTGTCGCTGCTGGCGGGCGAGATCATCGACAGCATGTTCATGAGCAAGAAGGCGCTGTGCGACTTCTATGAAGAGCAGTTTGCGGATGCACGTGACACCGGTGTGTTGCTGTCGCTGCACGTCAAAGCCACGATGATGAAAGTGTCGCACCCCATCGTGTTTGGCCACGCCGTGAAGATTTTTTACAAAGACGCGTTCACCAAGCACGCCAAGCTGTTTGAAGAGCTGGGCGTGAACGTCAACAATGGCATGGTCAACTTGTACGAAAAGTTGGACACGCTGCCCACCTATTTGCGCGAAGAAGTGATTCGTGACCTGCACGCCTGCCACGAGCACCGCCCCGAGCTGGCCATGGTCGACTCGGCCAAGGGCATTACCAACTTCCATTCGCCCAACGACATCATCGTGGACGCCTCCATGCCGGCCATGATCCGCAACGGCGGCAAGATGTGGGACGCCAATGGCCGGCTCAAGGACGTCAAGGCGGTGATGCCGGAGAGCACCTTTGCCCGCATCTACCAGGAGATCATCAACTTCTGCAAATGGCACGGCGCCTTCGATCCCAAGACCATGGGCACGGTGCCCAACGTCGGCCTGATGGCGCAGCAGGCCGAGGAGTACGGCTCGCACGACAAGACCTTCGAGATCACCGAGGACGGTGTGGCCAACATCACCGACCTGGTGTCGGGCGAGGTGTTGCTGTCGCAAAACGTCGAGGCCGGCGACATCTGGCGCATGTGCCAGGTCAAGGACGCCGCGATCCGCGACTGGGTCAAGCTGGCCGTCAACCGGGGGCGCAACTCCGGCATGCCTGTGGTGTTCTGGCTCGACCAGTTCCGGCCGCACGAGGCCCAGCTGATCACCAAGGTCAAGATGTACCTGCATGAGCACAACACCGCCGGCCTGGACATCCAGATCATGAGCCAGGTGCGGGCCATGCGCTACACCCTGGAGCGCGTGATCCGGGGCCTCGACACCATCAGCGCCACCGGCAACATCCTGCGCGACTACCTGACCGACCTGTTCCCGATCATGGAGCTGGGCACCAGCGCCAAGATGCTGTCGATCGTGCCGCTGATGGCCGGCGGTGGCATGTACGAGACCGGCGCCGGCGGCTCGGCGCCCAAGCATGTGCAGCAGCTGGTCGAGGAGAACCATTTGCGCTGGGACTCGCTGGGCGAGTTCCTGGCGCTGGCGGTGAGCCTGGAGGATTTGGGTATCAAGACCGGCAATGCCCAGGCCAAGATCCTGGCCCGCACGCTGGACGCTGCCACCGGCCAGCTGCTCGACAACAACAAGGGCCCCAGCCCCAAGGCCGGCCAGCTCGACAACCGGGGCAGCCAGTTTTACCTGGCGATGTACTGGGCCCAGGCGCTGGCGGCACAAACTGAAGATTTGGCGCTGCAGGCCCACTTTGCGCCGCTGGCCAAGGCCTTGACCGAAAACGAGCCCGCCATCAACGCCGAGCTGGCTGCGGTGCAGGGCAAGCCGGTCGATATCGGCGGTTACTACCTGCTCGACAACGACAAGGTGCAGGCGGTGATGCGGCCGAGCAAGACGCTCAATTCGGTTTTGGCAGCGCTGGCCTGATCGGCCTGCGGCCTGGCAGGCGGGCGCCAGGCCGCTGGTTCGTCACGCGGGTTCATGGTGCTTGATCGCGCGGGCTGGATCCCGTGCGTTTGCCCGCGGTGGTTCGGCCGCCACGGGGGCCATCCCGAGCCGTAACCGGCACCCGGCCGAGCGCAACGCGGGCCGTCGGGGCAGCGCCAGTTGAAGCCAGAATCGGGGATGCCCCTCCGCTTGCCCACCGCTCTTGCCGTCCCGCCGCCTGTGCTGCAGGTGCGCGACCTGCACTTCGCCTACTCGGGCTCGCCCGTGCTGATCCGCAACTGGAGCCATAGCGTGCCGGCAGGCGTGAGCTGGTTGCGCGGCGATACCGGCAGTGGCAAGACCAGCCTGCTGGCGGTGCTGGCCGGCACCCAGCCCCTGACCGGCAGTTTGAGCCTGGCGGGCATCGATTGGGCAACGGACGCTGCCGGGTACCGGCGATCGGTGTTCTGGCGCAACCCGACCGATGCCGCGTTTGATGCGCTGACACCGCCGCAGGTGATCGCCGCCCTGGAAGCCGACTACCCGTTGTTTGACGCGGCGGCCTGTCAGCGCCTGTTGCAGGCTTTTGCGCTGGCGCCGCACCTGGCCAAGCCGCTGTACGCGTTGTCCACCGGCACCCGGCGCAAGGTCTGGCTGGCGGCGGCGCTGAGTGCGGGCGCGGCGTTGACCCTGCTGGACGAGCCGACCGCCGGGCTGGACGCGCCGTCCACCCTCGCCTTGATGCAGGCCTTGGCCGCGCTCAGCCATCAACCTGGCCACCCATCTGGCCACTTTTTCGGGCGCGCCGTGCTGGTGGCCAGCGGCACCCCGCTGGACGGCGTGCCGCTGGCGGGCGTGATCGACTTGCCGCTGAGCTGAGCCGTCGCTTCGCTGAACCCGCCGCTGAGCGCACTCGATGGTGGGGTGCCAGCGGGTGCTCCTGTCCGGTCCCGCACGGGTTGATGGCGCCCCGGTCTGCCTAAATGCCCGGCCGTCCCGACAGCCCTGGCCGTGCCGCTGACAGCATCGAAGCCGTCAGCCCAAAGTCGGCCAAATGCTGCGGCAAGGCCAGGCCCCGCGCCAGCGCGGCACAGGCCTGGCCCATCGCCGCCGAGGTCTGGATGCCGTAGCCCCCCTGGGCCGCCAGCCAGAAGAAGCCCGGCGCCAGCGCATCAAAACTGCCCACCAGGTCGCCGTCAGCGACAAATGAGCGCAGCCCCGCCCAGGTGTGGCTGGGCCGGCGCACCGTCAGGGTGGTCATGGTCTCGATGCGGTCGATGGCCAGTGCGATGTCCAGCTCCTCGGGCCGCACGTCATGCGGTGCTACCGGGTCGGCATTGGCGGGTGAGCCCAGCAACTGACCGGCGTCGGGTTTGAGGTACCAGTCCTCGTCGGCACCGATCACCATCGGCCAGTGGCGGGTGTCCAAGCCCGGCGGCGGCGCAAACAGCAGGGCCGAGCGTCGCCGGGGTTCGATGCCCAAAGGCGCAACACCAGCCAGTGCCGCCACCCGGTCAACCCAGGCGCCGGCTGCGTTGACCAGCACCGGCGCGCGGTAGGTGGTGGTGCCGGCCTCGACCTGCCAGTCGGCACCGCGCCGGGTGATGGCCCGCACCTCGGCGTTGCAGGCCAACTGGCCACCGGTCCGCCTCAGGGTTTGCAGGTAGCCCTGGTGCAGCGCGTGCACGTCGATGTCCTGGGCGTCGGACTCGTAGACCGCGCCGACCAGCAAGCCGGGCCGCAGCACTGGCACTTGCAGCAGCGCCTCGGCGGCACTGAGCCGGCGGGCGCGGGCCGTGCCATGCGAGGTCAGCGATTGCAGCAGCGCCCAGTGCGCGTCCAGTTGCGCCCGCTGCGGTGCGGTGGCGACAAACATCGCGCCTCTTGGCCTCAGCAGGGGGCTGGCGCTGAAACCGGGGGGCGGCCGGGTCAAAAAATCTCGGCTGGCCAGCGTCAACGCCCGCACCTGCGGCGTGCCGTAGCTGGGCATGAACAGCGCCGCCGAGCGGCCGGTTGCGTGGTAGCCCGGCTGGCTTTCGCGCTCCAGCAGCCACACCCGCCCATGTGGCGCCAGCCAACAGGCCAGCGAAGCACCGGCAATGCCGCCGCCGATGATCAGGAAGTCAGCACTTTGCAGGTCCATGTTGGCGATGATGCACGGGTCGAGCCCTGCCTGCGGGCAAACTTTGCGCCGCTGACACACCGGTTTCATTTGAGGAATTCATGCTGCCAGCCTTAGACCAAATCCATTTGGAGGACCACCATGAACCGCAACACACTTGCCCGCTCCACCCTTGCGCTGGCCTTGGCCAGCGCCTTGCTCAGTGCTTGTGGCGGCTCGGACACCTCGTCATTCCTGACACTCGACGGCAACAAGCCCTTGGTGGTGGCGCACCGCGGCGCCTCCGGCTACCTGCCTGAGGAAACGCTGGAGGCCTACCAGCGTGCCATCGACCTGGGCGCCGACGTGGTCGAGCCCGACCTGATCTCGACCAAGGACGGCGTGCTGATCGCCCGCCACGACCCCAATCTGGCCTACAGCACCAACGTGGCCAGCCGCCCCGAGTTTGCCGACCGCAAACGGGTGGACTGGCTGGTCGACGGCGAGAAGCAGACCGGCTGGTTTGCGCATGACTTCACCCTGGCCGAGATCAAGACGCTGGGCGGCATCTCGACCGACGCCGAGCGGCCGCAACAGTACAACGGCTTGTACAAGGTGGTCACGTTCCAGGAGCTCATCGACCTGGTCAAGGCCCAGTCGACCAAGCTGGGCCGAACGATTGCCGTTTACCCGGAAACCAAGAACCCCACCTACCACCGCGACCTGGGCCTGCCGCTTGAAGACAAGCTGATCGCGTTGATCAATGCCGCTGGCTGGAACAGCAAGACGGCGCCGATCTTTGTGCAGAGCTTCGAGCCCGGCAGCCTCAAGGAGATGCGCAGCAAGGGCCTGAACACCCGGCTGGTGCAGCTGATCGATGCCGACGACTACGACCTAAAAACCGGCACCCTGACCTACGCCGCGCCCTATGACCGCCCGTACGACTGGTTCAAGGCGGGCGACACCCGGCTGTTCAGCGCGATGGTCACGCCGGTCGGTCTGGCCGAGATCAAGCGCTATGCCGATGGCATCGGCCCCTGGAAGCCGTACATCGTGCCGGTCAAGGGCAGTGTGGACGCCAACGGCAACCTGAGGGACATCAACGGCGACGGCAAGATCAACCTCAACGACGCCACCACCCAGGCGCCGACCACGCTGATCGCCGACGCCCACCGGGCGGGGCTGTTTGTGCATGCCTACACCTTCCGCAACGAGCAGCGCCGGCTGGCCGCCGACTACAAGGGCGACCCGAAGGCCGAGTACCTGCAGTTTTACCGCCTGGGCATCGACGGGCTGTTCTCGGACTTTGCCGACACCGCGCTCCAGGCGCGTGACGCCTACCTGAGCGAGCTGGGGCGCTAAAAGCCTGTCAGCCTGACAGCCTGACAGCCTGGCAGCCCGTCCTCTGGCCCGCCGTCAATCGGGCCGGATGGCGGTGGCCTGCGACCAGACTGCCAGCCACTGGCCCTCCGTCTGCTCGTAAGTGTCGGTGTGCCAGCACCGGAATGCGCTGCCCGACTCCAGCTGCAAGGTGGCCGGGTAGCGCACCACCGCCATGCTGCCGCGCAGCCTGACCTGCATCGCCTCGGCCTGCCATTGCAGGTAGACCAGGCTGCCGGCTTCGATCATGCCCAGGTAGCGCTCACGTGAAAACGAGACGCCCGAGGGCGTGATCAGCTGGTAGTCGGGTGAATGCAGGCGCCAGGCGGTAGGCATGTCGCGCTGCAACAGCGACTGCACACGCAAGCGCTCCAGCGCCCGGATGTCGACTTCGGCCCCAGTCGGCAGCAACAACAGGCACATCTGCGCGGCGTCGTGGTAAGCGCCGTCAAAGCGCATCGCATATTTTTTGAGGGTTTCATGCACAAACCCCAACTGCTCGTACAGGCGGATGGCACGGTGGTTGTCGGCCCGTGCTTCAAGCTCGATCCGGGTGATGCCGTTCGAGCCGGCCTTTGAAATGCAGGCCACCAGCAACTGCCTGCCCAAGCCCTGGCCGCGGTGGCTGGGCAGCAAGCCCATGCCCAGCCTGCCGCAGTGGGCCAGCGCCGGGGCCCAGTGCGGAAATATGTCGGCCCAGCCCACCACCCGCTCACCGTCGAGTGCCACAAACTGTGCGGCGTCGTGGGTCACGCTGTCCTGGATGAAGGCCTCGATGCGGCTGAGGGGCAGGGCCTCGGTTTGGGCCAGGAAGCTTTTTTCGCGGGCCACTGCATCCAGGCAGGCGTGAAACCCGCTGGCGTGGCACAGGTCAATGGGCGCAATCGTGATCGACATGGCTGAGCGGATGGTAGTGTCTCAGTTTGAAATCCGCCCATCTTGACGCTGGCGCTTGGCGCGCACATGGTGTTGGCCATGCCTACCCGCTCAAGCAAGCCGCACCGCGACCTGATCCAGATCGCCAAGTTCAACGTAGACCAAGCCTCGGGAGAGGCGCCCAAGCAAGAACCGCCGCACGTCAAGAGCGAAGCGGCGGTTGCGCTGGGCCGGCTCGGCGGCAAGA
>JANYKR010000034.1 GCA_025358155.1 Betaproteobacteria bacterium
CCGAAGATCAGCTCGAAGCTCGGTCCAGCCGAGCGTGTTGAACCGTTCAACACCACCGCAGGGCGGATCTTGATCGGCTGCACGTTGCCCCCTGCCGCAGCAATCTCCGCTTTCAGCTCCTGGAATTCAGCGGTGAGAAACGATGCTTCATGGCGGTTGGCCCACTTTGATGGCCGAATGCTGGATGGATCGAGCTTTCGAAGGGGCGCCTCTTCTTCCAGCGATTTGACGCGCGCCTTCAGCGCTTCGGCCTCCTTAACCGCCCCAGATTGGGCCGTCAGGAAGCCCATCATCGTTCCCGGCGCGGTCTTGGCCTTTGGTGGCTCTGCCGCCAGGGCACTGTCGCCGGCCGGCTTTGGCCCGGGCTGCAAACCCGGGACCAGACCCGCCTTCTCAAACATCTTCCTGGCCATTATTCAGCCCCCTTTTGAGCAGGTGTTGAACGGTTCAACACCGTGGCAGAACGACGTGGCGTCGCGGGAGCGCCTGCGTTGGATTCAATCTGGCGGCGCCAGACAGACTGCACCGACGTTTCGATGTAGCTCACCATCAGGTCGTAGGCATCTCGGGCACGTTTGAAGGTTCTTGCGTTGCCGTCGTACTTGGTGATGTCGAAGACCGTCCCGAACTCAACCGTCGCGGACGCGGTGACCGCTGACTTTGGTATCTCCATCGGCAGCACAGAGACCCGGTTCGCATAGGTGCTCTGGATCCACTGCTTGACGATCGCGCCCGTGGCGTCCGAACTGTCAACCCGGCTAAGCAGAATGTTCATGAAATCAAACTGCTTGTCGTGTCCCCGATTGGTGAGCAACTGCGTGGTCAGGTCAGAAAACAAGGACCAGAACTGAGCGGCAGACGCGAAGTCAAGCGTGCTGGGTGGCAGCGGCATGATGATCCCGTTGCTGGCCAAGAGAGCATTGATCGTCGTATAGGACAGGGCAGGGGGGGTGTCGATCACGATGACGTCGTAGTCAGTGCGCACGTCGTCGATACCGTAGTTCAAGACGTTCCAGAACTCGAAGCCTTCTTCCTTGGTCTGCCGCGCCGGAAGCGCGAATTCCGCACCGAAGAGCAGCGGCGAAGCCGGCACCAGGTCAATGCCATCCCAGTAGGTTGGCCGAATTGCATAGCGAATTGAAGTTTCTGCACCCATGACCAGCGGCAGGATGGTGTCCTCCTCCTCTACCTCGGCGTCGGGCAAGATCCCGAACAGGGTGGTCAACGAACCTTGCGGGTCGGTGTCGATGACCAGTACCTTGTGCCCGAGCAGCGACATCCCCTGAGCCAAAGTGATCGCTGTCGTTGTCTTGCCGACACCGCCCTTGAAGTTGGCAATGCTGATGGTCACTGCCTCTGCACCGCTCGGGCGCAAACTCTCCTTGCGGTACTCCCTGACCCAGGCCCTGACCTCTGGGAGCGTGAACTGGCGCCGATTCCCGACATCGTTCAACGTGCCCGGCGGCAGATCGCCACGGCCCATCCGGTGCGTCAGCGAGCCTTTCTCTATGCCAAGCAGTTGTGCAAGCTGGCTAAGATTCCAGACGGGTGCTGCCTTCCGTGTCGTCGGCGACAACATCGCCGAACGGATCTGCGACATCATCTCAACCGAGTGGGCAGCCTGTTCTGCGATGTCCGTAAGGCCAATCGGCGCCGGAGCCTTGATGTTGAGCTTTGACATGTACTCCTCCAGGCGCCAGTTTACCGCTCGCTTTACGCTTGTCCCTCCTACATCACAACATTCGTCAAATGATCGGCCGATCGATCGCCAACGCAGCCGCCGCAGGTGCTCTCGGATTGATTTCTGACACAGAAACTCCTCAGCACGGGTTTAGTAGGTTCCAAGCCTTCAAGACCCTATAAAACCTTTAGACGCGGAAATCTTCCTCGTAATCAAGCACTTAGCTCAATCGGCGTGAGGGGATATAGGAGGTCACGTGAGACTGTTTAGGGGGCCGCGTGAGTGGGTATGGGTCGCTGCGTGAGGGTCGCTAGGCTGACGCGTGAGTGGATATAGGTTTACTGCTTTATGGCGTGCCGCGCAGCGCTTGCCGGCGTACGGCAAGCTGGTCGTCGGCCTCACGTGAGCCTTTTTAGGTGACTTTTGCCACTTCTGGCCGGCTTCTGTGCCCTGAAGTGCGCGTGGCCAGGCCAGTGAATGCGCTTCGTAGGGGCAGGTAGACCGCCTGCGCTGCTGCGAGCTACACGTGAGGGCTTCTAGGCAACGGGCCGTTGAGGGCAACGTGAGGACTTTTGGGTAGCAACTGCGTATCCCAGTGATCGGTCGTCACGACACTCAAGCTCTCAGCGTGAGGACATTTAGGCATTCGCAACAGAACGTGAAAGTTGCTTTTCACGCTACGATGGCGGAATGGACCGTTTCACATGAGCCGTCAAGGCGCCGCGCAGGGGGGTCTCATCGAGAACCCGCTCCGCAAGCCGGTCAACACGCTGGCCATCGTTCCCACGAAGTCCAGCAAGATCACCGTTCTGGCGCGCAAGGCCTACAACGTGCTGCTCTACATCGCACAAGAGCAGGGCATCGAGCAGGAAGTCTTTCGGGCGCCACTGCAGAGCATCCTGCGGGGTGTGGATTTCAATTCCAACGCCCGAGAGATCGTCAAGCAGCACCTGCGCGCGATGGTCAGCACCACGGTTGAATGGCAATCGCCGACGGCAGGGGAGGGCGAGGCATGGAACGTTGCCGGCCTCTTAGCCCACGCCAAGGTCTACAAGCAGGGCGGCGAAAACTGGGTTGAGTGGTCGTTCGCGCCCAACATCAAACATGAACTGCTTGAGCCGCAGCGGTTCGCCAGGCTGCGCTTAGACGTCATCTCGCAGCTCCGGCGCCACTCGGGCGTGGTGCTCTACGAAATCTGCGCCCGATACCGCGATGTCGGCCTGACCGCACGACAGCCATGGCCATGGTGGCGGCCCGTCCTTACGGGAAGCCCAGACACCGAAGATTCGGTCAAACAGGAATACCGCTTCTTCAAGCGCGACGTGCTGAAGCTTGCCATCGCAGAGGTCAACGCGGTGACGGACCTCGACGTCGAGCTGATCGAGCACAAGGCAGGGCGCTTCATCTCTGACATCCAGTTCAGAGTAGGGAAGAAACAGCAGGAAGCGCTGCCATTGCGGCACCCGCCTGTGCCTGTCGACTTGTCTCAGGTGGTGCGCGCGACAGCGGCCGGCGTCCGCTCAGAAGACGCCGAAGCGTTGATCCAGACGCATGGCAACGAGGCCATGACGGCTGGGCTCGATGCACTCCTCAAGCGCATCGCCAACGAATTTCCGGAGCCCCTGCGCGACCCTTACCGCTACTTGCGGGCGCTCCTCAAGTCCAGCTCTGCAACGGCCGCCAAAAAAACTGCTGCGGACAGTGCAAATCCACCAGTAAGCAGCGCTGCTGCCGCTGCAGCACTGGAAGGCTGGACCGCTGAATGGGTCAGCACGCGGCGAGCGCAGGTGGTGGCAGAGTTCGAGGCGCTGTCGCCCACGACGCAAACTGACTGGGTCGAGCGGTTACGGGCGCACTTGTATGAGCGCGGCGTACACCCGTCGATTCGCAAGCGGCTCGAAACCAATGGGTGGAAGCACCCGATGGTGACCGGCGAGCTGATCCGGTTTTTCAAGGGCGCCAACTGGGACAAGCCCTCGCCCCAGGAACTGCTGACGATCGCCGCCCAGCGTGGCGGGCGCTAGCTCAAAACCTGACGCATAGAAAAGAAAGCAAGACGGTAGTGGACCCAGCGACGCACAACAAGATCGTCTCCTTCATCTGGGGCATCGCCGACGATGTTTTGCGCGACCTTTTCCGCCGCGGCAAGTACCCCGACGTCATCCTGCCTATGTGCGTGCTTCGGCGCATGGATGCAGTGCTCGAGCCGACCAAGCAGGCCGTGCTCGATACCAAGCAGATGCTGGACGACGCCCGCATCACCGAACAGCGCGCTGCGCTTGCCGACGCTGCCGGCCAGGCGTTCTACAACACCTCGCGCTTCACGCTGCGTGACCTGAAGTCCCGCGGCAACCACCAGCAGTTGCTGGCCGACTTCGAGGACTACCTCAACGGCTTCTCACCCAACGTCCAGGACATCCTCGACAACTTCAAGTTCCGGAACCAGCTGACCACGCTGTCCAAGGCCGATGCGCTGGGCACGCTGATCAACAAGTTCCTCGATCCGGACATCGATCTTTCGCCGGCAGGCATCGACAACCACTCGATGGGCACCGTGTTCGAGGAACTGGTGCGCAAGTTCAACGAAGACAACAACGAAGAGGCCGGAGAGCACTGGACACCGCGCGACGCGGTGCGGCTGATGGCCAATCTGGTGTTCCTGCCGGTCGAGGACCAGATCAAGTCCGGTACTTACCTGCTGTTTGACGACGCCTGCGGCACCGGCGGCATGCTCACCGTGGCCGAGGAAACGCTCACCGCCATCGGCAAGA
>JANYKR010000242.1 GCA_025358155.1 Betaproteobacteria bacterium
TGCTGCTGTTCATCGCAGGTGTTTTGAGCGCACGCTTTGCTGGGTGTTGCCGTCGTTTGATATTCGGCGCCGGGTATTCGCCCCGGCGGGCGACCATTCTTTCTTTTGGCGAAAAGAAAGAAGGCAAAGAAAGCGCTTCAACGCAATACCATGGTCGTATACACGTCTTCGATCACATCGGTGGCGGATCACTCGCCCGCCCGGCGGGCTCAAACAGAGGCGTATTTGAAGGCCGAGAACGCGCCGTCGATTTACCGACTCAGGCGGCTGCTGGTGCAAACTGCAGGCCACGTGGCAGGTGCAAAAGCGTCCGCTGCCCGCAGCCCGCCGCCCGCCGTTCGCCGTGCGTCGCCAATCCAGCAGCCGCCTTTGCCGCGCCGCTGACCGGTCATCAGGTCACTTGCCAGGTGGCGCCTGTTTGAGCCCGCACGGCGGGCGAGTCGATACTCTCCGCGATGGTTGACGTCGTGTATATCGACATGGAAACTGTTTTTCCAGACTTTTCTTTGCTGACTTTCTTTTCTAGAAAAGAAAGTTAGTCGCCCGCCGGGGCGAATACCCCGGCGCCGAATATCAAATGACGGCTGCACACAGCAAAGCGGCGCGATCAGAACCCCTGCGACGAGCGACCGCAACGAGCCGCAACCCGCCCTGGCCCAATTCAGCCGAGCGCCGGCACCTCAAGGCTCGCCGTGCCAGTAGTCCACCTCGTCCTCGGCCCGGTACACACCGCCGCCCGCCACGCTGAGCTTGCCGGAGTCGGGGTACTCACACACCTCGGGTCGCTCCTGCGTGCTGATCGACAAGTAGCGCATCGGCGCGTCGCCGGTGTTGATGATCTGGTGCGGGTATTCAGGGCCCGGAGGAATGAACACCACGTCGCCGGCGCGCAGTGGCATCAACTCACCGGCCACCCGCAGCGACCCGTGGCCTTCCAAGACCACGAACATCTCCTCCTGGGCGTGGTGAAAATGGTAGGGGCAGACCCGCTGTCCGGGTGCCAGGATGTCGTAGCCGGCACCGAGTTTGCGCGCCACTGTTCCGGTGGACAGCCTGCCGCACACCGAGTCGTAGAGCGGCGGCCGGTGCTCGCGCTGCAAGGCCACCTCGTTGAAGTTGCGCACCAACTGGTGGCGCAGCGCCAGGGCCGCAGGCGTTGCTGGCGGCAGGCCGGCCGGCGATGGGCCGCTCAAGGGCGCTGGCAGGGCGGGGGCTGTCGAATCGGTCATCCTGGAACTCCGGTCAGCAGGGGTGGGGGGTGGGCTGAGACGATAGCTGTCCCGGCCCGTCCCTGGAGCGGCGCGGTCGTTACCATCCCAGGTACATGCCCACGTCCCGTACTGCCACCGCCACCTCGACCCACCCGGTCGACATCCTGCAACAGGTCTTCGGCTATGCCGCCTTCCGCGGCCAGCAGGCGGCGGTGGTCGAACAGGTGGTGCAGGGCGGTGATGCGCTGGTGCTGATGCCCACCGGCGGCGGCAAGAGCCTGTGTTACCAGGTGCCCGCCATCGCCCGGCACCGCGCCGGTCAGGGCGTGACGCTGGTGGTCAGCCCGCTGATTGCGCTGATGCACGACCAGGTGGGCGCGCTGGCCGAGGCCGGCGTGGCGGCGGCGTTTCTCAACAGCACGCTCGAAGGCGACGAGGCCCGCCGCATCGAGCGTGACCTGCTGGCAGGCCGGCTGGTGCTGCTGTATGCCGCGCCCGAGCGCATCCTGACGCCGCGTTTTTTGGCGATGCTCGACTCGCTGCACGAGCGTGGCCTGCTCAGCCTGATCGCGATCGACGAGGCCCACTGCGTCAGCCAGTGGGGCCACGACTTTCGAGAGGAGTACCTGGGCCTGTCGCAGCTGCATGAGCGCTTCCCGGATGTACCGCGGCTGGCGCTGACCGCCACCGCCGACGACCACACCCGGGCCGACATCGTGCTGCGGCTGGCGCTGGAGGACGCTCGGCTGTTTGTCGCCAGTTTCGACCGACCCAACATCCGCTACCAGATCGTCGAGAAGGACAACCCGCGGGCGCAGTTGCTGCGCTTCTTGCACGACGAGCATGAGGACGACGCCGGCATCATCTACTGCCAGAGCCGCAAGAAAGTTGAAGAGACCGCCACCTGGCTGGCCGGTGAGGGGGTCAGCGCGCTGCCCTACCACGCCGGGCTGGACGCCGATGTGCGGCGCCGCCACCAGGACCGCTTTTTGCGGGAAGACGGCATCGTGATGGTGGCCACCATCGCGTTTGGCATGGGCATCGACAAGCCCGACGTGCGTTTTGTCGCCCACCTGGACCTGCCCAAGAACATCGAGGGCTACTACCAGGAGACCGGCCGGGCCGGCCGCGACGGCGCCCCCGCCACCGCCTGGATGGCCTACGGCCTGGCCGATGTGGTCAACCAGCGCCGAATGATCGACGAGGGCGAGGCGGCCGAAGACTTCAAACGCCTGCAGCGCGCCAAGCTCGATGCCCTGCTGGCACTGGCCGAGGCGCACGACTGCCGAAGGGTGCGGCTGCTGGCCTACTTTGGAGAAGCGAGCAAGGTCTGCGGCAACTGCGACAACTGCCTGCAACCGCCGCCGCTGTGGGATGCGACCGACGCGGCACGCAAGGCTCTCTCCTGCATCTACCGCTTTCACCAGCAGAGCGGCTTCGGCTTTGGCGCCGGGCACTTGATCGATGTGCTGCGCGGCAAGCTGACGGACAAGGTGACGCAGCGCGGCCATGAGCGGTTGTCCACCTTTGGCATCGGTGCCGACGTCACCGAGCAGGCCTGGCGCAGCGTGTTGCGGCAATTGGTGGCGCTGGGCCATGTGAGGAGTGTGGGCGAGTTCAACACGCTGGAGCTGAGCGACTCGGCCCGCGCGGTGCTCAAGGGCGAGGTGCCGGTGATGCTGCGGGTTGCGGCCGAGGCGCCAGCGCGCGGCCGTGGTGGCAAGGCGCCGCGCGGCAGTGCCGGCAGCAGCCGCAGCGCCGCTGGCAAGCCGCCGCCGCTGCCGCTCGACGATGCCGGCCTGCTGCGTTTTGCCGCGCTCAAGGCCTGGCGTGGCGAGATTGCGCGCGAGCACAAGCTGCCGCCCTACGTCGTCTTCCATGATGCTGCGCTGGCCGAAATGGCGCGCGAAGCGCCCGACTCGCTGGACGCGCTGGCCGGCATCAGCGGCGTGGGCGCCAAGAAGCTCGAAGCCTACGGCCCCGAAATCCTGCGCGTGCTGCAGGGCTGATACCCGCCCGGGGGCGCCGACACGAGCTCACCTGACGCCCGGCCCGGCCCGACCGCTGCTGCTGCGGCGGCGGAGGCGGGCAACGGGGGCCACCCGACCCGATGAGCCGACCATCCGGCGGCGAGCAGCGGCGCGCCCGGTCGGCAAAGCGGCGTCCCGGTATCATGGCCGGTTGCCCTCGCCCGATGCCGCCATGCCCTTGCCTGTCCCGAAAGTCGCTCCCAAAAGTGCCCGGCCGCTGCCCGCCGGCGCCACCCACCTGCAGATTCGCGGCGCGCGCACCCACAACCTCAAGAACATCGACCTCGACATCCCCAAGCATGCGCTGGTGGTGATCACCGGGCTGTCGGGATCGGGCAAGTCCAGCCTGGCGTTTGACACGCTGTACGCCGAGGGCCAGCGCCGCTACGTCGAGAGCCTGTCGGCCTATGCCCGGCAGTTCTTGCAGCTGATGGACAAGCCCGATGTCGATGTGATCGAGGGTCTGTCCCCGGCGATCTCGATCGAGCAAAAAGCCACCAGCCACAACCCGCGCTCGACTGTGGGCACGGTGACCGAGATCCACGACTACCTGCGCCTGCTCTACGCCCGCGCCGGCACACCCTACTGCCCCGACCACGACCTGCCGCTGCAAGCCCAGAGCGTCGGCCAGATGGTGGACGCGGTGCTGGCCTTGCCCGAGGACACCCGGCTGATGGTGCTGAGCCCGGTGGTGCGCGACCGCAAGGGCGAGTTTGTCGAGCTGTTTGCCGACATGCAGGCACGCGGCTACGTGCGTTTTCGCATCGACGGCAAGATCGCCGAGGCCAGCGAGCTGCCCGAGCTGAAGAAAAACGAAAAACACGACATCGACGTGGTGATCGACCGGCTCAAGGTGCGGCCCGAAATGAAACAGCGCCTGGCCGAGAGCTTTGAAGCCGCGCTGCGCGCCGCCGACGGCCGGGCGATTGCGCTGGAAATGGACGCGCACGCGGACGGCGCTGCGGGCGACGGCGCCAGGCCCGGTGCGGCACGCGAACATCTGTTCTCCAGCAAGTTTGCCTGCCCGGTCTGCAGCTACGCGCTGCCCGAGCTGGAGCCCCGGTTGTTTTCGTTCAACGCGCCGATGGGTGCCTGCCCGCACTGTGATGGCCTGGGGGTGCAGACGGTGTTCGACCCGGATCGGGTGGTGGCTTTTCCGTCACTCAGCCTGGCCGGCGGCGCCGTCAAGGGCTGGGACCGGCGCAATGCCTACACCCATTCGATGTTGGAGAGCGTGGCGCGGCACTATGGTTTTGACATCGACACACCGTACGAGAACCTGGCCAAGACCGCACAGCAAGCGCTGCTGTACGGCTCGGGCGGCGACGAGATCGAGTTTGTGTACGAGGCCCAGAGCGAGAAGGACGGTGCCAGAGGCAAGCCCAGAACGGTCAAGCGATCGCACCCCTTCGAGGGCATCATCCCCAACTTCGAGCGGCGCTACCGCGAGACCGATTCGGTCGCGGTGCGCGAGGACTTGGCGCGCTACCAGGCCGCCAAGCCCTGCGCCCACTGCGGCGGCGCCCGGCTGCGGCGCGAGGCCAGGCATGTGTTCTTGCAGGGCATTGATCCGGGGGTTCCGCGCCAGGCGATCTACCAGGTTGAGCACGCCACGCTGGCCGAGGCACTGGCCTACTTCGAGCAGCTCACGCTGATCGGGTCCAAGGCCGAGATTGCCGACAAGGTGGTCAAGGAGATCCGCGCCCGGCTCAAGTTCTTGAACGACGTGGGGTTGAACTACCTCAGCCTGGACCGCAGCGCCGACACGCTGTCGGGCGGTGAGTCGCAGCGCATCCGCCTGGCCAGCCAGATCGGCAGCGGGCTGTCGGGTGTGATGTACGTGCTCGACGAGCCCAGCATCGGCCTGCACCAGCGCGACAACGAGCGCCTGATCGGCACCCTGCGCCGGCTGCGCGACCTGGGCAACAGCGTGCTGGTGGTAGAGCACGACGAGGACATGATCCGCGCCGCCGACCATGTCATCGACATGGGCCCCGGCGCCGGTGTGCACGGTGGTCGGGTAATTTCGCAGGGCACACCCGACGAGGTGGCCGCCGACCCGGCCAGCCTGACCGGCCGTTACCTGGCGCACACGCTGCGCATCGAGGTGCCCGCGCTGCGCCATGTCTGGGCCGATGCGCCCGAAATCAAAGCCCCCGAGGCCGCCGCACCGGCGCCGGTGGCGACACCGCGCCACAGCGGCAGCGCCGGCAAAGCCCCCGCCTGGCCCCGCTTCACCGCCCCCGCTGCCAACTGCCTGCGGCTGATCAACGCCCGTGGCAACAACCTCAAAAGCGTCACCGCCGAGATCCCGGTCGGGCTGCTGACCTGCATCACCGGCGTCTCGGGCTCGGGCAAGAGCACGCTGATCAACGACACGCTGTACGCGGCGGTGGCGCGCAAGCTCTACCACAGCCATGCCGAGCCGGCGGCCTACGACGAGATCGAGGGCATCGACTCGTTCGACAAGGTCATCAACGTCGACCAGAGCCCGATCGGCCGCACGCCACGCAGCAACCCGGCCACCTACACCGGCCTGTTCACCCCCATCCGCGAGCTGTTTGCCGAGGTGCCGATGGCGCGCGAGCGCGGCTACGGCTCGGGGCGCTTCAGCTTCAACGTCGGCGCGGGCTCGGGCGGCGGGCGCTGCGAGGCCTGCCAGGGCGACGGCGTGCTCAAGGTGGAGATGCACTTTTTGCCCGATGTCTACGTGCCTTGCGACACCTGCGTCGGCAAACGCTACAACCGCGAAACGCTGGAGGTGGCCTACAAGGGCCGCAACATCAGCGAGGTGCTGGCGATGACGGTTGAAGAAGCGCGCAGCTTTTTTGCCGCCGTGCCGGCGCTGGCCCGCAAGCTGCAAACCTTGCTGGACGTGGGCCTGGGCTACATCACGCTGGGCCAAAGCGCCACCACCCTGTCAGGCGGAGAGGCCCAGCGGGTCAAACTGGCGCTGGAACTGAGCAAGCGTGACACCGGCCGCACCCTCTACATCCTCGACGAGCCCACCACCGGCTTGCATTTTGCCGACATCGAACTGCTGCTGCGGGTGCTGCACCAGCTGCGCGATGCGGGCAACACCATCGTGGTGATCGAGCACAACCTCGACGTCATCAAGACCGCAGACTGGGTGATCGACATGGGCCCCGAAGGCGGCGCGGGCGGTGGCCAGGTGCTGGCGGTGGGCCCACCGGAGGCCATCGCGGCCTGCGAGGGCAGCCACACCGGGCGGTTCTTGAAGGCGCTGCTGGCGCAGCAGGCCGGCAGCATGCTGTAGCCAAACCTCAAGTGCCCGGCAAGCCCCGCTGACCGTTGTTGAACCAGGCGCTGTCGAACCCGTCTTTCAGCAGCACCGGTTGTACGACGCATTCACCCAAAGCGCTGAACCGCTCCAGGTACTTGACCCATGTTCGCGCAGCTTCGG
>JANYKR010000286.1 GCA_025358155.1 Betaproteobacteria bacterium
GGAACACTCCCGGGGTCACCGGCACCTGGTTCCAACGGCGCGCGAAAGTGACGAACTCGTCACGGTTTTCGGTCACCGGAAGCGCGGGCTGCGGATCGCAGTGCGCGAGCAACTGATCAAGGACGTCGCCAATGCCGTCCACCAGGCCTTGCACACAGGGCTCAAAGTCCCCGTCAAACTCGGCGATGACCATCAGATGCGTGCCCTTGCGAGACGGCACGAAGCGCGCGAAGTGCAGGATGTTCAGCGCCACCAACGCCGACTCGATGCGCGGCTGCTCGTTGGCAATGACCTGCAGCACGAGCGGCAGGACCTCCGGATTCCTGAGCGGCAACGCCAGATTGAGGCAGTGGCTCACCTGGGGGTCCTTGGCCGCGAAGTGCGAACCCGTCCAGGCTGGGAACTCGAAGTTCGGCATAAGACCCCCTAACCTTGAAAGTCGGTACAGTGATTTAACGATACGCGATAACCGGGCAGTCGTTGCCGGCGAAAGGCTGCTGCTCGGCCGAGGACGTCAACAAGCTTGACGATGACAGCGGCCCGCCGGTCCGCAGGGTCTGGCGCGCGGCGGCAATGATCCGATAGCGACCCCGCCATTGCCACCGCCACCGCCAAAACCGCCATATCCAGCCGCCTGACGCAGATTGCCGCCCGGACTGGAAATGACGGCAGCACCGTCCTGGGTGACAGCAGCCGCTTGCCCAAGAGCCACCTGCGCGTGGCGGCGATGGGCTACGTCGATGAGCCCAACTCCGGCCTGGCTGTGCTGCTGGCCGAGCCGCTGCCGGCCGACGTGTGCGGGCACCTGGTGGCCGTCCGGCACGAACTCTTCAACCTGGGTGGCGAGCTGTCGACTCCCGGCTGTGTGCTGCTCAAGCCCGCCGCCGTACTGCGCCCGGACCAGGCCCTGGCGCACTGCAGCGACCAGCCGCCGCGGCTGAAGACATCCATCCTGCCCGCGGGACCGCGCGGCGCTGCGCTGGCGCATGTCAGCCGTACCGTGGTGCGCCGCGCCGATCGCAGCCTGGTGGCACTGACTGCGGCCGACACCATCAATGAAGCGCCGCGCCAGTACTTGAACCGCCTGAGCAACCTGCTGTTCGTGCGGGCCCGCCTTCGGCCCGCGCGCTCGACAGAAAGTGCTGACGGTCCAGGGCGTGATGTCCGGGGATGCGGTCTACATGCAGACGCTGTGTGCCGACAGCAACGGATTCAGCCTGCACGCCGTGGTGCGCTGCGGCACCGACGACCGCCAGGAGCTGGAGCGGCAGTGCCTCTGCCTCACACGCCCGGCGTTGGGCCAATTGGTGCTGAATCTGAAGGCTCACTGGCGTGATGACACCACGCATCTGGTCATATCGCCGCTGAAGTTCATGCAGCGGCAGGCGGCGCTGATTGCGCGACCTGGATTCGGAGGCGAGATGCCAAAGAGCTGGCTTTAACGAAAAGCGTTTATCTGACGCCCCGCCAAAGCTGGTCAAGCGCACCGACGCTGGTGGCGTCAGATAGACCTCGTTGGACTGAACCGCCGCTCGCTGGTGGCAGGTGGTGCTGTTGGGGAATGTAAGGTTCAGCTGGACGATTTGGGAGGCCTTTGAGGGTAGGTCTTTGGGGGGTGGCGGCGAGGCGGTGAGCGCTGGGGTATCAAACTTGGTTGGCGGTGATGCTGGGCAGGCCGGTAGTGGTGTTGAGCCTGGCAATTCGGCGGTTCGGGACGAACCCAGGCCTGGCAGGTTTGCCTGCCAGCGGTGGCATGCTGGGCAGTGACGGGGTGCGTGTGGATCATGGTGGCCCCCGGCACTGCAGGTCAAGGTTTGGTCGAGCACAGGGCTTGGCAGGCAAGACCTCTACGGTGAACCAGCGGCCGGTGCGGCAGTGCGGGCAGCATGTAGCGTCGATGCTGGCCACGCGCTTGAGGAAGGCTGCGGCGTCTTCTTGGGCCTTGGCGTTGGGGGCGGGCATGGCCAGCGCGGCACGGGCAGCGGCCATGCGCTGGGTCTTGACGGCTGGGCTGAGCAGGCCGTAGTGGCGGATGCGCTTGAAGCCAGGCGGCAAGACGTGCTGCAGGAAGCGGGCGATGAAGGTGGGGCCGTCGATCAGGACGGTGCGTTTGCCGCCGTGGTTGTCGGCGCGAACGCGCAGGCGCACGCCGGTGGCGATGTCGACGGCGAGGATGCGCTCGTTGGAGACTGCCACCCGGTGGGTGTAGCGCGAGAGGTAGTCGAGCACCACCTCGGGGCCGGCCAGTGGGGTCTTGGCATACACCATCCAGTCGTGGTGGAGCAGCACCTTCAAGCGGTCCTGCCGCGCGGCCTCAGTGCTGGCTGGGTCGCGCCCCAACTGGCCGAGCTTGGCCGCGAGCGCAAGGGCGGCGAGGAACCTGCCGCGGAAGACCTTGGACAGCGCGTGCACCGGGAACAAGAAGGTCGGGCTGCGCTTGGGCGTGCACCAGACCCCTTGGGCATCGAGGCCGCCGCAGGCCATCAGGGCGTGGACGTGGATGTGTCGGCGCAGATCCTGCGTCCAGGTGTGCAGCACCAGGGTGAACGCGCCCATGGCGCCCAGCCACTGCGGGTTGGCGGCGAACTCGGTGAGCGTGGCCGCGGTGCACTGCATGATCGGGCGGTAGACCCAGCGCGGGTGGGCCTGGGCCAGGCCGTTGAGGGCGTGCGGGAGAGTGAAGACGAGATGGCAGTACGGGACGGGCAGCAACTCGGCCAACTGCGCGCAGCGCCAGGCATCGCGGGCGCTGTTGTGGCACTGCGGGCAGTGGCGGTTGCGGCAAGAATGGAACAGGCACTGCTCGTGGCCGCACTGATCACACTGCTGGCGCGTGCCCCCGCGTGCCGGGGTGCGGCAAGACACGATGTCGCGCCAGACACGGCCCTGCGCCGTGGTCAGCGCAGGGCTGTGCACGGGCTTGCTCAGGAAGGCCGGGCCGAAGGTGCGAAGCACCTCGGCCAGGGTGGCGCTCAAGGGTGCGCCGGGCTCAGTGTCTGGCCGGTGCTGACGGTGGTGGTGGGGGTGGCGGTGGTGACAATTGGGGCGGCTTGGGCTATTGCGACAGCAAAGCCAAGGCGCCATCGCCTGCGCTGTGGCCAGGCCGGGAGAGCCTGTCAGGAAGTTTGTGTGTGAGGCATAGCATGACCACACAAGGAGCATGAATGCCACGCAAGATCAAAACCGCTGCGGCGGACCAGGCGGCGCTGCCGCAAATTTCGGCTGAGTTGCTGGAGAAGTTGATTCCCGG
>JANYKR010000304.1 GCA_025358155.1 Betaproteobacteria bacterium
AGAGACGAACATGACAAGATCCATAGGGTTTGCCCTACTTCTCGTTTACTGCACGGCTTCGGCCCAGTACAAGTGCGTCGACGGCAATGGCAAGGTGTCTTTTCAACAGACGCCGTGCGCCGCTGCGGAGAAGGAGCAGAAAGTACGCGTCTTCGCTGGTGAGCCGCCAAAGCCAACACCCGCAGCTGCGTCCGCTGCTCAACCGGCGCTTACTCCTGATCAACGTCTCCTCGCTATACTTCAGCGCGAACGACGACAAGAAGAGAAGGCGCGCAGCTTAGACAACTTGGAGGGGCAAATTAATTATCTGCAGGAGGCCATCAATCGTCGCAACGCGCAAATGTCGGCAGAGATCGCAGCGCTCCAGCGCCAGAAGACGTACGCCAACAACAATCTAGCCGGTGCTACCTGGGAGCAAAGCATCAGCGCGGAGATGCAAGCCGTCACGCAGAAGTACAAGACCATGAATGACGTTGACTTTGAACGTCTGCGCCAGCTTAGGTCTGATCTTGAGAGTGTCAAGTCAGCAAAGTAGCACCACGACGCAGTGAGGCCGCCCTGCTTCGCAGCGCTCCGCATCGCGGATTACTCGGGACGAGGAAATCCCTTCCATTCGGTAGGCGTCTGAAGAACAAGTCCGCGTAGACTCCAACTATGAGCATCATTCTCTCGAATCGCGTCCGGAACCACATCGACTCGATTGTCAAGGAGCACTTGTTCCTTGATGACGTTAAGGCAGACGACGCCAAGCTGTACTCGCGAGGCCTCGCCGCGATCTGCCTAGCCGGGCTTGCGTCAACCCACTATAGCCACGTAAAGAACTACATCATCGATGGCGCTGGCGACAACGGAATTGATGGCGTTTACTACGATAGCCCAAGAAATAAGCTCTACCTAGTTCAAGCCAAATGGTCTTCAAAGGGCACGGGCACTATTGAAACAGGCGATCTACGAAAATTTATCGCCGGTGTATATGATCTTTTGAACGAAGACTGGCCGAAATTTAATAAGCGTCTAATGGCCATCTCCGGTGAGATATCCAACGCGATTCGCAACGATCCCGAGATCGTCGTAGTCGCCGCGTATAACAGTGACAATCCCATCAGCCCAGAATCCAAAGCTATACTGTCGAAATTCTTGGCGGAAAATAACTCAGATTCACAAGAGGTCGTTGTATTTATCCCATTCGACCTTAAGCGAATTCTTCGTGCGATCAAGTCCGTCAAATCCGGCGCCAAATCAGATGTAGATGTCAACCTTCTCCAGTGGGGTGAGCAAAAGGATCCGTACTATGCGATTTATGGGAAGATTTCGTGCGCGGACGTAGCCGAGTGGTACATAACTCATGAGGATCTGCTATTTACCGAGAACATCAGGAACACGCTCCCTGAGAGTGACATCAATGCTCAGATTGAGTCAGCGTTGCTGAATATGCCAGCTGACTTCTGGTACATGAATAATGGCATCACTGCGATTGCTGATGATGTTATCCGGAGGCCAGTTGGTCTAGGAGATCAAAAAGAAAGTGCCAATTGGAAGGTTGGGAATCTCAAGATCGTCAACGGCGCTCAGACCACCGGTTCAATAGCAAAAGCGTACGCAAAAAGTTCAACCGCCGTAAAGAAAGCATACGTCCAGATCAAAATTGTTTCGTTGGAGCACGCGCCGATCGATATTGCGAATCGAATCACGACTGCGACAAACACACAGAACAAAGTTGAGCCAAAGGACTTCCTGGCTCTTGAGCCCATGCAAGATGGAATTGCTGAATCCATGAAGAAAATTGGCATTCAGTACTGTTATAGACGAGGCGAGCGGGTTGCCGATACATCGTCCGGCCTCGACGTCCAAGAACTCGCAATGGCATTGGCCGTTTCGAGCGACAGCATGACGAGCGTAACCATTGCGAAACGCAATGCAGGTTCCTTAACTGATCCGGGCGGGCACTACCCGAAGCTCTTTGCTCTCTCTGTCAACGCCACAACAGCTTGGGAACTGGTAAAGCGCTGGCGAAGCGCGTCGCTAGCGGTTTCAGCGTTCGCAGCAACGCTGACCGGTCGAGAAGCCCAGCTCGCCGTTCATGGAAACAGATTCATGGAGCATATTCTTCTGTCGTCAACCACTCCTATTCAACAGGCGGCAGTGGCATCTGTTCACGGAAAGTTGAAGGTGCTTGTGGACGAATTGCATGGCGGTGATTGTTACCTTGCGGTCTTATTTAAGAATACAAAGAAATGCGAAGTTCTTCAAACTAAAATGCTCGCCCTGGCTAACAATACCGCATGATTGAGCGTCGCACACAGACGCCTAACCCTCTCCAAGGACTCGGCGGTTTCAAGCTTGAAGCGCGACGCC
>JANYKR010000305.1 GCA_025358155.1 Betaproteobacteria bacterium
CCGCGCCGCGCCGACGACCAAGACGGCCCGCAGGAGTACCACGTGGTGCTGGTCGACAACGGCCGCTCCAAAATGCTGGGCGGGCCGTTCAAGGAGATGCTGCGCTGCATCCGCTGCGGCGCCTGCCTCAACCACTGCCCCGTCTACACCGCCATCGGCGGCCATGCCTACGGCTGGGTCTACCCCGGCCCGATGGGCTCGGTGCTGACCCCGCTGATCAACGGCATCGGCGCGGCCTACGACCTGCCCAACGCCTGCACCCTCAACGGCCGCTGCCAGACGGTCTGCCCCGTCAAGATACCGCTGCCCGGGCTGCTGCGGGAGATCCGCCGCCAGCAGTTCGAGACCGGGCTCACGCCGGGCACGGTGCGGCTGGCCTTGCAGGCCTGGGCCTGGCTGGCGCAGCGGGCGCCGATCTACCACGCACTGGCGCGCTTTGGCATGCCGCTGCTGCACCGGCTGGGCCGGCGCCGTGGTGTGCTGCGCTGGCTGCCCCTGGCGGGCGGCTGGACCGGCACCCGCGACCTGCCGGCGCCGCAAGGCGGCACCTTCCAGCAGGCCTGGCAGGCGCGTCAAAACGGCCAGAAACTGCAAAAAGGCCGGCCATGAGCGGCGCGCCGACCAACGGCCGCGCGACCGTGCTGGCCCAGATCCGCGAGTCGCTGGGCCGCAGCGCGGCCGATCCGGAGGCGATCCCGCCACTGCCGGGCGCCGGGCCACGCCCGGCCTACACCGGTGATCTGGTGGACCATTTTGTGGCCAAGATGAGGGAGAAGTCGGCCACGGTGGAGCCGCTGGACTCGCTGGCCGAGGTGGGCAACGCGGTGCAGCGGTTTCTGGCGCCGCTGCAGGCCGGGCCGCACCTGCGGGTGTCACGCGCGCTGGCCGGGCTGCAATGGCCCGCTGGCCTGGTGGTCGAATTTGGCGCTGCGGTGCGCGACGACAGCACCAGCGTCACGCCCTGCTTTGCCGCACTGGCCGAGTCCGGCGCGGTGGTCACGCTGTCGGGCCCGGACACGCCCAGCACACTCAACTTTGTGCCCGACAACCACATCGTCATCGTCCACGCAGGCCAGGTGCTGCGGCATCTTGAAGACCTGTGGCAACGCTGGCGCGCCACCGGCCAGCCGCTGCCGCGCAGTGTCAACATCATTTCGGGGCCGTCGCGCACGGCCGACATCGAACAGACCATCCAGCTGGGGGCGCACGGACCGCGCAGGCTGCACATTCTGTTGATCGCCGCCTGAGAGCCCGGCCGCCGGCCCGGCGCAGGTCTGCGCCAAGAGGCCAAAGCGCCGCGAACAAAAATTGCGCAAGTCCGCTGGAGCTTGAGGCCCAGCGGTCAAAAGTGCCACAAAGGAGACCCATGCTGACCGCCCCCTACGACGCCTTGCACCGCCAGCTGGCGGGCTTTTTGCCGGCCGCACGTTTGGTGACCGACCCGATGCGCCTGCTGGCCTGGGGGTCGGACGCCAGCTTCTACCGGCTGGTGCCGCAACTGGTGGTGGTGGTCGAGAACGAGGACGAGGTGCGGCGGGTGCTGGGCTGCTGCGCAGCACTGGGCACGCCGGTGACCTTCCGCGCCGCCGGCACCAGCCTGTCGGGCCAGGCGCTGAGCGACTCGGCGCTGGTGCTGCTGGGCGACGGCTGGCGCGGCATGGCAGTGGCGCCAGACGCCTCGACCATCACCCTGCAGCCCGGCGTGATCGGCGCCGCCGCCAACCGGCGCCTCGCGCCGCTGGGCCGCAAGATCGGGCCCGACCCGGCCTCGATCGACGCGGCGATGATCGGCGGCATTGCCGCCAACAACGCCAGCGGCATGTGCTGCGGCACGGCGCAGAACAGCTACCACACGCTGGCCGGCATGCGCATCGTGCTGGCCGATGGCAGCGTGCTCGACACCCGGAGCCCGGACAGCCGCGCCGCTTTTGCCGCCCAGCGCCCGGCACTGGCGGCCGGCCTGGCCGAGCTGGGCCGCAGCGCCCGGGCGGACGAGGGCCTGGCCCAACGCATCCGGCACAAGTACCGGCTCAAGAACACCACCGGCTACGGCCTGAACGCGCTGCTCGACCACAGCGATCCCGCCGACATCCTGGCGCACCTGATGATCGGCTCCGAGGGCACGCTGGGCTTCATCAGCGAGATCACCTACCAGACCGTAGAGGAGCACCCGCACAAGGCCAGCGCGCTGATCCTGTTCGATCACCTGCAGGCCGCTTGCGCCGCAGTGACCTGCCTGAAGCCCACGCCGGTGGTGGCGGTGGAGCTGCTGGACCGGGCCTCGCTGCGTGCGGTGCAGCACCAGGCCGGCATGCCGGCGGCGCTGCGCGACCTGCCGGCCGACGGCGCGGCGCTGCTGGTCGAGACCCGGGCCGCCACGGCGGTGGCTTTGCAGGTCAAGATCAGCGCCATCGTCAGCGCGCTGCAGCACTTCACGCTGGCCACGCCGCTGCAGTTCACCACCGACGCTGCCGAATCGGCCGCGCTGTGGAACGTGCGCAAGGGCATCTTCCCGGCAATCGGCGCAGTGCGGCCCACCGGCACCACGGTGATCATCGAGGACGTCGCCTTCCCGGTGGATCGGCTGGCCGAGGCCACGCTGGACCTGCAGTGCCTGCTGCGCGAGCACGGCTACCCCGAGGCCATCGTCTACGGCCATGCGCTGGAGGGCAACCTGCACTTTGTCTTCACCCAGGACTTTGGCAACCCGGCCGAGGTGCAGCGCTACAGCCGGTTCATGGACGCGGTGTGCCAGATGGTGGTGCAGCGCTACGACGGCTCACTGAAGGCCGAACACGGCACCGGCCGCAACATGGCGCCCTTTGTCGAACTGGAATGGGGCGCACCGGCCTATGCCCTGATGCAGCGCATCAAGACCTTGCTCGACCCGCAAGGCCTGCTCAATCCGGGCGTGATCATCAACCCGGACCCGCAGTCGCACCTCAAGCACCTCAAACCCCTGCCTGCTGCCGATGTGCTGGTGGACAAATGCATCGAGTGCGGCTTCTGCGAACCCAAGTGCCCGTCGCGCGGGCTCACGCTGTCACCGCGCCAGCGCATCGTCGGCTGGCGCGAGATTGCCAGGCTGGACGCTGCCGGCACCGAGCCCCATCGGTCTGCCGAGCTGAAGTTGCTCTACGACTACCAGGGCCTCGAAACCTGTGCCGCCTGCGGCCTGTGCGCCACAGCCTGCCCAGTGGGCATCGAGACCGGCTTGCTGATCAAGGCCCTGCGCGGCCGCCGCGCCGGGCCCACCGCCAAGAAGCTGGCCCATGCTGCGGCCACCCACTACGCCGGGCTGACGGCCGGCGTGCGCCTGGGACTGGGCGCAGCCGACCTGCTGCATGGCGTGGTCGGCACCAAGGCCATGAAAGGCACGCTGGACGGCCTGCGCAAGGCCTCGGGCGGCCGGCTGCCCAAGTGGTCGCCCGCGCTGGCCCGGCCAGTGAATTTTGTGCCCCGGCCGCAGGCGCTTACGCGCAGCGACCGGCTGGTCTACTTTCCGAGCTGTGCAGCGCGCAACATGGGCCCGCAACGCGGCCACGACCAGCGGGCCAGCCTGCCCGCCACCTCCGAGTTGCTGTTCCAGCGCGCTGGCTTCGACGTGGTCTACCCGGCTGGCCTGGCCGGCTTGTGCTGCGGCCAGCCGTTTGACAGCAAAGGGCTGGTGGAGGCCGCCACGTGGAAATCGAATGAGCTGGCCGCCGCGCTGGACAGCGCCAGCGAGGGCGGCCGCTGGCCCATCGTGTTTGACACCAGCCCCTGCGCCTACCGCATGAAAAAGCTGCTGGCCGGCCGCCTGCCGGTGCACGACAGCATCGACTTCGTACACGACCATTTGCTGCCGCGCCTGACGCTGACCGCACAGCCCGGCACGGTGGCAGTGCACCCGGTGTGCAGCGTGCGCAAGATGGGCAGCAGCGACAAGCTGATGGCACTGGCCCGGCGCTGCAGCGCCGAGGTGGCGGAGGTGGATGCGGTGCAGTGCTGCGGCTTTGCCGGTGAGCGCGGCTTCATGCGGCCCGAGCTCAACGAGCATGCGCTGCGCCACCTCAAGACCGCGCTGCCGGCCGGTTGCAGCCAGGGTTACGCCAGCAGCCGCACCTGCGAGATCGGCTTGTCAGAGATGGCCGGCCTGCCTTACGAATCGATCCTGTTTCTGGTGGAGGCTTGCAGCAGGGGTTCGACACCTGCGCCGGGGCGCTCGGCCATGCCGGACTGAGGCCGACGCCCGGCGCTCAGGACCGCACCAGCGCCTCGGCCACCAGTTCGGCAATGTCGCGCGAGACGGTGGTGCCCCCGGGCTGCACCGCGCCCAAGCCATCGGCCACCATCACCGCGCAGTAGGGGCAGGCGGTGGCGATGGTCTGGGGCTGCACCGCCAGCGCTTGCTCCACCCGCAGCACGTTGATGCGCTTGCCGATCGTCTCCTCCAGCCACATGCGGCCGCCACCGGCGCCGCAGCACATGGCTTTTTCGCGCGACAGTGCCATCTCCAGCGGGGCATCGGTGCATAAACGGGCCAGCACGGCACGGGGCGCATCGAACTCGGCGTTGTGGCGCCCCAGGTAGCAGGGGTCGTGGTAGACCACCTGTTGCAGCCCTGGCTTGACCCGGATCCGGCCCTGGTCCAGCAACTCACGGATCAGCTGGGTGTGGTGCACCAGCGCGTAGTGGCCGCCGAACTCGGGGTACTCGTTGCGCAGCGAGTTCATTGCGTGCGGGTCGCAAGTGACGATGCGTTTGACCCCCAGGGCGTCCAGCGTGGCCACCAGCGCGGCAGCCATTTGCTGGAACAGCATCTCGTTGCCCACCCGGCGCACGCACTCGCCGGTCGATCCCTCTCCCGGGCCGAGGATGCCGAAGCGCACACCCGCCTGCTGCAGGATGGCGACCAGGGCGCGCGCAATCTTCTGCCCGCGCGGATCGAACGACATCGCCGAGCCGACATAAAACAGGCAGTCCAGCCCGGCCATGTCCTCGGCGCTGCGCACCACCGTCACCCCCAGGCCCTGCGCCCAGTCGGCGCGCTGGGCTGCCTGCAAGCCCCATGGGTTGCTCTGGGCCTCGTAGGCCTCGAACACTTTTTTCAGCTCATGTGGAAACTCCCCGGCGATCATCACCTGGTGTTGCCGCATGCGGAACACCTTGGCCAGGTGCTCCAGCTCGATCGGGCAGGCGGCCTCGCAGTAGCCGCAGCTGGTGCAGGCCCACAGCGTGTCGGGGTGGATCACATCGCCCACCAGGGCCGGCAGCAGGTGATCGGGGTCACCTGCCGTGATGAGCTTGCGCTGGTCCAGCAAGTGGTGTTTGATGCTGTCGTTCATCGCCTTGAGCGACAGAGGCTTGCCGGTGAGGTGGGTCGGGCAGGCATCTTTGCAGCGGCCGCACTCGGTGCAGGTGAAGGCGTCCAAGCCGTCCTTCCAGACCAGGTCGGCGGCAGTGCGCACGCCGGCCTGCATCTCGGCTTCGTCGGTGGCGGCCATCAGCTTGTCGATATCGACGCCGGGCACCCGGTTGCCCGGCCGGCCACGGCGGAAGAACAAGGTCGGCAGCGCAGTGACGATGTGAAAGTGCTCGCCCGCCGGCAACAGCACCAAGAAGCTGAACACCACCCACATCTGCAGCCAGTAGCTCAGCTGGTAGCCCACATTGAGTACCGCAGGTGCCAGGCCGCCAAAGGCGTGGGCCACCGCCGCGCCGGCAAAGGCGAAGTCGCGCTCGTGGGCGATGCCGGCCGCGCCAGGCACACCGCCGCCCGCCAGGCGGGCAAAACGAAAACCGTCAAAAGCCAGGTCGGTCAGCATGATCGACAGGATGAGCAGCAGCACCAGCACGGCCTCGCGGTTGGGCTCCAGCCGCGCCGGCTTTTGTACCCAGCGTCGCCACAGGCCAAACAGCACGGCCAGCGTCACCGCCAGTTCAATGCCGTCCTTGAAGGCGGCAAACGGGCCGCCAAAGGCCGGCGGAAAAGCAAAACCCTCGTCGAAACCGATCGCGATCAACTGCAGCTTGCGCAGCAGCAGCGACACAAAGCCGAGAAAGATGACGGTGTGCATCAGGCCCGGCCGCCATTCACGCTGCACCATGCGGCGCTGCAGCAGGCCGTTCACCAGCACGCTGCGCAGACGCTGCAGCGGGTGGTCCCAGCGCGGCTCGGGCTGCAATGCCAACACGATGTGCAGCTTGCGCCAGCACAGCGCGGCAAAGCCCGCCGCCGCCACCCCCATCAGCAGCACGAGGCCGGCGGCGCCCATGTCAGTAGCGGCCGTGTTGCTTGACGACGTAGTTCGTCAACTCGGTCGCCTGCAGCGTCAAACGGGTCTGCACTCGGTGCACGCTGCGCAGGATGGCGCGCAGCACGGCGTACAGCAGGCGTGGATGGCTGTCGATCAGCCGCTCCAGCGCGCTGCGCTCGAGCAGCAGCACCTGCGCGGCGCTGGCTGCCACCAGCGATGCGTAGCGCGGCGTGCCGTCGAGAAAGCCCAGCTCATGCGCAAAGTCACCGGCGCTGAGGGTGGCCAGCGCGGACTCGTCGGGCGTTCCCAGGTGCTTGACCAGGGTCAGCGAGCCCGACACGATCACATACAGCCGGTCATCCACCTCGCCCTCGGCCGCCAGCACTTGCTGCGCCTGGCAGGGCTGCAAACGCATCAAACCGGCCAGCACCGCCAGTTGCCCGGCGTCCAGGCCCTCGTCCAGGTGGCAGGACTGAACAGCGTCATGAATCGCCAAGTCAGGCAAGGTCATCGGGGGTGCTCCGGCAGGTGGGCGAGAGAAACGGTGCGTCAGGGCCAAAGCACACCGGCTTGCGCAACGATAGGCCGCAGCCCGGTCCGCTGGTTGACTCACATCAACCGGGGCCGTGGTGTGCCGCACCGGCGCTGTAGCCACAGGCCGCAAGGACCAAGCCCGCCGCGCTGAACCTTGACCTTGATCAACTTGCGGCGCGGCACCCGGCCTATGGTCGGGTGGTCTCTGCTGCTGACCACCCGCCGCGAGGTGCAGCGATGCAGCCCCAAGGTTCAACGTGAGGATGCCCCATGCCAGACCCCCACCTGACCTGGCCCGAGGTAGCGGCCCAGCTCTATGACAAGCTCACCGGCCGGGGCGCCGAAGTCACCTACGAGTTTCAGAACCTGGAGATTTTTGTGCCGGAGACCCATGTCGAAGACCCCAGCTATGCCAGGTGGAAGCTCAACGGTGTGCTCAAGATCCGCACCCGCGACACCCGGCAGGCCTGACCAGGCGCTGCCGTGCCCTCGCCCTTGCACGCCACCGGTCGGCTGACGCTGATTGACCCGCAACACCGCCGCATCGATGTCGAGGCGCGCGGCGCTGTGCTGGAGATCGGCTTTGCGGACCTGGGCAGCGCCGGCGAGGCCTATGCCGCCTTCAGCCGCGCCAGCGGCAGCCACCGGGCCATGGCACTGTTGCAGCGCGAGCTGCGACGTGCCGATCTGGCGCTGCAGTTCAGCGTGCGGGGCGTTGCGGTGGCGCAGTTGAGCGGCCATTCGCTGGCCAACCTGGCCGGCAGTGCGCTGGGCCTGGACGGCACCCGTGTCCGCCTGGCCGGGTTGTTGCGCGCCCTGCTGCCCTGGTGACACGATGAGCGATCTCTCCCGCAGCTTTGGCAAGCACACGGTCGACGAGGTCGAGCGCGAGCAGCGCATCCGCCGGGTCTTCGAGGCGGTGGCCGCCCGCTACGACCTGATGAACGACCTGATGAGCCTGGGCATCCACCGGCTCTGGAAGCGCCGCCTGGTGCGCCTGGCCGCACCGGCTGCGGGGCAGGTCATCGTCGACCTGGGCGGCGGCACTGGCGATGTGGCGGCGCTGATGGCCGCACCCGACCGGCAGGTGACGGTTTGCGACCCCAGCCAGCCGATGATGGCGGTGGGCCAGGCGCGCGGCCATGCCCATGTGCACTGGCTGCTGGGCACGGCCGAGGCCCTGCCGCTGCCGTCGGCCTCGGTCGACACCGTGACCATTGCGTTTGGCATCCGCAACGTCACCCGCATCGACGATGCGCTGACCGAGGTGTTGCGGGTGCTCAAGCCCGGCGGCCGGTTCTTGTGCCTGGAGTTCTCGCGGCCCTGTGCGCCGGTCAGGCCGTTCTACAACTTGTTTTCGTTTGCCGTCATCCCCAGGCTGGGGGCCTGGATCGCGCAGGCGCCCGAGGCTTACCACTACCTGGTGGAGTCGATCCGGCGATTTCCGGACCAAGACGCCTTCAAGGCGCTGATCGAACAGGCCGGCTTTGTCGAAGTGCAGTACCGCAACCTCAGTTTTGGCATCGCCTGCATCCATGTCGGCCAGAGACCCCGGTGATTGAGGTGTTGACATCGAGCAAGTTCGCCACCCGGGTGTCTGCCCGGAATGACCCGCACGCCAGGTTTCACCCGCCAGCTGGAGACCCGCCGACATGACCGCCCACCGCAGCACCGTTGCCCCCCCTGCCGCTGTGCGGTCCGGCTCGCTCGCCGCCTGGCGGGTGGCGGTCCGCCCGCAAAGCCTGCTGGTCGCCTTCAGCCCGGTGCTGGTGGGCGCAACGCTGGGTTATGCACGGTCCGGCGTGATCGACCCGCTGGCAGCGCTGCTGGTGCTGGGCTGCGCGCTGCTGATGCAGGTGATCACCAACATGCAAAACGATGTGGGCTACACCGTGCGCGGCGGCGACAGCAGCGGCACCCGCACCGGCCTGCCCAGGGCCACCGCCAACGGCTGGCTCAGCGTGCGCCATGTGCGTGCCGGCATCGTCGCCGCAGCCCTGCTGGCAACCGGCTTTGGCCTGGCGCTGGCGGCCTACCGGGGCTGGCCGGTGCTGGCCATCGGGGTGGCGTCGCTGGCGGCCGCGCTGGCGTACATGGGTGGCCCCAAGCCGATTGCCTACACGCCGTTTGGCGAGGTCACCGTGATGGTCTTCTTTGGCCTGGTGGCGGTGACAGGCACCGACTGGGTGCTGACCGGCTCGGTGGGTGCCACCAGTCTGCTGGCCTCGGTCGCCATCGGCGCCCTGGCCTCTGCTGCGCTGACGGTCAACAACCACCGGGACAGGGCGCACGACCGCCTGGTAGGGCGGCGCACCTTTGCGGTTTGCTGGGGTGACAACGCCTCCTTCAGGCTGTACGGCTGGTTGGTGCTGGGGCCCTTCTTGCTGGTGCCGGCAATGGCCTGGCTGGCGCAGTCGGCAGCGCTGTTGCTGCCGCTGTTGCTGCTGCCGATGGCCTGGCAACTGCGGCGCGACTTCAAGGGCTGCGCACCGGGCATGGCGTTCAACCAGATCTTGTTCCGCACCTTTCGGCTTGAACTGTGGTTTGCCGCGCTGCTGTCGGCAAGCGCGCTGCTCGGCCGGGTACTGGCCTGATGGCCGCACACCAACCCGGCCGGCGCCGTTGGCTGGCGGCCGCGGCGGGCACTTGCTTGACGGCCTGCCCGGCTCGGCCCGGCTGGGCTGCAACGCCAACCCGGGCTGCCAGCGGCTTCCCTGACCGCCCGGTGCGCCTGGTGGTGCCGTATTCGGTGGGCATAGGCCCCGATGTGGTGGCGCGCAGCGTGGCCGAACACCTGTCGCGGTTGTGGGGCCTGACGGTGCTGGTGGACAACAAACCGGGCGCCTCGGGCATCGTGGCCTTCGGCGATGTGCGGCGCTTGCCGGCCGACGGCCACACCCTGTTTCTGGCCGACAGCGCCACTCTGGTGGTCAACCCCCTGCTGCACGCCAACCTGCCGTATGACCCGGTACGTGATCTGGCGCCCCTCAGCTTGCTGTTTCGAGCGACGTTCCTGGTCTGGGTGGGTGGGTCCAACCGCTTGCGCAGCATCGGCGAGCTGCAAACCGCCGCCCGCCAGTCGCCGGGCCGGGTCAGCTACGCCTCGCTGGGCAACGGCCACCCGAGCCATGTCGCGGTCGAGACCTACGCCCAGGCGGCCGGCCTGCAGTTGCTGCACGTGCCGTTCAAGGACGCCGGCACCTTGCTGATGGCGGTTGCGGCCGCCGAGGTCGACTTCACCACCATCGGCATGAACACCGCAGCTGGCCTGATGGCCAAAGGCCGATTGCGGCCGCTGGCGGTGGCAGCCAGGCAGCGGCTGGCCAGCCATCCCGACATCCCAACCTTGTTGGAGGCTGGCGGCCCGGCGGTCGAGATGCACCCCTGGGCCGCTCTGGTGGCGCTGGCCGGCACGCCGGCGCCAGTGCTGGAGCAGTTGCAACGTGACATTGCTGCGACGCTGGCACTGGCTGAGGTGCGCAGCCGCGCCGCGGGGGCTGGTTTCGAGATCACGCCCTCGACGCCGCAGGGATTGCGTGACTTCATGGACGCCGATGCCGCGTTGGTGCGGCCCCTGATTGCCGACGGCCGGATCGCCAGGATGTAGCCGCCGGCGGGCTGCCCCGCACGGCATTGCGCGAGCGCTGGTTCGCCTGCGTCCCACTGCTGCACACACCGCTCGCACAAACGCCTCAACTTGAGCCACGTCAACCCGAGGCAGCCTAGAGCGGAGAAGATGCAGCAGCCTTGTACCCAGCCCGCCATGCCGCGCCCTGCCCAACCCAGTCCATCGGGAGTTCACCCATGAAACCCTTCGCCGCCCTCGTCTCAGCTTTGATCTTCGTCTCCTCCAGCGGCGCAGCCCTCGCCGGCAACGCCGAGGACCTGATCACGGCCAACAAATGCAACAAGTGCCATACCGCCAGCACCACCAAGAAGGGGCCCTCCTGGGCGTCGCTGGCCGAGAAGTACAAAGGCAAGCCGGAGGTGGCTGCCCGGCTGGTGACGATGCTCAAGACCGGTGGGCCGGATGACCACAAGAAGGTCGAGGCCCCGGATGCCGACCTGAAGGCGATCATCGATCTCGTGCTGTCTTCGAAGTAAGCGCCGCGCCACATCACCGTGATGGTGCGCGGCTGGCTGCCTGACCTGACGCAAGCGGGCGGACCTTTGACCTGCCTGTGCTCGGCACAACAACACGATTGAGGGAGTGAGCATGGCCGATCCGGAGTCGCCTGGACGCATCCGCCAGGCTCTGAGCTGGCTTTTTTCGCCGTCGGCACGCTGGTCGATCTTTGCGCTGCTGCTGGCAGGGTTGGGGGTCGGTGCCGCGATGGTGGTGGGCACCCAGGTGGCCGTGGCCATGACCGGCACCGATGAGTTCTGCGGTACGGCTTGCCATTCACACGCCAAGTTCGTGATGCCCGAGCACCAGCAATCGGCCCACTATGCCAACCGCACCGGTGTGCGGGCGATGTGTGTGGACTGCCATGTGCCGCACACCTACCCGGCCAAGCTGATCTACAAGGCCAGGGCCGGTATCACCGATGCCCTGGCCGAGATGCGTGGTGTGATCTCGTCGCAGGAGAAGTTCGACCAGGAGCGGTGGCGCCTGGCCAACCTCGTCTGGGACGAAATGCGCGACAACAACTCGGCCAACTGCCGCACCTGCCACGACCCGGCGGCCTGGGACCTCAAGAAGCAATCCGAAGACGCCACCAAGCAGCACAAGAAGTTCAGCGCCGGCAAGGCCACCTGTATCGACTGCCATACCGGCGTGGCGCACAAAGAGCCCGAAGTGCCCAAGGCGCCGGTCAAGGCGGCGGCGCTGCGGTAGCTGTTGCCGGCAGGCCGCCTGCGACTCCAGTTGCCGGCATGGGTTCCTGGTGAACGGACAAAAGCTGATACAGGTCAAGGCTGGTGGAGACCGAGTACCTAGACTGAACCGGCAAATTGCAGCGGGCCAGTAGCACCCAGGTGGAGCGGGCTGGTCAGCAGAACGCGTTGAGGCAGGCCGGGCACCAGTGAACGTTGCTGGCGCAATGCCCACCATCGATGCAGACCTGGTGGCATCCACCCCTGAGGAGGACTTTGATGAGCACTCACATGCTTCGCGGCTGGCTCGGCCTTGCGGCCGTCGGATTGGTGGTGGCAGCGCTGGCGGGCTGTGGTGGCGGCAGCGGCGACACCGGTGCTGCCGGCCCGGGCGGGCCAGCCGGCCCGACGGGCCCGACCGGCCCCGCAGGACCGATCGGCACACCCGGCGCAGCCGGCAGCAGTGGCAGCAGCGTGAGTGTGGGCAGCAATGCAAGCACCAATGCCAGCGTGGTGGCGGCCAACGCCGCGGCCTGGGCCGCGCTGGAGACAACGGTTGACGTCACGGGCGTGACCATTGCCAGCCCGCCGGTGGTCACCTTCAAAGTGACTGACGCGGCCGGCCGACCGGTGCTGGGCCTGGGCAACACCAGCAAGAGCAGCACGGCCACGGTGGCCAGCCTGCCCAATCTGGCGTTCTCGATCGCCAAGCTGGTGCCAGGCGCTGCCGGCAGCCCCAGCAAGTGGGTGAGCTACATCGTCACCACCGTGCCGACCACCACGGCGGCTGCAGCCCCGACGCGGCCGAGCACCGACAACACCGGCACGCTGGTCGACAACGGTGATGGCAGCTACAAATACACCTTCTACCGCGACATCACCACGATCAAGAAGCAGGTTGATGACATGCCGGCGGTATCGGCGCCCAACAACAAGGCCGACCTGGGTGACCTTGCTTACAACGCCAGCCAGACCCACCGCCTGACGATCCAGCTCTCGGGCAATGCTCCGGGCACAGGCAGCAACACGCCTACCGGCGCTGCGTCGGCCTATGCCGCCGTGCCGATGAAAAAGCCGCTGGACGTGATCTACGATTTCATTCCCGCCACTGGCAAGCCGGTAGCGGCCAGCGACCCGAACCGCGTGATCGTTGCCAACGCCAAGTGCGAAGAATGCCACCGCAAGCTCGGCGGCATCCCGGGTTTGAGCGCCGACGCCGACTCGGCCGGCTTCCACGGCGGCAGCCGCAACAACGTTGCCTACTGCGTGGTCTGCCATACCGATCAACGCAAGTACGGCCGCACTGAAGCCGCTGCCATCACCAACGGCGCGGTCAAGACTTTCACGGCTGCCGGCACCTATGTGCTGGACGGCCGCACGGTGGGCAATCTGCCCAACTACATCCACAAGATCCACGGCGGCGGCTTGCTGGCCAACCAGGCCTACGACTACGCCGGCGTCAAGCCCAACGAGGTCAAGTATCCACAGGACGTGCGCAACTGCACCAAGTGCCATGACGGCTCCGCCACCTCCACCGCCAAGACGCCGCAGGGCGACAACTGGAAGACTGCACCCAGCGCGCTGGCCTGCGGTGCCTGCCACGACGGCATCAATTTTGCCACCGGCACCGGCGTGAAGATGGCTGACGCCGTCAAGGGCCTGACCAGCAGCAACTTTGCCCACCCGGCCGGACCGCAGCCCGACGACTCGCTGTGCGCGCTGTGCCACAAGCCCGACGTGATCGACGTGACCCACCTGCCCGTGACACCGCCCAACCTGGGCAGCGCCTTGCATGTGGCCGGCGGCAATGCCAATACCAATGCAGCCTGGATTGCCTCGAACAGCTCGCGGCTGCCCGCAGGCGCCATCAAGGTGACCTACGACGTCAAGAGCGTTGCTCGCAACGCCAGCAAGCAGCCGGTGATGGTCTTCCGCATGCTGCAAAACGGCGTCAAAGCCAATCTCAACCCCAACACTTCAGCCGAGGTGTGGGACAACTTCATGGGCTCGCCCAGCGTGTACTTCGTGTTTGCCGTGCCCCAGGACGGCATCGCCAACCCGGCCGACTTCAACGCGACCGCATCGGTCTACCTGAAGACACTCTGGAAAGGCACCGGTACGGGCAACAGCGCCGGCACGCTGACTGGCCCGGATGCCGACGGCTACTACACCGCCACGATCACCGGCGTGGTGGTACCCGACAGTGCGGTGATGCTGACCGGCGGCCTGGGCTACTCGTACAACGTGTCGAGCACCCTGCCGCTGACCCAGACCAACCTGGCGGACTACCCGGTCACGGCCTCACCGGTGGCGGGACAGGCCAACAAGACCGGCGGCTTGATCGTGATCGCGCCCAATGCCCAGAAGGTGGCCACCGGTTACACCGGCCGCCGGGCCATCGTCGAGGACGCCCGCTGCAATGCCTGTCACCAGGAACTGGGCACATTCACCGAAGACGCTTTCCACGCCGGGCAACGCAACGACGGCACCACCTGCTCCTGGTGCCACAACCCCAACCGCACCAGCAGCGGCTGGTCGGCTGACTCGACGAGCTTTGTGCACAGCATCCATGCCTCGGCCAAGCGGACCAAGAATTTCACCTGGCACGCGGCATCGGCCACCGATGGCTTCTGGGATGTCACCTACCCCGGTGTGCTGAACCAGTGCGAAACCTGCCACCTGCCCGGCACCTATGACTTCAGCGCAACGGCGTCGGCCGATGCGGCGGGTCTGGGCGCCGACAACCTCGACAAGCGGCAATACCGCTACGTCGCCACCGGCACGCTGGCGGCAGGGGTGTCGACCTCGCCCTACGTGGCGACCGGGGTGGACTACGGCCTGGGCTTCTCGTTCAATCCGGGCTTGGCGACGAGTGGCGGCGTGCTCGCCGGGGGTACCCGCGAGTCGGCGAACAGCAGTCTGGTGACGTCGCCAACCGCCGCAGTCTGCCTGGCCTGCCACGATGCCAAGGACGCCGAGTCGCATTACAAGATCAACGGCGGCTCGGTGTATGCGGCGCGAAGCACCGGCCTGGCAACCACCGAGACTTGCATGGTCTGCCATGGCAGTGGCCGGGTGGCCGAGATCAAGGCTTCGCATTCAAAGTAGTGCGAAAGCTGTTTACCAAGGGTCGCAGCGGGGCACGGCATGCCGTATTCCCGCGCCGCCACGGGCAACCGGGTCGTGATGATCTGCGAACCGGGTTGCCCGGGTTTTCTGGCCTGAGACTGGATGACTGGAGACTCCCCATGACCCCGACGTGCGCTGCACGGCTGACATGTTGAGATGGTGCGCAGGCCAGCGGCAATGTCGGCGGGCTGCAGCGGCGCTGTGCGCCACCGCTGTGCTGTGCCCGGTCGGCCTGTCGGTCGCTGCGACCGCCAGCGTGGTGGCGCGGCCTGGCCTTGCGCTGGCACCGGCAAACAAGCCGGCGCAGCCGGTCGCGGTCAAACCGGTCGATATCAACAGCGCTGACCGGGCGGAGCTCAAGACCCTGCCCGGCGTCGGTGACGCCGAGGCCGGGCGGATCATTACCGCGCGGCCCTACCTCAGCAAGGCCGAACTTGTCACCAAAAAAGTGATGCCGACCGGGCCTTACCTGTCCCTCAAGGACCGGGTCGTCGCGCTGCAAAAGCGTACACCCAAGGCCAAGAGCTGAGCGCCCGATGCGCAGCTTGGCCCTCCCACCTCGACCCCAGGGCGCAAACCGATGACGATCCGCAAATCTGCACTTCAGCTGCTGTTGGCGCTGGCGAGCCTGGCAGCCAGCACTGCGGCCTTGGCGCAGGCTGGCGCACCCGCCGCTGCGGCGGCCTCAGCCGTCACAGCGAACTCGGCCGCCGCAGCCGCGTCAGTGCCGGCCAGGGCCGGGATGGGTACCGAGTACAGCGCCAAGGGTGCCGACACCTGTCTCGGCTGTCACGACGACGAGAGCCCCGGCTACTCGGCAAAGGCACTGTTCAAGGGCAAGCACGCGCACCGTGGCGACAAACGCTCACCGTTTGGCGCCGGCGGCCTGCAGTGCGAGGCCTGCCACGGCCCGGGTGCGGCCCATTCCGCCAAGGGCAGCAAGAAAAACCTGACGACCAACAGCTTCAAGGCCGACTCCTTCCTGACTGTCGATGAGCGCAACCAGCCTTGCCTCGGCTGCCACCAGGACCCGTCCCGCAATGCCTGGCATGGCGGCGCGCATGACCGCAGCAAAGTGTCCTGCGCTGATTGCCACCGGATGCACGTTGATCGCGATCCGGTGCTGGTCAAGGCGACCCAGCCCGGTGTCTGCTTGAGCTGCCACATCAAGCAGCGCGCCGACTTTCAGAAGCCATCGGCGCATCCGCTGCGCAACGGCGCGATGGGCTGCAGCGATTGTCACAACGCGCACGGCGCGAGCGGGCCGGCCATGCTGAACAAGCCCACCCTGAACCAGACCTGCTTGAGCTGCCACACCGACAAGCGCGGGCCCGTGCTCTGGGAACATGCGCCGGTGGCCGAAGACTGCTCGCTGTGCCACACCTCACACGGGTCGGTGCGCGCTGCGCTGTTGACCAAGAGCCCGCCCTTGCTGTGCCAGCAATGCCACTCGTCGGCCGGCCACCCGTCGCTGCCACGCACCGGCGCGTCCTTGCCCGCTGGAGGCGCCGGTGGCTCGGTCTTTCTGGTCGCCGGCAGTTGCACCAACTGCCATTCTCAGGTTCATGGCTCCAACCACCCTGCCGGTGCCAAGCTGATGCGTTGAGGCGTCAACGCGCAGCGCAGCCGGGCAACGCGGCCCGGGGCACGAGTCACCCCAACGGAAACCCCCATGAGAACCTACTGCCCTCTGTACCTGCTCGGCGCGCTGGGTGTGCTGTCTGCGGCCGGCGCGGCGGCTGCGGCCGACACCTCGGCGTGGACCTGCGAGACCTGCCCCTACCCCGGCAAGGGCACCAGCGGATCGGTCGCGGTGGGGGTGGGCGCGGTTTCGGAGGCCTCATCCAAGTTTGGCGACACCACCGGATTGCAGCGCCAGGGTGCCTTCTTGCTGCTCGGCGGCGAGCTAGGTTATCGGGGTGAGGACAACAGCTTTGCCAGGCTGACGGCATCGGACCTGGGACTGGAGGTGCGCAGCCTCGCGGCCGAGGCTGGCCGCGAGGGCCGCTATGCCGTCAGGCTCGGTTACGGCGAAATGCCGCGCCACTTCTCGAACGGTGCGATGACCCCGTTTCAGGGCAGCGGAGGCTCGAACCTGGCGCTGCCGGCCGGGTTCCCGGCGGCCAGCACCGCAAGCATGCCGCTGGCCAGCAGTCTGGCGCCGGTCGAGCTGGGTTTCAAGCGCTCTCGCCTCGACGCTAGCGCCGCCTGGCTCGCCTCAGAGAACTGGACCCATCGTCTGAGCTTCCGGCACGACCAGCGTGACGGCAGCAAGCCGACTGCAGGCTCGTTCTACGCCAGCACCTCGCAGCTGGCGGCACCGGTGGACCAGGTGACCGATGAGTTTGAACTGGCCACGGCCTACACCACGCGGCGCTGGCAGGCCTCGCTGGCCTACCAGGTGTCGCTGTTCAAGAACAAGGTCGAATCCCTGACCTGGGCCAACCCCTTCTGGCCGGTGGTGCCCGGGGCCGGCAGCGGCCAACTCGCGCAGGCACCCGACAGCCAGATGCACCAGATCATCGGCTTGGCCGGCTACGAGATCACGCCGACCTTGCGGGCCAGCGCCGAGGTGGCCGCCGGTCGCATGACCCAGGACGCGGGCTACCTGGCGCCGACCCTCAACCCCGGCCTGGCGGCGACCGTGCCGGCCCTGCCGGCGCAGTCGCTGGACGGGCGGGTGGACACCTTCAACGGCAACCTCAGGCTGGTGGCGACGCCGCTGCCGGGTCTGCGCCTGAGTGCGGCATATGCCCGCGACGTGCGCGACAACCGCACCAGCGTGCAGCGCTATCCGGCGGTGTCCACCGACATGTTTCTCGGTGCTGCGCCGCGCAGCAACACACCGTTCAGCTTCAAGCAAGACCGTTTCAAGTTGGGTATCGACTACCGCGCAACGGGTGGCATGGTGTTCGCCGGTGGCCTGGAACAGGACAACCGCGAGCGCAGCTACCAGGAGGTCGTGACCACCCGCGAGACGACGGCCTGGGGGCGAATCGGCCTGCAAGCGCGAAACGATCTGGCGCTGGCGCTCAAACTGACGCACGCTGACCGCGACCGCACCACCTACGGCAGCTCGACCTGGTTTGGCTATGCCGAGAATCCGCTGCTGCGCAAGTACAACCTGGCAGCAAGAAGGCGCGACATCGCCAGCTTGAGTGCCGATTTCAGCGTTGCCGAAAAGCTCACGCTGGGTCTCACCGCAGACTACGCCAACGACGACTACGCGCAGTCTGCTGTCGGCCTGACCCATTCGCGCAGCACCAGCTTTGGGGTTGACCTGTCGTATGCGCTGTCTGAAAAAACCCGGATCCACCTGTTTGCGCAGTCCGAAGCCATCCGCGCCAAACAGGCCGGCAGCCAGACCGCAAGCCAGCCTGACTGGAACGCCCAGAACAAGGACCGGTTCGACGTGCTGGGCGTCGGCGTCAAACATGCGGCCATCGGCGGCAAGCTCGACCTCGGCGCAGACCTGGTGCTGTCACGGGCGAACAGCCAGGTCACGGTCGACACCGGCGTCAACACCCCGCTGTTCCCCACCGTCTCGACCCGGCTCGACAGCCTGAAGCTCTACGCCACCTACCCGTTGCAGGACAAGCTCACGTTGACCGGGAGCTGGTGGTACGAGCACTACAGCGCACAGGACTGGCGCTACGACGGCGTGATGCCCGCAACCGTCTACAACCTGCTCGCCTTTGGTCAACAAGCGCCGCGCTACAGCGTCAACGTGCTGCGGCTGGCGCTGCGCTACAGCTTCTAGCAGCGTGTCGGGCTCGGCAGCGAGCCCGCGACGGATCAAGGCCAAACGCCGAACACCAAGCACGGCGCAGTCTTGATCTGGCGCAAGCAACAGATGCCGGCCATGGCTATGGTCATACCCAAGGCGCCACTGTTCAGGCGCAACACCCGCACTGTGCAAGACGCGCAGTGACCTGGAGGAGCGGCGTCTTGGCATGGCTTTTGGCAAAACTTGCAGCGAGCGGCACGCCAACAGGCCACTGGGCCTGGCACAGGCGCCGGGGTGGCCTGCGAGGTTGAGCAATGAACCCCTACACCGTCTTCCTGCTGTACCTGCTGGCGATCCTTGGATTCGTTGCGATCACGCTGGCGCTGAACCATGTGCTGGGCCCCAAGCCGGTGGCGTCGGACGTCAAGCTCGAACCCTTCGAATGCGGCGCGACGCCGGTGACCCGGCTGAATGTCAAGGCCGTGCCAATCAAGTATTACGCGGTCGCGATCATCTTCATCCTGTTCGACCTGGAGACAATCTTCCTGTTCATCTGGGCGCTGGCGGCGCAGCCGCTCACCGGCTTCATGCTGGGCACCTTCTTGCTGTTCATGGCGCTGTTGGTGCTGATCGTGCTGTATGTCTACAAGGCACGGCTGATCGAGGCGGTCACGGAGTAGCCATGTACCTCAGAACCATCCCCATCGAGCCGGCGCACCGGGCCAACGGCAGCGCCAAGGACGGCGCCTTCGAGTACCTCACCACCCGCAAGGACGAGCTCGCCGGCTGGGCGCGCAAATTCTCGTTGTTCCCGTACCCGTTTGTCACGGCCTGCTGCGCGATGGAGTTCATGGCCGTCAGCGCTTCACCCTACGACACCGACCGGTTCGGCGCTGCGCTGCCGCGCTTTTCACCGCGCCAGGCCGACTTGCTGATGGTGGTGGGCACGGTCACCCACAAGCAAGCGCCGATCCTGTTGAAGGTCTACGAGCAGATGTGCGAGCCCAAGTGGGTGATGGCTTTTGGCGTCTGCGCCACCAGCGGCGGCTTCTACCAAAACTATGCCGCACTGCCGGGCATCGACAAGATCATCCCGGTCGACATCTACATCCCCGGCTGTCCGCCGCGGCCCGAGATGGTGATCGACGGGATCATGCAGCTGCAGGACCGGATTGCCCGCTCCAGCCACCCCATCTTCACCAAGACCTTCTGATGTCAGCACCTGAGCACTTCAACTTGATCCGACAACGGCTGCTGCCCGCGGCAGGGCCGGCGTGGGTGTCGCACGGCATGCTCGTGTTGGCACTGACGCCGGCCGAGTTGCTGGTCACGGCGCGCTGCCTGCGCGACGAATTCGGCTTCGACATCTTGCTGGATGTGACTGCGGTGGACTGGCCGGATCAAACGCCTCGCTTCGAAGTTGTCCACCATTTCTACTCGACCCGACACCACCTGCGGGTGCGGCTCAAGACCCGCGTGCCTGCGACGGCGCCGGTGGTCGATTCGCTGCTGCCACTGTTTGGCTCGGCCGCGTTTCTGGAGCGCGAGTGCCACGACATGTACGGCATCCGGTTTACCGGCAATGCCGACCTGCGGCCGATCCTGCTGTATGAAGGCTTTGTCGGCCACCCGCTGCGCAAGGACTATCCGAAGCGGCAGGAGCAGCCGCTGGTGCCCTACCGCAGCGCCTGAAGCCCCGCCGCAACCCTGCACCCTGGCCCGCGATGACGCAGCGCACGCCCCTGACCCTGGACCGGCCTGTTGCCAACCCGGTGCGCTCGATCTTCGAGGGCACGCAGCGCGATGACTCGGTCATCGTCAACATCGGCCCGTCGCACCCGGCCACCCACGGCACGGTGCAGATCATTGCCGAGCTCGACGGCGAGCGGGTGCTTCGCACCGATGTGCATTGCGGCTACCTTCACCGCGGCTTCGAGAAAGAGTGCGAGGACCACACCTGGCACAACCTGATCCCCTACGTGGACCGGTTGAACTACGTGTCGGCACTGATCAACGACTTTGCCTATTGCGATGGCGTCGAGCAATTGATGGGCGTACAGATCACGCCGCGCTGCCGTTACCTGCGCACGCTGCTGAGCGAGTACTCCCGCCTGGTCGATCACCTGACCTGCGTCGCAGCCGGCCTGATGGAGATGGGCGCGATGACCGCGTTTCTCTACCTGGTGATGGTGCGGGATTTCATGTACGAGCACCTGGCCGCGCTGACCGGCGCCCGCGTGACCTACAGCTACGGCCGCATCGGCGGCCTGGCGCACGACCTGCCCGACGGCTGGCTGGCTCGGCTGGACGAAATCATGGTCCAGTACGAGGACTTCATCGCCAGGGTGCACGGCCTGGTCGACCGCAACCGCATCTTCATCGACCGGCTGCGCGGCGTGGGTGTCATCGGCACTGCCGATGCCCTGAGTCTGGGCTGCACCGGCGTGATCCTGCGTTCGACCGGGGTGGCGCGTGATCTGCGCAAGGACACGCCCTACCTGGCCTATGCCGAACTCGATTTCGACATTCCGGTCGGCATCAAGGGCGACAACTACGACCGCTACTTCGTGCGCATGCGCGAGATGGACGAGTCGGTCTACATGATGCGCCAGCTCAAAGCCCTGCTGCTGCGCCCGGAGAACGCCGGCCCGATCAACGTGGACGACCGGCGTTGCAGCTTTCCGCCCAAGGCACTGGTCTACACCGAGATCGAGTCGCTGATCAACCACTTCAAGCTGGTGATCGACGGCCCCAAGGTGCCGGCCGGCGAGGTGTACTGCGCCCACGAGTCGCCCAACGGCGAATTGGGCTTTTACCTGGTCAGCACCGGCGGCGGGGTGCCGCACAAGGTGCACTGCCGGTCGCCCAGCTTTGTGCACATGGGCGCCGCCCACCTGATGTTGAACGGCGGGCAGCTGGCCGACATCGTGCCCACCTTCGGGTCCATCAACATGATCGGCGGCGAGTGTGACCGTTGAACCCAGCATGCAGCACCTGATCCCCGAGTTCGACCGGTGGCGCCGGCGCTATCCCGCAGAGGCGCTGCCCTCACTGGTGCTGCCCTGCCTGCGGCGCATCCAGGACGACCGAGGCTTTGTGGCCGAGTGCGACATAGCCGAGCTGGCTGCCTACCTGGCCGTGCCGCGCATCCAGATCGAGGAGGTGCTGTCGCACTACACCCAGTTCCGGCGTGCCGCCATCGGCCGCTGGCACCTGCAAGCCTGCCGCAACCTGTCGTGTTCGATGCGCGGTGCCGAGGCTGCCATCGCGCACCTGTGCCGGCGGCTGGGCATCCAACCGGGGCAAACCACCGCCGACGGCCAGTTCACGCTGTCCACCGTGGAGTGCCTGGGCTCGTGTGGCACCGCACCGGTGTTGATGGTAAACGCGGCCTACCACGAGAACATGGACAGCGCCCGGCTCGACAGCCTGCTCGACACCCTGATGCAGGGCTCGACGGTGGAGGCGCCAACGTGACCGGCACTCGGCTGCTGATGACCTTTCCGGTCTCCGCCACCTCCCACACGCTGGCCGACTACCAGGCCCGGGGGGGCTACGCCACCTTGGCCAAGGTGCTGCGCGAGATGCGCCCGGACCAGGTCACCAAGGAGGTGGCCGCATCGGGCATCCTGGGCCACGGCGGTGCTGCGTTTCCGGCAGGCCGCAAGTGGGGCGTGATCCGGCTCAACGACGGCCAGCCCCACTACCTGTGCGCCAACGCCGACGAAGGCGAGCCCGGCACTTTCAAGGACCGCTGGATTCTTGAAAACGCGCCGCATTTGCTGCTGGAGTCGATGCTGATCGCCGCCTTCGCGCTGCAGGTGAATCATGCCTTCGTCTACATCCGGGGCGAGTTCGATCTGCCCTACCGCCGACTGGCCGCAGCAGTCGAAGAAGCCTATGCCGCCGGCTACCTTGGCGAGCACATCCTCGGCAGCGAGCTGGCCTGCGACTTGGTGGTCTACCGCGGTGCCGGCTCCTACGTGTGCGGTGAGGCCTCGGCACTGATCACCTCGATCGAGGGCAAAAAGGGCTACCCGCGCAACCGCCCGCCCCGGCTGACCGTGCGGGGCCTGTACCAACGGCCGACGGTCATCAACAACGTTGAAACGCTGGCCCACATCACCGGCATCGTGGCCCACGGCGCTGCGGCGTTTCGCCGCGTCGGCACCGCCAAGAGCCCGGGTACGCAACTGGTGTCGATCTCGGGCCATGTACAAAAGCCGGGCGTCTACGAGGTCGAATACGGCTACCCGCTGGCCAAGTTCCTGTACGAGGACTGCGGCGGCGCGTTGCCGGGCGGCTCCAGCGGCGGCATCAAGTGCATCGTGCCCGGCGGCATATCGACCAAGGTGCTGACGGCGGCGGAGATCGAAGGCCTCACCTACGACCACGCCAGCCTGTCCGCAGCAGGCTCGGGTGTCGGATCGGGCGGCATGGTGGTGATTGCCGAAGGCACCTGCATGGTCAGGCTGCTGCAGGTGCTGCTGCGTTTTTACCACCACGAGTCCTGTGGCCAGTGCACCCCTTGCCGCGAAGGCATGGGCTGGATGCACCGCATCATCGACCGCATCGTTGCCGGTGATGGCCGGCCCGGTGATCTCGAGCAGCTGATCCGCATCAGCGATGCCAACGACGGCACCACGATCTGCGGCATGGGCGACGCGGCGGGCTACGCCACCGTGGGCATCCTGGCCAAGTACCGGGACGAGTTCGACTACTTCATCGCGCACAAGCGCTCACGGTTCGAGGGCCGGCTGGAGGTGTCTGGCGCCGCGACCGCCACCCATTCGGCCACCGAGTCCGCCAGCACTTCGGCCACGGGCCTGACAGGGATCGCCGCATGATCGATTTCTTCATCAACGGCGCACCGGTCCAGGCCGAGAACGACCAGACCGTGATGCAGGCGGCCCAGGCCAACGGTTTTTTCATTCCCTATTTCTGCTGGCACCCCAAGCTGTCGGTGCCGGGCAATTGCCGCATCTGCACCGTGGAGATCTGCAACGAGGGCCAGCCCGACGGCAGCGGCTGGCTCGACATCGCCTGCAACATGCCGATCACGTCGGGCATGCGTGTGCTGACCGACTCTGACCGGGTGCGGGCGCGGCGCAAGCAGACGCTGCAGTTCATCACCCTCAACCACCCGGTCGATTGCGGCATCTGCGACAAGGCCGGTGAATGCACGCTGCAGGACTACCACTTCGAGTTCAACGGCACGCCTTCGATCTCCATCGACGCCAAGGTCCACGCCACCAAGCACTTTCCGCTGTCCGAGCGCATCGTGCTGGACAACGAGCGTTGCATCCTGTGCTCACGCTGCGTGCGCTTCACACGCGAGATCTCGCAATCCCATGGCCTGGGCATCCAGAACCGGGGCGACCAGTCGCTGATCCGGCCGGTCGAGGACGGCGCCTTCGAGGCCGACCCGTACTCCGACAACGTGATCGACCTGTGCCCGGTGGGCGCGCTGCTGGCGCGGCCATTTCTGCACCAGGCCAGGGTCTGGTACCTGAGGCCGACGCGGTCGGTCTGTCCGGGCTGCGAGCGCGGCTGCAATGTCAATGTCTGGCACCGCAAGACCGAATGGCAGGTCAAGGCACTCGACCCCCGGGTCAACGCCCGCATTGACCGGGTCACGCCGTACGACAACCCCGCCGTCAACGGCCCCTGGATCTGCAACAAGGGGCGCGATCTGGCGCAGGTGTTTGGCCGCGCCCGGGCGGTGCAGGCGCTGCAAAAAGGGCTGCCGGTGGCAACCCCGCTCGCCCTCGCCCAGGCCCGCACGCTGATCGCTGCGGCGCGCCGTCCGGTAGCGCTGGTCTCCAGTTGGGCCTCCAACGAAGAACTCGCTGCGTTCGAACAAAGTTTGGCGCAGCGCCTGCGCAGCTTCGTGAAGACCGACTGCCAGCCCGAACCCGGCGAGCGCCTGCAGGATGACCTGCTTATCCAGCCCGACAAAAACCCGAACCGGGCCGGGGCACTGGCGCTGTTCCCGGCCCTGCCAGCGGACGTTGCCACGGCCTTTGCAGCCGAAACCGACCTGGTGCTGGTCTGGGGCGAGGGTTTCAACTTCGCGCACTTGCCGCCCGGCGCCCGGATCATCTACCTCAACAGCTGGCTGCAGCCCGAAAACGGCCATGCCGATGTGTTCCTGCCGATCAGCGTGATGACCGAACGCAGCGGGACCTACACCAACTTCGCGGGCGTGATCAGCCCGTTCGAAGCCTGTTTTGCCAAGGCCGCTGGCGTGCTCGATGCCCAGGCGGTATTCACAGCGCTGGCCATGCCGCTGCTGGCCGCGCCCGCAGAGGCGGCGCCATGACCCAGGACCTCAGCGTCTACGCGGTCTTCATCGTCTACGCGCTGGCGATGCTGATCGTGTTCGGCACCTTGCTGACCTGGGTCGAGCGCAAGCAGGCTGCGGTGATGTCTGACCGGCTCGGTGCCAACCGGGCCTACATCCGCATCCCGTTCACCCAGATCAAGCTGGTCTGGTGGGGCCTGTTCCACGGCATCGCCGACGGCATCAAGATGCTGCTGAAAGAGGACTTCCAGCCCCGCACCCACGACCGGCTCGCCTACCTGCTGGCGCCCTGGGTGGTGTTCACCCCCGTGCTGCTGGTGTTTGCGGTGATCCCGTTTGGCGGCATGCTCGACCCCGGTCGCCTGCTGCCGGCGCTGGCCGACTGGTTTGGTGGCCGTACCTACCCGATGCAGATCGCCCGGCTGGATGCCGGCTTGCTGGTGGTGTTTGCCTTCAGTGGCCTGACCATCATCGGCACGATGCTGGCGGGCTGGTCGTCGGACAACAAGTTCTCGCTGCTGGGCGGGCTGCGCGCGGGCTCGCAGATGATTTCGTACGAGCTGGTGATGGGCCTGACCGTACTCGGCTTGATCCTGGTTTACGGCACGGTGGACCTGGGCGCGATGGTGCACCAGCAGTCGGGCGTGGTGCTGGGCGTGCTGCCGGCCTGGGGCGTGGTCTACCAGCCTTTTGCAGCGGTGCTGTTCATGACCGCGGCCATTGCCGAGAACAAGCGCATCCCTTTCGACTTGCCCGAGGCCGAGTCCGAGCTGATCGCTGGCTACTACACCGAGTACACCTCGATGAAGATGGGCCTGTTCATGTTTGCCGAGTTCATCGAGATCGCGATCATCGGCGCGCTGTTCACCACGCTGTTCCTGGGCGGCTACAACCTGCCCTACATGAATGACGCCGGCTTCACCTGGCCAGGCGGCCGGGTCTGGGCGCTGCCCCACGGCGCGGTGGTGCTGATCCAGTTGCTGGTGTTCCTGGTCAAGGTGATGCTGGTCTGCAGCTTCCAGATCCTGGTGCGCTGGTCGTTGCCGCGCTTTCGCTACGACCAGGTGCTGCGCTTCGCCTGGAAGTTCATGCTGCCGCTGGCCCTGGTCAACCTGGCCGTCACCGCCGTGCTGATGTGGTCGCGCCAGGGGGCGTCGGCATGACAAGCCCACGCCCGCCTGGGCCCAGGCCTGCACCTGCGGCGCAGCAGCCACTGACCCAGGCGCCCTACCCGCGCCCGCGCTACTGGAACCAGCCCACGATGTCGCTGTGGGAGCGCGCCTACCTGCCCGAGATACTGCGCGGTCTTGCGATCACCAGCGGCGTGTTCCTTCGCAACATGGGCCGCTGGATCACCGGCAAGAAGGGCGCGCTGACCACTTTCTACCCGGAAGAGAGCCGCTGGGACTACGCACCCCGCAACCGCGGCAAGCATGTGCTGGTGCAGCGTGCCAACGGCAAGCCTCAGTGCATCGCCTGCAACCTGTGCGCCACGGTGTGCCCGGCGAAGGTGATCGAGATCGAGGCCGGTTTTGATCCGTCGGACGTGGCGCACCCCAAGTTTCCGCTGCGCTTCGAGATCGACTATTCACGTTGCGTCTTTTGCGGGCTGTGCGTCGAGGCCTGCCCGGAGGACGCGATCCGCATGGCCAAGGAGACCCCGGGCCTGCCCGCCGAGGACCGGCACCAGATGTGGCTCACCCGGGACGAGATGCTGGGCTGGCAGCCGCAGCGGGATGCCGCCAAGCCCTACCCGGGCAACGGTGGCGACCCGGGTAATCCGGCCGACAAGGGTGATGAGGCCGACAAGGGCGCCCGATGATCAACGCGTTCTTGCTGAACCTCGACACCCTGCTGCTGCTGCTGTTCGGTGGCACTGCGCTGGTGGCGGCGGCGTCCATGATCGTGGCGCGCCAGCCGATGCGGGTGGCACTGGCCTTGATCATCACGATGGTCAGTCTGGGCGCGATCTACGGCTTGCTCGGGGTGCACTTCATTGCCGCCTTCCAGGTGTTGATCTACGTTGGCGCGGTGATGGTGTTCATGGTCTTCGTGATCATGCTGCTGGAGGCGCGCGAGGCCGATGCGCCGCGTTACTCGGCCTGGCGCTGGCCCGGCCTGCTGGGCTTCGCGCTGCTGCTGGGGGCTTTGCTCATCAGCATCTGGCGCGCCCTGCCCTCGCCGGTGGGCGAGACCGGCCAGCAAAACTACGGCATTGCCAGCTTCTCGGTCACCTTCTTGCAGGACTACTGGCTGCATTTCGAACTGACCTCGGTGCTGCTGCTGGCGGTGGTGGTGGCCGCACTGGCGGTCATCAAAGTCAGCCGGGCCCAACGGGGAGCTGACCGTGGATAGAACGCAATTTCTGCTCGGGCTGTCGATGGCGTTGTTTGCGATCGGCCTGCTGGGCGTGATCGTGCGGCGCAACGTGCTGGTGATGCTGATGTGCATGGAGCTGATGCTCAACGGCGTCAACCTCAGCCTGGTCACGTTTGCCCAGCAGACCGGCACCGTCTCGGGCGCGGTGCTGGTGTTCCTGGTCTTTGTCGTGGCCACGGCCGAGATTGCGCTGGCCATCCCGATCGTGCTGCTGCTGGCGCGCAGCAAGCGCACGCTGGACCTTGGCGCCTACAGCGACCTGAAGGGCTGACCGTGCTCACGACCATCGTGCTGTTGCCGCTGCTGGGGTTCTTGATCAATGGGGTGCTGGCCACCCGACTGGGCGGCAACCGGATCGGCAAGCCGGTGGTGACGCTGGTCGGTTGCGGGCTGCCGATGCTGGCGTTTGCGCTGGTGATCAAGGCCTTGCTCGACCTGCGGGCTGGCGGCTATGTGCCGCTGCTGGAAGTGGCCTACCGCTGGGCCCAGATCGGCGACCGCAGCTTCGAGATTGCTTTCTACTTCGACCGCCTGAGCGCCGTGATGGCCTTGGTGGTCACTGGGGTGGGGTCGGTGATCCACCTCTACTCGGTCGGCTACATGGCGCACGACAAGAGCTTCGGCCGATTTTTTGCCTACCTCAACCTGTTCTTGTTTTTCATGCTGCTGCTGGTGCTGGGCCGGTCGCTGCTGGTGCTGTTTGTCGGCTGGGAGGGCGTGGGGCTGGCCTCGTACCTGCTGATCGGTTTCTGGTTCGA
>JANYKR010000028.1 GCA_025358155.1 Betaproteobacteria bacterium
GGGCTGTCCTGAGGACAGCCTGTGCCTGGCGAAGGGCCGGGCGTCCCCGCCCGGCGCGCCCTGCAAGGGGCGGCGATCTGCGAGGCGATGCAGCGGCCCAACATGCGCTTCGTGCCGATCAAGAGCGAGGACCAGCAAGCCCGGCTGATGGTGCACCGTGCCAGGCAAGGGTTCGTTGCCGAGCGCACGGCGTGCATCAACCGCATTCGCGGCCTGCTCAGCGAGTTCGGGATCGTGCTGCCGCTCAAGGCCGAGGTGGTGCGGCGCGAGGCGCGCAACTGACCTTCGGGGGAGTCCTTGCAGAGCCGTTAGCGGCAACGTTGATCTGTTTTGCAGTGGGCTCCGAATATTTCGTCCGTGTTTGCATGGCGTCGTCAAAGGGCGTGGCCAGGGCTGCAAAAAGCCATTCCAACCGCCCCGCGCAAGTCGCCAGCCGCCAGCCGCCAGCCGCCAGCCGCCAGCCGCCGGTTGCCGGTCGCCGCGTCAACTCCGCAGTCACATAGGACACGAGTCGGGCGCCGCCCCGCAAGCCGCCGCCACCCGCAACATCGCTGCCAGGCTGAGCTCGACATCGGCGTCGGTGGTGGCCCAGGAGCTGACCGAGATGCGCATCGCCGTCCGGCCCTGCCATTCGGTCACGCCGGCCCAGCAGGTGCCCTCGGTCTGCAGCGCCTCGATCACCCGGCGGGTGGTGGTGGCGTCACCAAAACTGACCAGCACCTGATTCAGCACCACCTCGTTGAGCACCGGGTAGCCGGCGTCCGCCAGGCCCCGGGCAAAGCGCCGGGCATGGCGGCAGCAGCGCTCGATCAGCTCGGCCACACCGCTGCGGCCCAGCGCGCTCAGCGCAGCCCAGACATCCACACCCCGGGCCCGGCGTGACAGCTCGGGCGTGGTGTCGGACGGCGCGCGCTGAGCGCCGCTTGGCGGCAGGTAGGCGGCGGTGACGGCCATCGCGGCGCGCAGCGCGTCGCCGTCGCGCACAAAGGCCAGGCCGCTGTCGTAGGGCACGTTGAGCCATTTGTGGGCGTCGGTGGCCCAGGAGTCGGCCAACTCGATCCCGGCGCCCCAGTGCGCCAAGGACGGTACGGCCCGGGCCCAGAGCCCGAACGCTCCGTCGACATGGACCCAGGCGCCAGCCCGGTGGGCCCGCTCGCACAGCTCGGTGCAAGGGTCAAACGCCCCGGTGTTGACGTTGCCGGCCTGCAGGCAAACCAGGGTGGGGCCCGAGAGCGCAGGCAGCCGGTCGGCGCGCATTCGGCCCTGGCCATCGGTCTCGACCCGGATCACCCGGTTGCGGCCCAGGCCCAGCACACCCAGCGCCTTGAACAAGGTGGGGTGGGCCTCGGCACCCAGCACCACGGTGATCGGCGGCGCACCGAACAGGCCATCGGCTTCGACATCCCAGCCGGCGCGGGCCAGCACCGCATGGCGGGCGGCTGCCAGGCCGCACAGATTGGCCTGGGTGGCGCCGGTGACAAAAGCGCCGGCGGCGCCCCGGGGCAGGTCGAGGAGGTCGAGCAGCCAGCCCAGGGCGACATCCTCCAGCACCGCCACGCCGGGCGAGGCGGCGTAGGTCGCGGCGTTCTGGTCCCAGGCGGTGCTGAGCCAGTTGGCAGCCAATGCGACCGGCAGCGCACCGCCGATCACAAAGCCGAAAAACCGCCCGCCGGCCATCGAGGTGGTGGCGGGTGAGCCGAGTCGGTCGAGCCGCTGCAGCACCGCGTGCGGCGGCTGCGGCAGCTCGGGCAGGGGCTCGCGCAGCGATTGCAGGGCCAGCACCGCCTCGGGCTCAGGCGCCACAGCACGGTCAGGCAAGCCGGCCAGATAGTTGGAGGCACGGCGGGCGGCATCTGCGAGCAAGGGGTCCATGCGGGGCTCCGGTGGTGATGGCTCAGTGGTGATGGCTCAGTGGCGGTGGCTCAGTGGCGATGGGCCGGTGACGGCGGTGATGATGGCGGGTGGCGCGGCGCTGGCGCACGTTTGAGCGGCTGACCCACCCGCCACCGCTGGCGACTGCAACATCATGCGCGGGCCGGCAGCCGCCCGACACAGTGTTGACCCGACCCGGCGACCGCACGCCCTGGCCTGTCGAACCGACGTTCCCGGCCGAGGGGCTGTGGACAGACCGTCGGCAACCTACCAAGCCCGAATCACCCCGCTTTTCCAGCTTTCCCCACACCGGCCGCCATGAAACCATGGCCGCATTCACCACTGGGGAATCTGGGTGTTCGGACTGTCTCGCGAGTCGTTGTTGCCAGGCTGGATCGCATGTGTGCCGCAAGGCGACCACATCAGCCTGGCCCTGGTCGAGCCTGGCGCCCAGGGCAAGCCCGCCATCCGCTGGACCACCGAGCAGGCCTGGACCCAGCCCACCCGCACGCTGCAGCAATTGCGCCGCAGCCGGGGCTTGCACCGGCACCGCCGGGTCACGCTGCTGCAGCGCGCCCAGTACCAGTGCGTGGCGATGGACGCACCCGCCGACGTGCCGCGCCCCGACTGGGCCGCCGCCGTCCGCTGGCAGCTCCGCGACACAGTGGACTTTGCGGTAGACAGCGCGGCGATCGACGTGCTGGCCGTGCCCGAGGGCACCAGCTACCGGACCCAGGCCCAGTTGATCGCGGTGGCCGCCTCGGCTGAGCAGATGCGGCCGCTGGTCGAGCTGGCGATGGATGCCAGCACGCCCTGGCAGGCGATCGACATTGCCGAAACCGCCCTGCGCAACCTCAGCGCCCTGGTCGAGCCCGTTGGCCGGGCCCAGGCCCTGCTGCATTGCCAGGCGCAGCATGCCACCCTGGTCGTCACCTTTGGCGGCGAGTTGTTGTCAACCCGGCAACTGGAGCTGACCCTGGCCTTGCCGGACGATGCCGACGACGCCGCCCGCGCCGCCGCCTACGACCACGCCGGCCTGGAGTTGCAACGCACCCTGGACGGTATCGAGCGTGCGTTTGGCCAGGTCACGCTGGCACGCCTGCTGATCGCCCCGATGCCGGGCCAGCAAGCCCTGTGCGAGCACCTGGGCCCGCTGCTCTACGTGCCGGTGGCGCCGCTCGAGCTGGATGCGGTGCTGGACTTCAGCGCCGTGCCCGAGTTGCTGACCGACGCTGCGCTGCTCAACCGGCACCTGTGTGCCATCGGCGCTGCACTGCGTCCCGAGTGAGCCGGCCGATGACCCAACACCTCAACCTGCTCGACGCCCGATTTGCGCCGCAGTCGCTGCGGTTCTCGGCACAGCAGGGCATGCTGGCGCTGATGCTGGTGCTGGCCGGTAGCTCCCTGGGTGCGCAGGCGCTCGGCTGGGCCAGCCGCAGCGCAGCGCTGGAGACCCGCGAGATCGAAGCCAGCATGCTGCCACTCAAGGCCCAGCGCCAGGCCTTGGCCGTGGCGGGGCCCGGCAGCGTCAGTGCCGAGCTGGCACAACTGCAAGCGCTCGATATCGGTCAGCGCCGCATCGGCGCCGCGTTGGCCGCAGGCATGGCCGGCGCCCGCGATGGCCATGCCGACTACCTGACGGCATTGGCCCGGCGGGCCTCGGCTGCGCTCTGGATCACTGGCTTTTCGGTGTCCGAAGACGGCAGCGCTATCGAGCTGGAGGGCCGCATGACCGACGCCAACGTGCTCACCGACTACCTGCGCAGCCTCAACGCCGAGCCGCGCTTCAAGGGCCGGCCGTTTGCCCAGCTCAGCCTGAAGACGGTGGACGGTGCCAACGGCAGCTACACCGAATTTGCCTTGAGATCAGCCGCCAGTTCGGCCGCCAACCCGGCCAACCCCGCCGCGACCAGCCAGACCCTCGCCGCCAACACCGGGGGCACACCGTGACGCCCGTTGCCGCAACGCAGGCCAGCGCAGCCACCCAGCCTGCCCCAGAGGCCGGATCGAGCGGGTTGCACATCTCGGGCTGGCTGGCCAAAGCCGAAGCGCTGATGCGCTGGCGCAGCTTGCAGCGCCGGTTTGACCAACGCCCCCAGCGTGAACGCCTGTTGCTGATCGGTGCTGCCGCTGCGGTAGTGCTGATGGCGGCCGATTCACTCTGGCTGAGTCCGGCGCTGGTCCGCTTCAAGACCACACGCGGCCAGCAGATCCAGGCCCGCAGCGACCTGGCCGGGCTGCAGACCGAGTTGCAGGCCTTGCAAAACCTGGGCAGCAGCCAGGCCCGCCAGCAGCAAAGCGAGTTGGCCACCTGGCGCCAGCGGGTGCGCGAGGGTGACGCCGCGTTGCGCCAGCACGAGGACACCCTGGTCGGCCCCGACCGCATGCTCGGCCTGCTCGAACAACTGCTGGCCCGCCAAGGCCAGGTGCGGGTGCGGGCCATGCGCTCACTGGGTCGCAGCGATCTGCTCAACCCGGCACCGGGCAGTGCGCCCGACCGGGCCGCAGCAGCCGGGGTGCGCCAACCGGGCGAGACGCCGCAAGCGGCTGACGGCAGCAGCCCCACGCTCTACCGACACGGCGTGGAGCTGGTGCTCGAAGGCGGTTTTGCCGACCTGCTGGCCTACTTGCGTACGGTCGAGGCCCTGCCCCAGCGGGTGCTGTGGGGCAGCGTGAGCCTGAAGGTTGAACAACACCCCAAGTCGGTGCTGACGCTGCGCGTCTACACCATCAGCCGTGACCGGCATTGGCTGGAGATATGAGCATGCAACACCGCCGCACACACCACCGGGCCGCCCTGCTGGCGCCGCTGCTGGCCGCTGCCGCCGCTGCACCCGTCGCCCAGGCTGGCCCGCTGGCCGACCCGACCCGTCCCCCTGCGGCCCTGGTGGCGGTGCAGCCGCACGGGCCCGGTGCCAGCAGCGCCGGCCCCAGCGCCACGCTTGCCCTGCGCGGCGCTGCCGCCACGGCGCCTGCCACTGCCCCGGCGCCCGCTGCGGCGTCGGTGCTGCAGTCGGTGCTTCAGTCGGTGCTTCAATCGGTGCAAGTGCCGGTGCGCGGTCCGGCCGTGGCGCTGGTGGACGGCCGGCTGGTCAAGGCTGGCGACATGGTGGGCAAGCGCACCGTTCTGAGCATCGACAGCCAGAGCCTGGTGCTGCGCGGCGACAGCGGCACTGAGCGCTTGTGGCTGCTGGCGGGCAACAGCAAACAGGCGCCCGGCAGCATCGTCACCACCCACAGCGCCAGCTTTGTGCCGGCGCCCCAGGCACCCGACACAGCGCCAGAGCCAGATGCCCGGGCCCGCGCTGAAAGCGGCAGCGCCGCGCCGCTGCAACCCGGCCCGGGCGCTGCGCTGTCACTGGCCGGAAGGACCCAACCATGAGCCGAAACCCAGGGGCCACCGGCCTGCACCGCCGTTGCAGGCTGACCGTGTCAACGCTGGCGCTGATGACCGGGCTGGCGCCCGCAGCCGCCCGCGCAGGCAGCGACGATGCCGATCGCGCGCTGCTGACCAGCGCACAACTGCAAGACCTGGGCGCGCTGCTGCGGCCGCAACAGCGGCGCGGCAACCTGGCGCTGACCAGCGGCCCGGCACTGCAAATCGCGGCACTGGCGCCCGCGCTGAGCCGCAACACGCAGCCCACCACCCTGGCCGCGCCGATACGGCCGCTGGCCGAGGCGGTGGTGGCGCCGCTGGCCGTGGCAGTTGTGGCGCCGCCGGCCTTGGCTACCGCCAGCCCAGCACACGCACCCACACCCACACCCGCGCCCACACCCGCCCCCGCATCCACAAGAACCCCAACCACAGCGGCAGCCGAACAGCCACTGGCCGCTGCGAGCCCGCAACTGCTGGCCGCCACCGCCCCGCGCAACCCGACAACCCTTGCGGCACCCGAGCCGCGTTTTGACCTGGCGATCAACAACGCGCCGGCGGCCCAGGTCTACCTGCAACTGGCCAGCGGCACGCCTTACAACATGCTGGTCTCGCCCGAGGTCAGCGGCACGCTGTCGATCACCCTCAAGGACACGACCTTGCCCGAGGCGATGGACACCCTGCGCGAGCTGTTCGGCTTTGAGTACCGCATCACCGGCAACCGGGTGTTTGTCTACCCCAACACGGTGCAGACCCGGCTCTACCGCGTCAATTACCTGCCCGGCCGACGCCAGGGCGCCAGCGACATCCGGGTCAGCTCCAGTTCGATGACGGCCACCGGCAACAGCGGCAGCAGCAACGGAGCCGCCAGCAACCCCGGCAACGGCAACAACAACAGCAGCAACGGCAACAACAGCGGCGGCATGGCCAGCCGGGCCGACGACAACGCCCGCGTACGCACCTCCTCCGACGCCGATTTCTGGCGCGAGGTGCAGGCCTCGCTGTCGGCCCTGGTGGGCACGCTGGGCGGGCGCAACGTGGTGCTGAACCCGGCCGCAGGCGTGGTGGTGGTCAAGGCCACGCCGGCCGAATTGCGCCAGGTCGAGCAGTACCTCAAGGCGGTGCAGGTCTCGATCGAGCGCCAGGTCATGCTGGAGGCCAAGATCGTCGAGGTCAACCTCAGCAAGGACGCCCAGACCGGCATCAACTGGGCCGGCTTTGGCAAGCTGGGCAATGGCCTGCTGACCCTGGGCAGCGCCTCGCCTGGCGCCACGCTGGGCCCCACCGGCGCGCTGCGCGCCGACAACAACGTGATCACGCCGGGCGTTGATCTCAATGCCAGCTCGCTGGGCCGGGGCTTTTACGGCCTGGCCTTCCAGGCCGCCAACTTTGCCGCGCTGCTCAATTTCTTGCAGACCCAGGGCGACGTGCAAGTGCTGTCGAGCCCCAGGATCGCCACACTCAACAACCAGAAAGCGGTGCTCAAGGTCGGCAGTGACGAGCTCTACGTCACCGGCGTGTCGAGCAGCGTGACCAGCAGCGGCACCAGCTCGGTGACCACGCCAACGCTGACGCTGCAACCGTTTTTCTCCGGCATCTCGCTGGACGTGACGCCGCAGATCGACGACGCCGGCAACGTGATGCTGCACATCCACCCGACCGTCAGCAACGTCACCGAGAAGAACAAGAACATCGACCTGGGCTCGCTGGGGCAATTCAAGCTGCCGTTGGCGGCCAGCGCGGTCAACGAGACCGATTCGATCGTGCGGGTGCGCGACGGCCAGATCGTGGCCATCGGCGGCCTGATGAAGCAAGAGAGCCGCGACGAGCGCACCGGCCTGCCGGTGCTGAGTGAAGCGCCGGTGGTGGGCGGGCTGTTCCGCCAGACCAACACCATCACCAGCAAGCGCGAGCTGGTGATCATGCTCAAGCCCACCGTGATCCATGAGGACGGCATCTGGCCCGATGCGCCGAGCTTTGGCGGCCCGACCGCCACGCCGCCCGCGCCAGCCCGCTGACCCGCGCTCGCTGACCCCAGCCCCTCGCAGCCCTGCCCATGGCACGCCCCGAACGCATCCGACTTGGCGACCTGCTGATCCAGGAGTCGCTGCTCAGCACCGCCCAACTCGACGAGGCGCTGGCCGAGCAGAAAAAGAGCGGCCGCAAGCTCGGCCGCATCTTCATCGACCGCCAGTGGGTGACCGAGGTGCAGATCGCCAAGGCGGTGGCGCGCCAGTTGCGGGCGCCGTTCATCGACCTGTCCACCCGCAACCTGCGGCGCGAGGTGGCCGCGCTGCTGCCAGAGACCCACGCCCGCCGCCTGCGGGCATTGCCGATCGAGGACAACGCAGGCCCCGGTGGACCGCTGCGGGTGGCGATGGCCGACCCCACCGACATCAGCGCCTACGACGAGCTGGCGCGGCTGACCCGGCGCGAGATCGACCTGGCGGTGGTGGCCGAGAGCCAGCTGCTGGCCGCACTCGACCGGGTCTACCGGGGCGGCGACGAGATTGCCGGCCTGGCGCGCGAGCTGACCAACGACATCACCACCGTCCAGGACGAGATCGGCGACCTGCTGGGCCTGGGCAATGTCACGACCGAAGACGCCCCAGTGGTGCGGCTGCTGTCGATGATGTTCGAGCAGGCGCTGCGCACCCGGGCGTCGGACATCCACATCGAGCCGCAGGAGCGCAACCTGCGCATCCGCTTCCGTATCGACGGCGTGCTGCATGTGCAGACCGAGGCCGACGCCAAGATCGCCGGCGCGGTGGCGCTGCGTCTCAAGTTGATGAGCGGCCTCGACATCAGTGAAAAACGCCTGCCGCAGGACGGGCGCTTTCACGTCAAGTTGAAGACCAGCGCGGTGGACGTGCGCATCTCCACCCTGCCCACCCAGCACGGCGAGTCGGTGGTGATGCGGCTGCTCAACCAGAGCGCAGGCCTGCTGTCGCTCGACAACCTGGGCCTGCCCGACGCGGTGGCGCAGGCGCTGGCCCGCACCCTCGCGCGGCCCAGCGGCATGGTGGTGGTCACCGGCCCCACCGGCAGTGGCAAGACCACCACGCTGTATGCCGCACTCAACGCGCTCAACGACAGCGAGCGCAAGATCATCACGGTTGAAGACCCGATCGAGTACCGCCTGCCTGGCCTGAACCAGGTGCAGGTGATGGAAAAGATCGATCTGAGCTTTGCCCGGGTGCTGCGGGCCGCGCTGCGCCAAGACCCGGACGTGATCCTGATCGGCGAGATGCGCGACCAGACCACCGCCGAGATCGGCCTGCGCGCTGCGCTCACCGGCCACCTGGTGCTGTCGACCCTGCACACCAACGATGCGCTGTCCACGCCACTGCGGCTGATCGACATGGGCGTGCCGCGCTACATGGTGGCGCTGTCCTTGCATCTGGTGCTGGCGCAGCGCCTGGTGCGCACCCTGTGCAGCCAGTGCGCCGAGCCGCACACACCCGATCCGCAAGAGCAGGAGTTCTTGCGCCTGGCGCTGGGCGGCGGCGGGTTTCAGCTGGACCGCGGTGACTTGGGTGCCGACGCCAACGCCGAACCCGACGTGCCCGCCGCCCGCTGGCACAAACCGCGCGGCTGCAGCGAGTGCAACCAGACCGGCTACCGGGGCCGCTCGGGGGTCTACGAGTTCATCGAGATGACCCAGGAGCTGGTCGAGGCGATGAACGACAACGACCCGGCCCGCTTCACTCAGGCCGGCCGGCGCCAGATGGCCGGCCACACGCTGCGCCGTGACGCACTGCGCCTGGCCGCCGCCGGCCGCACCAGCATCGAAGAAGCGATGCGGGTCGGCTCGCAGCTCGACGAGTAGGCCGCGCCACGATGCCCCGATTTGCCTACACCGGCCGAGCGGCCAGCGGCGCCGTCAGCGGCGAGCTTGACGGCGCTGACCCGGGCGCGGTGGCTGCGCTCCTGATGTCACGCGGCGTCACGCCGCTGCAGATCAGCGCGGGTGGCGCCGCCAGCCACGCTGCCAGCCACGCTGCCGATGGCCCCAAGGCCGGAGACCTGGTGCTGCCCAAGCTGTTCCAGCCCAAGGTGCTGCCGGCCGATTTGATGCTGTTCTCGCGCCAGCTGCACACCTTGCTGCGGGCGGGGGTGCCGATCCTGCGGGCGCTGGCCGGGCTGCAAGAGTCGGCGGTAAACCCGAAGATGAAGTCCACCCTGGCCAGCGTGCGGCAAAGCCTGGAGTCGGGCATCGAGCTGTCGATGTGTTTTGCCCAGCAAGGCGGCGTGTTCGACCACTTCTACGTCTCGATGGTGCGGGTGGGCGAGATGACCGGCCGGCTCGACGAGGTGTTCTTGCGGCTGTTCAAGCACATCGAGTTCGAGAGCTTCATGCACCAGCAGGTCAAGTCGGCGATCCGCTACCCCAGCTTTGTGGTCGGCGCCATGGCGATTGCCGTGGGCGTGATCAACACCTTGGTGGTGCCAGCGTTTGCCAACGTCTTCAAGAGCTTCAACGCCGAGCTGCCCCTGGCCACCCGCTTGCTGGTGGGCAGCAGCGAGTTCACGCTGCGTTACGGCTGGGCGGTAGGCATAGCCTCGGTGATCGCGTTTTTTGCGCTGCGGCGCTGGAAGGCCCAGCCGCAAGGCCGCCGGGTCTGGGACCGCTGGATGCTCAAAGCGCCGCTGGCCGGCCGCATCGTGCAAAAGGCCACGCTGTCGCGCTTTTCACGCAGCTTTGCGATCGCGCTCAAGAGCGGCGTGCCGATCGAGCAGGCCCTGACCGTGGTGTCTCAAACCGTGGACAACGCCCACATCAGCCGCAAGGTCGAGGCCATGCGCGAGGCCGTCGAGCGGGGCGACACGATCCTGCGCGCGGCCATCGCCTCGGGCATCTTCACGCCGGTGGTGCTGCAGATGATCGCGGTGGGCGAGGAGACCGGCGCGATCGACGAGCTGATGGAAGAGATTGCCGAGCTCTACACCAACGAGGTGCAGTACGAGCTCAAGACCTTGTCCCAGCAGATCGAGCCGATCCTGATCGTATTTCTTGGCGCCCTGGTGCTGTTGCTGGCACTGGGCGTATTTCTCCCCTTGTGGGATTTGGGCCGGGTATCCCTCAAGAAATGAGCCCGCCATTCCGATATCCCGTGCAAGCCCACGGCCAGCTGGCTTCGGGTTCGCCAAGCCTTTCAACCCCCCGCCCCACTGGAGTACCGACATGAAAATTCGCCAAACCCGCAAAAGCCAAGCTGGCTTCACGATGATCGAGCTGATCGTCGTGATCGTGATCCTGGGCATTCTGGCCGCCACCGCACTGCCCAAATTCATCGACATGAATACCGACGCCAAGGCGGCTGCGCTCAAGGGCGTGGCCGGTGCCGCCGGCAGCGCCATGAGCATCAACTACGCCGGCTGCGCAGTTAAACAGCATGTGGCCACCGCCGGCAAGTGCGTCCAGGTCAACAACTGCAGCAGCCTGGGCTCGATCCTGCAAGGCGGCCTGCCCGCCGGCTACACGGTGGCAGCCGCCGCGCTGGGCACCGGCGTGGCCGGCAGCAACGGTGTTGAAGCCACCTGCACCCTCACCCAGACCGACGGCAGCGCCACCGCCACCTTCACCGGCATCTCGGCCGGCGTCTGACGGGTACGGCTGGCGGCAACGATGATCCGAATCCTCGTCGCCGCCTGGCTGGTTCTGACCCTGTCCGGACTGGCCGAGGCCGCCACCTACACCAGCGCTTCCACCACCTACAACCTGATCGACTCCAGCAGCCACAGCAAGGTCGGCTACAACACCGCGCCCTACAAGTTCAACGCGGCGGCCGGCTGCGGCACCGCACCGCCCACGTTGGACGACACGCTCAGTGACGCGATACCGATAGGCTTTACCTTCGTGTTCGGCAGCACCGGCTACACCAGCGCCAACATCATGAGCAACGGCCGGCTGCAGTTTGGCAACACCACCTGCGGCTCGGGCACCAACGCCATCGGCCCGCCCCAGACCTACCCCTACGGTTTCCCAGTCGCTGGCATGAACGGCGTGATGAAGATCTTTGGCGTCGACCTGGACCACACCAACCTGGTGGACGTGCCCAACTACCCGGCAGCCAACACCAAGACCCCTTGCACCAGCAAGGCCAGCTGCTACGTCAGCGTGGCCACGCTGGGTGTTGCGCCCGGCCGGCAGTTTGTGGTGACCTGGAAGAACGTGCCCGAGTGGGTGGCGGCCAACAACACCAGTGGCTCGTTTGACCTGCAGATCGTGCTCAACGAGGACGGCAGCTTCATTTTCCAGTACGGCAACGTGGTGCACGGTGGCACGGGCACGGCGCAGATCGGCTGGCAGCTCAGCACCAGCGATTACCAGGTGCTGGCCTTTGGTGCCTCGGCCGAGCCGCCGCCCAACTCGGCGATCATCTTCTACATCCCGTCGCCGATCGCGGCCTACCGGTTCGAGGAAGGCGCCTGGGCGCCCGGGGTGGCGGGCCAGGTCACGGACGCATCGGGCCAGGGCCGGCCCGGTACAAGCCTGGGCAATGCCCAGCCCAGCTCCAGCGGCAAGGTCTGCCGGGCGGTCGATATCCCCGCCAACACCAGCGCGGCCTCGGTGGATGCGGTCAAGACCGGGGTCGATCTGTCGAGCAGCGCCCTCAACTTGCTGGGCACCGGCACGGTGGCGTTCTGGTTCAAGTCGAATGCCGCCTGGAACAGCGGCGTGGCCGCGCAGTTGCTCGACGCCACGGCCGTCAGCGGTCAATGGTTCTACCTCAGCAAGACCGCCAGCGGCACGCTGTACTTTGAAGTGGTGGACAGCACCGGCGTCAGCCGCTCGGTCGAGACCCCGGCACAGGCATTTGTCGCCAACACCTGGGTGCATGTGGCGCTGGCCTGGAACTTCAACGGCGCGGCCGCTGCCAATTCGGACAGCCTGAGCTTGTGGATCAACGGCGGCACGCCCACCACCGCCAGCTTCACCGGCAGCGGCACGATCACCACCGCGGCAAGCGTGGTGCACCTGGGCGACAACCCCTCGGGTTTTGTCGGCACCAAGGGCACGGTCAATTCAGCCAACGGCCAGCTCGACGAAGCCCAGTTTTACAACTACGTGATGAGCACCGCTCAGCTCGGCACCCTGGTCTCAGCCAGCCGGACTTGCACCGCACTGAGCTTCGACCACCTGGAGCTGCAGCACGCCAGCGGCGCCGGCATCACCTGCACGCCCACCGTATTGACCGTGCGGGCCTGCCTGAACGCAGCGTGCAGCAGCCTCTACACCAGCGGAGTGGCCGGCACGCTCAAAACCACGGGCGGCGCCAGCAGCGTGTTTGATGGCAACTCGGGAAACGGCGCGGGTGCGGCTTTCGTGATCCCGGCGGGCAGCAGCTCGGTGACGAAGGGGGTGCAGGTCACCACGGTGGGCAGCACGGTGGTGGGGGTCAACAGCTTGTCGATCTCTGCCAACGGCAGCCACAGCTGCAACTTTGGTGCCCCGAGTTGCACCTTGTCGGCGGTGGACGCGGGTTTCATCGTCAGCGCGCCCAACCATGTCTCGGAGGCGGTATCGACCTTGACAGTGTCGGCCGTGCGCAAGTCCGACAACAGCCTGGCCTGTGTGCCGGCCTTTGCCAACGTCAGCAAGACCGTGACGCTGAACTGCGGCTACACCAACCCGGTCGCCGGCATCTTGCCGCTGCGGGTGGCTGGCAGCGCGCTCAATGCCGCAGGCAGCGCGGCAGCGGCCTGCGACGCAGGTGGCCAGGCGGTGCCGCTGAGCTTCAATGCCTCGGGCGTGGCCACGCCCACGCTGCAGTACGCCGATGTAGGGCAGCTGAGCGTGTCGGCGCGGTACACCGGCAGCGCTGCCACCAACGACACCGGCCTGGTGCTGAGCGGCAGCAGCGCCGGCTTCACCATCGCACCGGCGTCGTTTGGCTTTGGCGCCATCACGGCGGCGCCACTCCGCGCCGGCAGCGCCTTTGCCGCCACCGTCAGCGCCCGCAACAGCGCCGGCGCCACCACGCCCAACTTTGGCCGCGAGGCGGTGCCCGAAGGAGCAACCCTGGGCCTTGTCAAACGCAGCCCCACCGGCAGCGGCGCCAGCAACGGTGTGTTCAGCGGCAGCCTGGGCGCGTTTGCGGGCGGCAGCACCACCGCCGCCAACCTGGTCTGGAGCGAGGTGGGCAGCGCCGACCTGAGCGCCACGCTGACGAGTGCCAGCTACCTGGGCAGCGGCTTGACGGCAAGCGGCAGCACCGGCGCGGCCGGTGCGGTCGGGCCCTTCATCCCACACCACTTCGATGTGGCGGCCACACCGGCATGCAATGCGGTGTTCAGCTACGCCGGCCAGCCGTTTGTCAGCACCGTGACCGCGCGCAACGGCCTGAGCCCAGCCGGCACCACCGTCAACTTCGACGGCAGCAGCGCCACCACACCCAACCAGGCCACTGCGGTCACCGTGGGCGAGGCCAGCGCGCTGGGCCTGGGCAGCCTGAGTGGCGGCAGCATCGCCGCCAGCGGCTTCGTGGCCGGGGTGGCCAGCGCCAGCCTCAGCTACCCCTTTACCAGCAAAACCACCGCGCCACAGACCCTGACGCTGCGTGCCAGCAACGGCCTGGGCGGCGCCGCTGGCGTCAGCTCGGCCGGCTACACCGAGGCCAGCATGCCGCTGCGCAGCGGCCGGCTGCGGCTGAGCAACGCCTTTGGCAGCGCCAGCGCTGCGCTGCAGGTGCCGGTGGTGGCCGAGTACTGGAGCGCCAACAGCTGGGTGCTCAACAGTGCGGACAACTGCACCACGCTGGCCGGCAGCAGCGTCGTGCTGTCCAACCCGCGCAATGCCGCAGGCAACAGCAGCACGGCCAGCAGCGTCGCCGCCGGGGTGGTGGCGCTGGCCAACGGCAGCGGCCTGATCCCGCTGGCCGCACCCACACCCGCCGGCAGCAGCCTGAGCCTGGACCTGGCGGTCAACCTGGGCAGCAGCGCCGCGGATCAGAGCTGCCAGGCCAACCACCCGGCCAGCACCGGCGCTGGCAAGCCCTGGTTGCGGGCCCAAAACGGCAGTTGCGCCGCCACCCCAGACCGTGACCCCTCGGCCCGCGCCAGCTTTGGCATCTACAGCCCCGAGACCCGGAAGACGGTGCATGTGCGCGAGATCTTCTGAGCAAGGCCCTGCACGGCAGCTCGCTGCGCCGCAGCGACGCCCACCGCTGCGGCAAGGCTTCACTCTGGTCGAGCTGATCGCCGTGATGCTGCTGGTGGGTGTGCTCGCCACGGTGGCCCTGCCCCGGCTGGACGGCGTGTTTGCGCTGCGCAGCGCCGGCTGGCGCGACCAGGTGCGCAGCGGCCTGCTCCAGGCGCATGCGCTGGCCCAGGGCCACCGCCGGCTGGTTTGCGTGGCCCTGGCCACCGGCGACATGCGCCTGAGCCAGGCCAGCACCAACCCGGCCAGCGCCTGCGACACCGTACTCAAAGGTCTGGACGGTGATGCACGCTGGGCGGTGGATGCCAATGCCATCACGCTGACCCAGAGCCCGGCGGGCACGCTGTACTTTCAGCCCGACGGCCGCATCACCAGCGACGGCGCGGGCAGCAATGCGGTCAATGTCAGCGTCGGGTTGGCGGGTGAGGCCGCGTTGCTGTTGATCGGCGAGACCGGCCATGTCGATTAGGCGCCGGGCCCCTTCACCCGGCCCCAGGCTGCGCCAGCGCGGCTTCACGCTGCCCGAGGCGATCCTGGCCATCATCGTGATCGGTGTTGGCCTGGCCGGCCTGCTGCTGGCCTTTGGCACGGTGGCCCGCGGCAGTGCCGACCCGGTGCTGCGCAAGCAGCTGCTGGCCGTTGCCCAGGAGTTGATGGAAGAGATCACGCTCAAGCCCTATGCCCCTGCCGCCAACGCGGCGCCCGCTGGCTGCGCCCGCGACACCTACAACGACATCACCGACTACAACGGCTACAGCGCCACCGGCTTTTGCACCGTGGACGGCGTGGTGATCGCGGCGCTGGCCAGCACCAGCGTGGTCGTCAGCGTGGCCAGCGGCACGCTGTTCGGGGTGGCGGCGGCCAAGTCGATCACGGTGACGGTCAGCAGCAACGGCGAAAGCCTGTCGCTGCAGGGCTGGCGCACCGACTACGCCTCGCCATGAGGCCAGCAGGCTGCCGACCGCTGCCGGGTCGCCACCCGGCGGGCTTCACCCTGGTCGAGATGATCGTCACCCTGGTGCTGTTTGGCATCATGGCGGCCACGCTGACGGTCTTCTTCAAACCCGCGCTCGACACCTGGCTGGCGGTGCGCAGCCGCAGCGCGCTGGCGGGCGAGGCCGACAACAGCCTGCGCCGCATGCTGCAAGACGTGCGGGTGGCGGTGCCCAACTCGATCCGCACCCCCGCCAGCAACTGCTTCGAGCTGGTGCCCACCAGCGGCGGCGGGCGCTACCGCATGGGCCCGGACACCGTGGTGGCCGGCGCGGCCGTGGTCGACCCGGCCAGCGCCACCACCAGCTTCGACGTGTTGTCGCCGCTCACCAGCCTGCCCGCCGTGGGCGACTGGGTGGTGGTCGACAACCAGAACCCCAGCGATGTCTACAGCGGCAGCAACCGCAGCGCGATCACTGCGGTCTCGACGCCGGCAGCGGCGCTGGGCCGGCACCGGCTGGCGATCAATGCGCTGCAGTTTCCGATGGGCTACGACGGTGGCCGCTTTGCGCTGGTGAGCCAGACGCAGCAGGCGGTGTTCTACGTCTGCAGCGGTGCGTCCAGCACGCTCGACGCCAACGGCGACGCACCGGGGGTGCTGGTCCGGCTGAAGGCCTACGGCTTCAATGCCGCCGCACCGTCGGCCTGCCCGGCCAGCAGTGGCGGCGACGTGCTGGCGACCGGCCTGAAGTCTTGCCGTTTCTTGTACAACGCCAACCAGGGGGCCACCCAGCAGAGCGGGTTCTTGTCGATCCAGATCGAGCTGACCCGCAACAACGAGACCGCCAGCCTGGTGATGGGGGCCCATGTGAACAACATGCCATGACCCTGAAGCGCCCCGCACCGGTCGCCGTACGCCAGGTACGCCCCGTACGCCCCGCACGCCGCTTGCCCGGCAAGCCCGGTCATGGCCTGGGCGCGATCAGCGTGATCGTGGTGCTGGTGGGCCTGGCCACCATGGCGGCGGCGGTGGTCCGCCTGGGTCAGCAGGGCAGCAGCCTGAGCGCGCAGGACCTCGACAGCGCCCGCGCCTCGGTGGCAGCGCGCACCGGCGTGGAGTGGGGCCTGTACCAGGCTTTCAAAGGCAGCTGGACCACTTGCAGCAACCTGAGCCAGACGCTGGACGCCGGCAATGGCATGCGCATCACCGTGGGCTGTGATTCACGCAGTTTCAACGAGGGTGAAGACAGCCCGGGCGTGCCGCATGGGGTACGGGTGTTCACCATCGACGCGGTGGCCTGCCGCAGTGGCAGCGCTACCACCCCCTGTCCGGACGCTGCAGCCGCCGTGCAGTCGGGCTATGTCGAGCGCAGGCGCCAGGTGCAGGCGGTGAACTGAGCCACTGGCCTGGCGGACCCGCTCAATGCGCGCCGGCCGGCTGTTGCTCGGGCTCGGTCATCACCCAGCCCAGCAAGATCAGCGCGGCCGCGCTGCCTACTGGCATCAGCAGCACCGACAGCCCCACCCAGCCCACCACCGAGCGGCCGAGGCGGAGCGCGGCGATGCCGAGAAACACCCAGTGCAGGGGCAGCGCCAACGCGATCACCAGGCCGGTGGCGACGGTGCGCGGTACCGACGCCAAGGTGGACTGCAGCATCGGCGGCAGGAACATCGCCACCGCGGCGCAGGCGGCCAACAGGGCCAGCATCGAATCGAACAGGGCACGTTGGGCCGATTTTTTGGACATCGCAATGCTCCGGGCCGACAGCGACCCCGCTGCCTGCCATTCTGCGCCTGTCGGCAATGCCCGGGTTGGCGTGGCCGTCAATTGAAGCGTATGCGGCTGGCCTCAAGCAAGGTCCGGTCGGCTGAGAGCTGGCCCTCGACCTTGAGGCTGCCGGTGTAGCCCACCAGCTTGGCGGCGCTGCCGTTCTCGAACACCACGGCGCTGCTGCCGTAGCTGACCGGCATGCCGCGCAGCTCAAAGCGTTTGGCGACGCTGTCCAGACCACTCGGCGTTCCCTCAAGCTCAAAGCTGCGGGGCTGCTCGGTCGAAACCACCACCTGGCTGGCGACCAACACACCGGCCCGCAGCGTGCCGCGACCTCGGCACCCAGCCGACATTTATGGATTGCGGCCAGGTAACGTTGGCTTGCAAGACGCTGGCGAAGAGTTTGCGCTGCGGGCCTCGCCAGGATCGGTGCCGCCCAGGCCTGCCCCGGCATGCACCGACACGCCGATGGCCCGGCGCCGTCCACAATCGGTGCATGCCGCCCCGCCGCTGGATCGCCCACCTCGACATGGATGCGTTCTACGCCTCGGTCGAGTTGCTGCGCTACCCCGAGTTGCTCGGCCAGCCGGTGGTGATCGGTGGCGGCCGGCGCCACCAGCCTGTGCCGCTGGGCGATGGCACCCACCGCTTTGCCACGCTGGCCGGCTACACCGGCCGGGGCGTGATCACCACCGCCACCTACGCCGCGCGCGACCTGGGCGTGCACTCGGGCATGGGCTTGATGAAGTCTGCGCTGCGGGCGCCGCAGGCGGTGCTGCTGCCGGTGGATTTTGAGCAGTACCGGCTCTACTCGCGCCGCTTCAAGGCGGCGGTGGCCGAGCTGGCGCCGGTGATCGAAGACCGGGGTATCGACGAAATCTACATCGACCTGAGCGATCAACCGGGCGCCCAGGACTGCGTGGCGCATGACCCCTGCGGCGGCGTGCGTGCACTGGCGCTGGACATCAAGAACAACGTCAAACGCGCCACCGGCCTGAGCTGCTCGATCGGCATCACGCCCAACAAGCTGTTGTCCAAGATCGCCAGCGAGCTCGACAAACCCGACGGCCTGACCCTGCTGACGATGGACGACCTGGCCGAGCGCGTCTGGCCGCTGCCGGTTCGCAAGGTCAACGGCATCGGCCCCAAGGCCGGCGCCAGGCTGGCGGCACTGGGCATTGAGACGGTGGGTGAGCTGGCACTGCAGACCCGCGAAGCCCTGGTGCTGAGCTTTGGCAAAAGCTACGGCGGCTGGCTGTTCGAGGCCTCGCACGGGCTCGACGAGCGGCCGGTGGTGACCTTCAGCGAGCCGGTGTCGATGAGCCGAGAGACCACCTTCGAGCGCGACCTGCATGCCCGCCGCGACAAGGCCGAGCTGGGCGCAGTCTTCACCGAGCTGGCGCAGCAAGTGGCCGCCGATCTGCAAAAGAAGGGCTATGTCGGCCGCACCATCGGCATCAAGCTGCGTTTTGAGGACTTCAAGACCGTCACCCGCGACATGACCGTAGAGACCGCCACCGCCGACCCGGCCACGGTACGCCTGGCCGCTGGCCTGTGCCTGAAGCGGGTCGACCTGAGTCGCCGCATCCGCCTGCTCGGGGTGCGGGTGGGCGCCCTGCAACGGGCGCCGCCTGCCGGGCTGGTAGGCTTGCGGCCCCTGCCCTCCGCTCCTCCCCTCCACCTCACGCCTGAAGTTTCATCATGAGCCTTTTGACCTGGAACGATTCCCTGGCCCTGCAGCACCCGGTGATGGACCGCACCCACGAAGAGTTCGTTGGTTTGCTGGGCGCCACCGAGGCCGCGCTGGCCGGCCCCGAGGCCACGCTGCTGGCGCGCTTCGAGGCCTTGGTCGACCACACGGTGGAGCACTTTGCGCAAGAAGAGCGCTGGATGGCCGCCACCGGCTTTGCGCCCGAGAACTGCCATGCCGGGCAGCACCAGGCCGTGCTGGGGGTGATGGTGGGCTGCGCCCGCCGCGCCGGCTCGGAGGGTGGCGACGGCGAGCCGGTGGACTTTGAGCCGCTGCGCATGGCGGTGGGCGAACTGGCCACCTGGTTCCCGCAGCATGCGCAAATGATGGACGCGGCCCTTGCACAGCATCTGGAGGCCGTGGGCTTCGACCCGGCGACCGGTGTCTGCCAGCAGCCGGTGCATGCAGAGGCCCAAGCCATCAGCGGCTGCGGCGTGGGCCACTGCGGCTGACGCGCCCCGGCGCAGTACCAGGAGACAAAAACATGACCGTCATCACCACCATCGAAGACCTGCGCCAACTGGCCGAAAAGCGCGTGCCGCGCATGTTCTACGACTACGCTGACTCGGGCAGCTGGACCGAGAGCACCTACCGCGCCAACGAGGGCGACTTCCAGCCGATCAGGCTGCGCCAGCGGGTTGCCGTCAACATGGAAAACCGCAGCACCGCCACCACCATGGTGGGTTGCGCGGTCAAGATGCCAGTGGCGATTGCGCCGGTCGGCCTGACCGGCATGCAGCATGCCGATGGCGAGATCCTGGCGGCCAAGGCGGCCGAGAAGTTCGGCATCCCGTTCACCCTCAGCACGATGAGCATCTGCTCGATCGAGGACATCGCTGCCAACACCAGCGCGCCGTTCTGGTTTCAGCTCTACATGATGCGCGACCGCGAGGCGATGGCCCGGATGATCGAGCGCGCCCGCGCCGCCCGCTGCAGCGCGCTGGTGCTGACACTCGACCTGCAAGTGATCGGCCAGCGCCACAAGGACCTGAAAAACGGCCTGACCGCGCCGCCCCGGCCCACGCTGCGCAACATCCTGAACCTGATGTGCAAGCCGCGCTGGTGCCTGGGCATGGCCGGCACCCGCCGCCATACCTTCGGCAACCTGGTGGGCCACGTCAAGGGCGTCAGCGACATGAGCTCGCTGGCGGCCTGGACCAACGAACAGTTTGACCCGCGCCTGTCCTGGCCTGACATCGAGTGGGTCAAAAAACAGTGGGGCGGCAAGCTGATCCTCAAAGGCATCCAGGACGTGGAGGACGCCCGGCTGGCAGTGGCCGTGGGCGCCGATGCGATCGTGGTCAGCAACCACGGCGGCCGCCAACTCGACGGCGCGCAAAGCAGCATCCAGGCCTTGCCGGCCATCGTCGCGGCCGTCGGCGAGCAGATCGAGGTGCACATGGACGGCGGCATCCGCTCGGGCCAGGACGTGCTCAAGGCCTGGGCGCTGGGCGCACGCGGCACCTACATCGGCCGGGCCATGGTCTACGGCCTGGGCGCGATGGGCGAGGCCGGCGTGAGCAAGGCGCTGCAGATCATCCACAAAGAGCTCGACATCACGATGGCCTTTTGCGGCCGCACCCAGATCGGGCAGGTCGACCAGAGCATCCTGCTGCCGGGCAGCTACCCGACCTGAGGCGGGCGGCCGCTCAAATACCCCTCAAGCGCCCCTCAAAAGCCCGCGCCCGGCACCTTGCCCCGCATCACCGGCGGCCGCAAAAAGTCAAAGTCCACGCCCTCGCCGGCCTGCAGCACGCTTTGCAGGTAGAGCTTGCGGTAGCCCCGTGGTGCGCTCGGCTCGACCACCGGTGAGGCTGCGCGGCGCCTGGCCAGCTCCTCGTCGCTGACCTGCAAATCCAGCCTGCGCCCGGCCACCGAGAGCCGGATGCGGTCGCCGTTTTGCACCCAGGCCAGCGGGCCGCCCACCGCCGCTTCGGGCGAGACATGCAGCACGATGGTGCCGGCTGCCGTGCCGCTCATCCGGCCGTCGGAGATGCGCACAATGTCCTTCACGCCCGCCCGCGCCAGTTTCAGCGGGATCGGGATGTAACCCGCCTCGGGCATGCCGGGCGCACCCTTGGGGCCGATGTTTTTGAGCACGATGATGTCGTCGGCGCTGATGTCGAGGTCATCCGAGTCGATGCGCTCGGCCATGTCCTGGCCGTTTTCGAACACCACGGCCCGGCCCTCATGCTCCATCAAACCGGCATCGGCGGCCGACTGCTTGATGATCGCGCCGGTCGGGGCCAGGTTGCCCCGCAGCACCGCAATGCCGCCCTGCGGGTAAATCGGGTCGCTCAGGGTGCGCACCACGCGCTGGGCAAAAGGCGCTGGGTGGTCGGCCATCTCCTCGCCCAGGCTGCGGCCGGTCACCGTCATCGCGTCCAGGTGTAGCAGGGGTTTGAGCGCTCGCAGCAAGGTGGCCATGCCGCCGGCGTCGTGAAAATCGGTCATGTAGTGCTGGCCCGAGGGCTTCAGGTCCAGCAGCACCGGCGTCTCGCGGCCCATGCGGTCGAGTGCCGCCAGGTCCACCTCGAAGCCCATGCGCCCGGCGATGGCGGTCAAGTGGATGATGCCGTTGGTTGAGCCGCCAATGGCCAGCAGCACCCGCATCGCGTTCTCAAAGGCTTTGGCGGTCAGCACCTTGTCGATTGTCAGGCGCTGGCGCGCCAGCTGCACCGCCAGCGTGCCGGTCTGCTCGGCCACCCGCATGCGGTCGGCGCTGACCGCCGGGGGCGAGGCACCGCCCGGCACCGTCATGCCCAGCGCCTCGGCAATGCAGGCCATGGTGCTGGCCGTGCCCATCACCGAGCAGGTGCCCACGCTGGCCACCAGCTGGTTGTTGACCGCCGCGATCTCGGCCGCATCGATCTCACCCGCCCGAAACCGGCCCCAGTAGCGCCGGCAGTCGGTGCAGGCACCGACCCGCTCGCCCCGGTGCGAGCCGGTCAGCATGGCGCCGGTGATCAACTGGATGGCCGGTATGCCGGCCGAGGCCGCACCCATCAGTTGGGCCGGCACGGTCTTGTCGCAGCCACCGATCAGCACCACCGAGTCCATCGGCTGGGCCGCGATCATCTCCTCGGTGTCCATCGCCATCAGGTTGCGGGTCAGCATGCTGGTCGGCTGGGCAAAGCTCTCGTGGATCGAGATCGTCGGAAAGTCCATCGGCAGGCCACCCGCAAACAAGACGCCGCGCTTGACCGCCTCCAGCAGCTGCGGCATGTTGCCGTGGCAGGGGTTGTAGGCGCTGGCGGTGTTGGTAATGGCGATCACCGGCTTGTCCAGCGCCGCGTCGGTGTAGCCCGCGCCCTTGATGAACGCCTTTCGCAAGAACAATGAAAAGCCAGTGTCGCCGTAGTTCGTCAAGCCCTTGGCCAGGCCGATGGCCGAGGTGGTGGGGGAGGTAGAGGTGGTGGTGGCGTTGGTGGTGGCGTTGGTGGCCGCGTTGGTGGCCGATACCGGGACAAACAGGCTGGCGGGGTCGGGGTGGCGTGCGGCTGGCATGGCGGATCTCGGCGGGTTTGGGCAAGTTTCGGCGGGTTTGGGCGGGTTTGGGTATCCGGTACCGCCGATGTTAGAACCGCCGCAAGCCAGAGGCGCAGCCCTGTCCGCCGCCTTGGCCCCGGTTCAGAAAATTGCCCGAGCCTCGGCAGCGCCAACCCGCTCAGTGCGGCGGCAGGCGGCAAAGTCCGGCCGGTGACACTGGCCCGGCCCGGCCGCCGCTACGCTGGCCGCTTTCGACATCGCAAGGCTGACACCGCACTGCGGCCATCGTCAGCCACCCCAAGGAGACTCCATGCCCGAGATCACACTGCCCCTGTTCGAGATGATCCGCCTGGACCTGCGCGGAGGTGTTGCAGTGCTGACGCTGAACCGGCCGCAGCGCCTGAATGCGGCGCCGCCGCAGATGTTTGCCGAGATCTCGGACGCCCTGCGCGCGCTGCCCGGTCTGGGCGCCCGCGCGCTGCTGATCACCGGCGAAGGCCGCGCGTTTTGCAGCGGCGCCGACCTGCAGAGCAGGGGCCCGGCCTCCGGCTCGCGCGGCGCAAGCACTCACCAGGTGCTGACCGAGGTCTACAGCCCGGGGATGCTGGCGCTCTCGCAGCTCGGCATCCCGGTGGTGGCGGCGGTCAACGGTGTGGCGGCGGGCATTGGCGCCTCACTGGCGCTGGCGGCCGACTTCACGCTGGCGGCGCGCTCGGCCTACTTTCTGGAGGCTTTTGTCAACATCGGTCTGGTGCCCGACGGCGGCGCCACCTGGATGCTGGCGCGCCAGGTGGGCAAGGCCCGGGCCACCGAGATGATGATGCTGGGCGAGCGCATCCCCGCCGAGCGGGCCGAACAGTGGGGCCTGATCTACCGTGCGGTGGACGACGCCGAGCTGATGGCCCAGGCGCTGGCCCTGGCCGAGCGCCTGGCCAACGGCCCGACCCTGGCGTTGGGCATGATGCGGCGCGGTCTGGCGCTGGCCTTGTCGCAAAGCTATGAAGATGCGATGGCCTCCGAGGCCGTGCACCAGGCCCGAGCGGCCGACAGCGCCGACGCCACCGAGGGCGGGCGGGCGTTTCTGGAGCGCCGCAAACCGGTGTTCAGGGGCGCCTGAGATGAGCGCCTCCCCCGCTGCGGCCCAACCCGTGGGCTACGACACCGCCGCCGTCGAGTCCTGGATAGACCAGCAGGTGCCCGCGCTGCGCACGCCGCTGACCTGGACCCGTCTCGAAGGCGGCCATTCCAACCTGACCTACCAGGTCCAGGACGCCGCCGGCCGGCTGGCCGTGATCCGGCGCCCGCCGATGGGCGAGCTGCTGCCCAAGGCGCACGACATGGCGCGCGAATGGGCGCTGATCAGCGCGCTCGGCGCCACCAAGGTGCCCGTGCCCCATGCGCTGGGTTTTTGCGCTGACCCCTCGGTGACCGGCGCGGCCTTCTACCTGATGGGCCATGTGGATGGCCACCCGCTCTACACCGCTTGCGATACCCGCCGCTGGCTGCCCGAGCCGCTGCGCCAGACCTTGGCCGATTCGTTCATCGACGTGCTGGCCGAGCTGCACAGCATCGACCCCGACGCGGTCGGCTTGGGCGAGCTGGGCAAGAAGGACGACTACATCGGCCGCCAGCTCAAGACCTGGTACCGGTCCTGGAACGCGTCGATTGCCGGCGCCCGGCTCGACGACCCGCGCGCCCATGCGCTGCAGCAGTATTTTCTGGCGCACACACCCGAGCAGGGACCGGCCCGCATCGTGCACGGCGACTACGGCCTGCACAACACCCTGATTGGTGCCAACGGCCACATCGCTGCGGTGGTCGACTGGGAGATTTCGACCCTGGGCGACCCGCTGGCCGACCTGGCCTACGCGCTCAACCAATGGGCCGAGCCGGGCGACCCACCGACCGCTCGGGGTGATCGGCCCACCGCCCTGCCGGGCTTTCCATCGCGGCGCGCGCTGGCGGACCGCTATGCCCTGCGCACCGGCCGAGATCTCTCGAAACTCGACTTCTACATCGGCTTCAACCGCTGGAAGTCAGCCGCCATCGTGCACGGCGTTTACGCCCGCTACCTGGAGGGCAAGAAGAGCACCGTGGGCGTGGACCTGGAGGGCCTGAAAAGCTCGATCCTGCAGTCGCTGGCGCAGGCACAAGCAGCGGTAGAGCGTCTGCAGCGGCAGGCCTGAGGCCGAGCCGGGCTGGCCGGCTTGAGGGTTGCCCCTCTGCGGGTTAGCGATAGCTCGCCAGACCGCGGTGGGTGCGGCGTGTCAGCCACACTTGCGGCATCGGATCAGCCACCCGACCCACCCACCCCGAGGAGACCCGCATGATTCGCCGGACCGTCATCGCAGCAGGATTGCTGGCCGCACTCGGCCCGCTGGGCGCACTCACCGGTTGCGCCAACGCGCCCCAAGGCCCGGGCTGGGTCACGCTGATCGACGGCGACAAAGGGCTGGACAACTGGGCCCGCCTTGGCGACGCCAACTGACGGGCCGAGGGCGGGCTGATCGTGGCCGACAAGGGCAAGGGCGGGTTCCTCGTATCCAAAAACAGCTACAAAGACTTCGCGCTCTACGCCGAGTTTTATGCCGAGACCGACACCAACAGCGGCATCTTCCTGCGCGCCAGCGATCCGGCCAACATCACCGCCGACAACGCCTACGAAGTCAACATCTGGGACATCCGGCCCGACCCGACCTACGCCACTGCGGCAATAGTCAACTTTGTCGCCGTGCCGGTGCCGATCATCCACAAGGCCGGCGGCCGCTGGAACACCTTCGAGATCGAGGCCCGGGGCGCCGTGGTGACCGTCAAGTTCAACGGCACGGTCAGCGTCACGATGAACAACGGCAAGTTCTCCAGCGGTCCGTTTGCGCTGCAGTACGGCGCGGGTGTCAAGGGCGTGACGGGCGGCCCGATCAAGTGGCGCAAGGTGCAGATCAAGCCGCTGTAGCGCCGCTGTGCCCGGACCGGCCCAGCAACCGCCCACCGGGCCAGCCTCAGCGCTTGGCCAGCAATTGCTGCATCACCACGCCGTCTGTGCGGTAGGAGTGGCAGGTGTCGACCAGCGCCTCCAGCTTCCAGACCCGTACCGGCTCGGCCTGGCCAGGCCGGCGCGGCGCGTAGTTGCTGGAGGCAAAGGCCTGCACGGCGGCTGCGGCCATCACGTCGAGCAGCGCCAGCACATGGGTGCAGCCCTCCACCCCGCCGAGCCGCTCGCGCAGCGCCTTGCGAAACCCGCGCCCGATCGACAAGCCCACCACCCGCTGGAAGTTGGGGTTGACCTCGGCGCAGCCCTCGTAGGGCGTGGCGGGCATGGCAGAGGCCAACGCCTGGACATGGCGCGACCGGTCCACCGACAGCCGCAACTGCATGTGGTGCAGCGCCGAGCCCGCAGCGCAAGGGCCGCGGAAGTCGCTGTCGTACTCGAACGGCCGGGTGTCGATGAAGCGGCCGTCGATGTCGATCAGGCCGTCCTCGCGCCTGAAACTGCGGCAGACGATGCTGCGGGTGCAGATCGCCTCACGCGGTGCCGGCGCGGGCAACAGCCAGCCGCCCGCAATGTCGGCATGCAAGGCCTCGCCGGCCGCCAAAAGGCCTGATCCCGCCTGAGTCACCCGGTGGCCGATCAGTGGCGGAACACGACGGGCATGCTGACGTCTTCGTCACTACCTTCGTTCATCCGGATCTCGTTTCGGCCCACCACCAAGTGGTGCACCTCGTCGGGGCCGTCGGCCAGGCGAAGCGTGCGCTGGGTCGAGTACATCCGGGCCAGCGGGGTCTTTTGCGACACGCCGAGCGCGCCGTGCATCTGGATCGCCTGGTCGATGATCTTGCAGACCTGCTCGGGCACCAGGGCCTTGACCATGTGCACCCAGATGCGGGCCTCTCGATTGCCCAGCACGTCCATCGCCTTGGCGGCTTTGAGCACCATCAGGCGCATCGCCTCGATCTCGATGCGGGCCCGGGAGATGATCTCGACGTTGCCGCCCAGCCAGACCAACTGCTTGCCAAAGGCCTGTCGCGACAGGCCGCGCGAGACCATCAGGTCGAGTGCCTTCTCGGCCTGGCCGATCGAGCGCATGCAGTGGTGGATGCGGCCCGGACCGAGACGCACCTGCGAGATCTCGAAACCACGGCCCTCGCCCAGCAGCATGTTGTCCTTGGGCACCCGCACATTGTCAAAGCGGATGTGCATGTGGCCGTGCGGCGCGTGGTCCTCGCCAAACACATGCATCGCGCCCTCGATCACCACGCCGGGCGTGTCCTTGGGCACCAGGATCATCGACTGCTGCTTGTGCGGCGCCGCATCGGGGCTGGAGCGCACCATCGTGATCAGGATCTTGCAGCGCGGGCTGCCGGCGCCCGAGATGTAGTGCTTCTCGCCGTTGATGACCCATTCATCGCCCTCCAGCACCGCCGTGGTGGCGATGTTTTTGGCGTCTGACGAGGCGTGGTGCACCTCAGTCATCGCATAGGCCGAGCGGATCTCGCCGTTCAGCAAGGGCTTGAGCCAGCGCTCTTTTTGCGCCGGCGTACCAACCCGCTCCAGCACCTCCATGTTGCCAGTGTCAGGGGCCGAGCAGTTCATGCTCTCGCTGGCCAGCGGGTTCTTGCCCAGTTCCACCGCGATGTAGGCGTAGTCCAGATTCGACAAGCCCTCGCCAGTGTCGGCGTCGGGCAGAAAGAAGTTCCACAGGCCCTCTTTCTTGGCCTGCTCCTTGGCGCCGTTGAGCACATCAAGCTGGCCAGGCGCGTAGGTCCAGCGGTCGGCGCCGCTGCGGCCTTCGCCGAGCGCCTCATATTTGACGCTCATCGGCTCGACGGTGTCCTTGATGAAGCGCTTGACGTGCTCGTACAGCGGCATCGCCTTCTCGGACATGCGCAGGTCGTTGAGCGGGTCGTTCGGGCTCAGGGCAAAGGCAGACGCGGTCTTGGGGTTGGCGGGCTGGGTCATGGCGGGTCGGTCTCCGTGGGATGGGCAAGGCAGGTGCCGACTGTGGCCTGGGTGACCCGGCTGCGCAGTCGTTCGGGCGACAGTGTCCCGTGTATGCCAACGCGAATCGACGGGCCGCCGCATGATGCGTTGCCTTGACCCGCCGGGCCTGCATGCGTGGGCCGGGCAGCGCCAGACCACTGGCCAGGAGATTTATGTCCGCCGAAGCCCGCCCTTTCGAGGGCCTGAAAGTTATTGATTGCGCCAGCTACATCGCGGGCCCGGCGGCCGCGACGATGCTGTCGGACTTTGGCGCCGATGTGATCAAGGTCGAGCCGCCCAGCGGTGACCCGCTGCGCACCATGTACCAACTGCCTGGCACGCCGCAGGCTGATCGCAATTACCCCTGGGAGCTGGACTCGCGCGACAAGCGCAGCTTGGCGCTCGACCTCAAACAAGCCGAGGCCCAGGCGGTGCTGCACAAACTGGTGGCGCAGGCCGACATCTTCATCACCAATTTGCCGCTGCAGGTGCGGCGCCGCCTGGCACTGGACCACGACACCCTGCTGCCGCTGAACCCGCGCCTGGTCTACGCCTCGCTAACCGCCTATGGCGAAACCGGGCCCGAGGCCGACAAGGCCGGCTTTGATGTCACCGCCTACTGGGCCCGGTCCGGCCTGATGGACCTGGTGCGCTCGGACGAGACCTCGGCGCCATCGCGCCCGGTCGCCGGCATGGGCGACCACCCCAGCGCGGTGACGCTGTTTGCCGCCATCACCACCGCGCTGTACCGGCGCGAGCGCACCGGCCGGGGCGGGCTGGTCGGCACCTCGCTGCTGGGCAACGGGCTGTGGGCCAACAGCGTGCAGGTGCAGGCGCAGCTGAGCGGCGTGGTCTATCCGCCGCGCCCGCCGCGTGAGCGCGCGCCCAACGCGCTCAACAACATCTACCGCTGCCAGGACGGCCGCTGGCTCAACCTGATCGTGCTCAACGAGACCCGCCACTGGCCTGCACTGATGCAGGTGCTGGGCCATGCCGAGCTGGTCGATGACAGCCGCTTTGCCACGGTGGCGCTGCGTGCAGCGCACAGCGCGCAACTGGTGCACTTGTTCGACCGCTGCTTTGCCGGCTTTGACCTGGCCCACTGGCGGACCCGACTGGATGCGGCCGGCATCACCTTCGGGCTGATCGCCACGCTGGCCGACATCCCCGGCGATGCGCAGATGCAAGCCGCAGGCGCGCTGGTGGCGTCGGCCCACGGTGCGGGCTGGACGGTGGCCAACCCGGTGCAGCTCGCCGGCGTCAGCCCGCGTGCGCCCGGGCCGGCGCCCGGCCTGGGCCAGCACAGCAGCGCAGTGCTGCGGGAGGCGGGCTACAGCCTCGACCAGATCCGACAGCTTCGCGCCAGCGGTGCGGTGGTCTGCGCTGATCCTGACCCCCCGCACCCCGATGACACCGGAACGCCCGCATCCCACCGCAAGCCCTGACCCTGACCTTGACCCTGTCACTGCCCCTGAACCAAGGAGCCCCTCGCATGACTTACGCCCAAGGCCGCCTGATCCACGACGCCGACAGCCATCTGATGGAGCTGGACGACTGCCTGGACCCGTATTTCGACCCCGGGCTGCTGGCCCGTTTCCACGCCAGCCCCGGCTACCGTGCCGCACTGGCGCGCAATCTGCGCCCCGGCAGGTCTCGCGAGGCGCATGCCGACCCGGCCTTTCGCCAAGGGGTGGCCGCCAACCTGATGCTGCGCAAGAACCACGAGGCCCACGGCGCCTTCATCCCTGCCGACCGGCCGCATGCGCTGGACCTGATGGGCTTTACCAGCCAGCTGGTGTTCACCACCTTTTGCCTGGGCAACTTCGGGCTGGATTCGGCGGACGACCCGACACTGGCCTACGCTGCAGCCCAGGCCCACAACCGCATGATGACCGACTTCTGCAGCGTTGACCGCCGCCTGCTGGCCACCGCCTTTGTGCCGCTGCAAGACTTCGCGCTCGCGGACCGCTGTGCGAAGGAGGCGATCAGGCTCGGCGCCAAGGCGCTGATGGTGCCGTCGAGTTGCCCACGCCATCACGGCCCCAGCCATGTCGGCCTGGACGCAGTCTGGGCCCAGGCGCAGGAGGCCGGCATCCCGGTGCTGTTTCACGTCGGCGGCGAGGACAAGCTCAACCCGGTCTACAAGCAAAACGGCCTGCCCGCCGTTCCCGACTTTCATGGCGGTGACGACAACTTCACCGCCGTCAGCTACATGCCGATCCCGAATGCGGTGATGCAGACCCTGGCCACGCTGATTTTCGACGGCGTGTTCGACCGCTTCCCGCGCCTGAAATGGGGCGCGATCGAGCTGGGTGCGTCCTGGCTGCCGGGCTGGATGCGGGCGATGGACTCGGCGGCGATGGCCTTCATGCGCAACGAGACGCGGCTGCAAAACCTCTCCGCCAAGCCGAGCGAGCTGGTGCAGCGCCAGCTGCGTGTCACGCCCTATCCGCACGAGGATGCAGGCTGGATCGTGGCCCAGGCCGGCCCCGATGTGGCGCTGTTTTCGTCCGACTACCCGCATGTGGAGGGTGGCCGGCATCCGCTCAAGCGCTTTGATGAATCGCTGCAGGGCTGCTCGCCGGGCGCCGTGCAGCGTTTTTACTCAGGCAACTTCATCGACCTGATGGGCAACGGCCTGGCGCCCGAGCTGCGGCGCCCGGCGTCGCTGCTGGCTGCTTGACAGCGCCCTGCGTCCGCCCCAGCACGGCCGCCTCATCCGATCACAGCCCCCAAAGCCCCTCACCCGGAGACCTGCAAGATGGCCCTGCCCCCACTGCAAACCCTGCTCTACGCCGTTGAAGACGGCATCGCGACGGTCACGTTGAATCGGCCCGAGAAGCTCAACGCCTTCACCCCCCAGATGCGCGACGAGCTGGTGGCGGTGTTTGATGAAACCGATGCCGACGACGCGGTGCGGGTGGTGATCATCACCGGCGCCGGCCGGGCGTTTTGCGCCGGCGCCGACCTGTCCTCGGGCGGCAAGACCTTCGATTACGCCGCCCGCGGCGAGGCGGCCCGCGACGCCTACAAGGTGGGCGATGTCTACCGCGACGGCGGCGGCATCACCACGCTGCGCATCTTCAAAAGCCTCAAGCCGGTGATCGGCGCGATCAACGGCGCAGCAGTCGGCATCGGCGTGACGATGCAGATGCCGATGGACATCCGCATGGCCTCGACCGACGCCCGCTTCGGCTTTGTATTCGCCAAACGCGGCATCACGCCCGAAGCCGCGTCGTCGTGGTTCCTGACCAAGCTGGTGGGCATGCAGACCGCGCTGGAGTGGTGTTTCACCGGCCGGGTGTTCGGCGCCCAGGAGGCGCTGAACCGCGGCCTGGTGCGCAGCCTGCACGCCCCGGCCGAGCTGATGCCGGCGGCGCGAGCGCTGGCGCGCGAGATTGCCGACAACACCGCGCCGGTGTCGGTGGCGCTGACCCGGCAGCTGTTGTGGCACATGGCCGGCGCTGCGCACCCGATGGCGGCGCACCGCATCGACAGCCGGGCGATCCAGTCGCGCGGCCAGTCGGCCGATGCGCGCGAAGGTGTCAGCTCGTTTCTGGAAAAACGCCAGCCGGTCTACCCGAACAAGGTCTCGACCGACATGCCGGCATTCTTCCCGTGGTGGGACGAGCCGCCGTTCGAGTAGAGGGCCGCCCGCCCAGCCGCCGCGCCGCGGCGGTGGCCCGGCGGTGGCCTGGCGCTTACGGGCCGCAGACTACAGCCGGTACACCCGCGCGGCAGTGTCGTAAAACATGGCCTGCTGCTCGTCCGCCGAGTAGCGCGCCGCGATGCTTTTCATCGCATTCCAGTACACCGTGTACGACAGCGAGCGCTTGTCGACCGGAAAGTTGCTCTCGAACATGCAGCGCGATGGCCCGAAGCACTCGATGGCGTGGTGGTAGTAGCGCGCCTGCGCCGCCACCAGCTCGTCCGAGCTGGCCGGCCGGTCGCGCAGGTTCCAGCCAAAGCCGTTGTCGGGCATCGCCAGGCCACCCAGCTTGGCCACCACATTGGGGAATTGGGCTATGGCCGCGATGTCATGCCGCCAGGCCTCGAAGATGGCCTCGCGCTGCCCAGCGTAGCGGCCGACGCCCAGCGGCGTGCCAAAGTGGTCCAGCACCAGCGTCGTGCCGGGCACGGCACCCGCCAAGTCGGCAAAAGCGGCGTTCTGGTGGTGGTAATGCCAGGTGTCGTAGGTGTAGCCCAGCGCGCCCAGCAGCGCCACGCCACGGCGAAAGTCCGCGTCGGCATACAGACCCTCGGCGCCTCGGCCGGGGATGCTCAGCGCCTCGGGGTTGGCGTCGCGTGCGCCGGCGTGGCGGATGCCGCGAAACAGGCCTTGGGCTGCTGCCTCGTGTGCGGCCAGCACCTCGCGCAGTGTGGCATCGGGCAGCCGCAGATCGGCATGGCCGACAAAACCGGCGATCAGCGCGCCTCCGCCGCCGTCACGCGCAGCACGGGCAATGCGCGCCACAAACTCGGTCTCGCCGATGGGTTTGAGGTGCTCGGGGCCGCCCTCGTGGTAGCAGGCGCGGCACTCGATGAACACGGTTTTTTCGATCCGGTGGCCGGCGCCGGTGTCGGCCCACAAATCCGCCAGCAGGTAGGGCGTGCGGCCCAGGGTGTCGGTCCACAGGTGGTGGTGCGGGTCGATGATCGGTCGACCGGGGTCGATCACGGCTTCAGAAACCTGGGCCAGCCAGGCGTTGCTGCCGGGGGCGATGGTGGCGGTGGGGATGACCATGGCGTCTCCTTGAGGGGGTGGGGGAAAGGCGTGGGACTGGAGCAAGCCGGCTACTCGCCGACATGCACCTCTTCAAGCGGGGCGGTGACCTCGGCCAGCATCAGACCACGTTCGCGCCAGCGGCCCCAGCGGTAGTAGGCCAGCGCCAACAGCGCCGAGGTGATGGAACCAAACGGAAAACTCCACCAGATCGCCGCCTCGCCCAGCAGCGGCCGCAGCAGCAGCGCAAACGGCACCCGGAAGACCCACATCGTCAGGCCGAAGATCAGCATCGGCGCCAGCATCGCACCATTGCCCCGCATGATGGCAAACAGCCCCATGCTGGCGGACAGCGCGATCCAGCCCCACAGCGCCACCAGGTTGATGCGCCAGGCTTGCTCCAGCACCGCGCCGCCGGCCGGGATGAACAGCCGCAGCGGCAGGTCGCCCAGCGCGTAGACGCCGGCTGTTGCGGTGCAGGCGATCAAGAAGCTCATGCTGCAACCGCGCAGCGCGATCTTCTCGACCCGCGGCCAGTGGCCGGCGCCGATGTTCATCGCCGCCATCGCCGACATCGACATCGCCAGTGCGTTGGACGGCATCTGTACAAACACCCAGAGTTGCGCCGCACCGCTGTAGGCCGCTGCGGTGGCTGCGCCGTAGCCGTTGACCATGCTCAGCAGCGTGAAGTACGAGCCTTGCACCAACAGCGTTTCCAGCGCCATCGGCAAACCACGGCGCACCAGCAGCGACAGCAGCGCGGGGTCGGGCCGCAGATGGCGCAAATCATCGCCGTGCAAGGCAATCGGCAGACGCTGGGTGTAGACAAACACCACCAGCGCGCCCAGCGCCGCCGCGTTGGCCAGCAGGTTGCCCAGGCCCAGGCCAGCGATACCCAGGCGCGGCAGGCCCAGGCTGCCAGTGATCAGCAGCGGCCCCAGCAGCAACGACAGCGAGATCCACAGCAGCGTGAACTTGAACGGCGTCTTTGAGTCGCCGGTGCCGCGCATCACCATGGTCATCACCAGGTAGGTGAAGATGCTGGGCATGGACAGGCAGGTCCAGCGCAGGTGCACGGTGGTGAATTCGCGGGCGGGCTCGGGAGTGCCGATCCAGCCGACCAGCGCGGGTGTGAGCAGCCAGCCGGCCACCGCCACCGCCACCGAAAACACCATCACGAAAGCCAGCGCCGAGCCCACCACCCGCTTGACCGCCGGCACGTCGCCCGCACCCAGCGATTGGCCGATGGCCACGGCGGCCGCCGTGCCGATGCCCATGGCCGCACCCATCATCATGTAGAGGATCACGCTGGCGGTGGCCACTGCCGTCAGGGCGTTGGCGCCCAGGCTCTGGCCGACCCAGATGGCGCCCCAGGTGCCGGCCAGCGAATGCAAAAAGTTGGTGGCCAGCAGAGGCAACGCAAAGCGCAGCAGCGTGGGCGTGATCGGCCCCTCGGTGAAGCGGCTGGCGTGGGCGGCGCTCATCAGATCAAGCTCGCCGGTGGTTGCGCAGGCGGCGGCTGGCGCCGATCAGCTGAAATTGAAGCTGGCGTTGGACACCACGGTCCGCTCGCCCACCCGGGCGTCAAACAGCACCCGGCCGGGGCCGTCTTGCCAGGCCCGCACCTGCAAGCGGTCGCCCGGGAAGACCGGTGCCGAAAACCGCGCCGCCAGCGACCCGAAGCGCGCCGGGTCGCCGCCGCACAGCGCGCCCAGCAGCATTTGCCCGCAGTGGCCGTAGGTGCACAGGCCGTGCAGGATCGGCGCATCAAAACCGCCAAAGCGCGCTGCGGCCGGGTCGATGTGCAGCGGGTTGTAGTCGCCCGACAGGCGGTAGAGCTGGGCCTGGTTGGCAGCAATCGCTGCGGCCACTTCGACATCCGGCGCCCGCTCGGGCGGGCTGGACTTGGCGGATCGGCTGAGGCCACAGCCCTCGAAAGGCTCGATGTCGCCAATCGTCGCCACGCCGCGCTGAAAGATGCCGGTGGAAATAAGCACACAGGCCTGGCCGTTGGCGTCGGTCACCTCGGTCTCGAACTCGGTGAAGGCACTGCCCTTGCCACGCGGGTACACCGCCAGCAGGCGTGAGCGGGCCTGCACCGTGACCGTGGAGGAGCCCGGCACCGGCAGCGGCGCCAACTGCTCGATCCGGCGTTCGGCGTCGATGGTCAACGGGCCGGGCGACTGCGGCAGTGCTGAGCGGTCGATCACCAGCCCGGCGCCGCCCCAGCGGATTGCAAAGGTGGGCAACACCGCAAACTGCGGGTGCTGCTCGTAGACAAACCGCAGGTGGCTGGCGCCCACGCCCACTGCGTACAGCAGCACGTCGCGCTGGTCGTAGCGGATGGGCACGGCCTCGCCCCAGGGGCCAGGTTGGTGGTTGACCAGCAGCGCGCCAGGGTTGAAGGTGGCCATGGGGGTTCTCGTCTTGTCGGGTTGGAATCAGGGGGACCGCCGGCTCAGGGCCGGGGCGCAGGTCTCAGCCATAGGCCGACAGCGCCTCGTCTATCGCTTGCTCGAGGTCGGTGGCGGTGGCGCAGTGGCTGACATGGGTGCAAAACGGCCGAAAACGCAGCATCTCGCTGTCGCCGCTGCCCCAGCGGCCCGCCGGTTCCGGGCACAGCCAGACCACCCGCTTGGCGCGGTCGGCCAGCTCGGCAAACAAGTCCAGCCGGGGGTCGCTGTGGTTGGACCGGCCGTCGCCCAGCACCAGCACGGTGGTGCGGCGGTCGATGCAGTCCCAGTGGTGTTCACGCAGGTCAACCAGGGCCTGGCCGTAGTCGGTAGCGCCGCCGCCCACCTCGCTGAGGATCAGCGCCATCGCCTCGTCAAACGGCAAGGACTCCAGCGGTGCGGCCACGTCCTTGAGTGCGTGTGAAAACGCAAAGCTGCGCAGATCGGCCACCGTGCCTTGCAGCGCGTACAAGAACAACAGCAAAAAACGCACATGGGCCGAGACCGAGCCCGACACGTCGCAAATCACCACGATCCTCGGCTTGTCACGCCGCCGGTGCTTGAAATGCAGCTCCACCGGCACGCTGTCGTGCCCGGCGTTGGCGCGCAGCGTGCGCCGAAAGTCCAGTTGGCCGCGCAGCAGCACCCGGCGCCGGCGCGAGTGCCGGGCCGCCAGGCGCTTGGCCATGCGCGCCACCGCCGTCTTCATGCGGTCCATGTCGGGCGGGCTCAAACGTCCCAGCGGGCGCTGCACTGCCACGTCTGTCATGAACGCCTCGGTGGCCGGCCGGCCGAACAGCTCGAAACGCTGCTCGACCAGCGCCCGCACCTGGCGCTGCAGCCGGTCGCGGCCCGCGCCCAACCGGGCGGCCTCGGCGCTGGCCGCCTCAGCGGCGCCGCCGGCAGCGGCTTGTTGCAGCCGGGCCTCCAGCGCGGCGATGCCCAGCGCCTCCAGCGTGCGGCGTGTGAGGTAGGCGATTTGGGATGAAAACCGGATGTCATCGACCCCCACCGACTGCGCCGCCCGCATCAGCGCAGCGGCCGACTGGCCTGGCGAAATGCCCTCGGCCAGGTCCAGCAGCGCGTCCACCTCAGGGGGACCGGTGCGCGGCCCGGGTACGTCTCCTGCCGCTTGGGCAGATTCGGCCTGCTGGGCGTCCGCCATGTCGGCCGGCAGGCTGAAATACTGCTCGAACACCCGCTCGCAGATCAGCTTTTCGTCCTGGGATTTGGCCAGCGCCACCGCCAATGAGGCCTTGAGCGTCTCGCGGTCAGCAAAGCCCACCAGCGCCATTGCGCGGGCGGCGTCTAGCGTCTCGGCGGTGGACGCGTCAGCGCCGGCCGCACGCAGCGCCCGCACAAAGCCCGTCAACGTGCGCTCCATCAGCCGGGCTGGGCGGGTGCCAGGCTGGCAACGGGCTGGGCGTTTGTCGAGGCGGGCGCCGTTGACTGCAGCGCCGCCTGGGTCATCTTGGCCAACGCGCCCTGCACCTCCTGGATGTCGGTCTCGCGCTTGAGCAGCACGTTCAGGGTGTCGCGCACCAAGGACTCGTCCAGCACGGCCGCATGCATCAACAGCAGCGTGCGCGCCCAGTCGACCGACTCGGCAATCGACGGCGGCTTGCGGATGTTGGCCACCCGCAGCGACTGCACAAACGCCACCAACTGGCCCAGCAACTCCTCGGCAATGGCCGGCACCCGGGCGCGCAGCACCCGGCGCTCCAGCGCCGCATCCGGGAAGCCGATGTGCAAATGCAGGCAGCGCCGCTTGAGCGCATCGCCCAGTTCGCGGGTGTTGTTGGAGGTCAGGATCACCAGCGGCGGCACCTGCGCCCGGATCGTGCCGATCTCGGGGATCGTGACCTGGTAGTCGGCCAGCACCTCCAGCAGCAGAGCCTCGAAGGCTTCTTCGGACTTGTCGATCTCGTCGATCAGCAGCACGCTGCCACCGCGTTGCTCCATCGCCTGCAGCAGCGGCCTGGCCTCCAGAAAGTCGCGCGAGAAAAACAGGTCCTGAAAACCTGCGAGCTTGGCAAACGAGGCGTCCAGCGTGTCGGCCTGGTCGACCAGCAGACCGATCTTTTCCTTCAGGATCTGGGTGTAGAGCAATTGCTTGCCGTACTTCCACTCGTAGAGCGCCTTGCTGTCGTCCAGCCCCTCATAACACTGCAGCCGCAGCAGCGCAAAGCCCAGCGCCCGGGCGGCCGAGACCGCCAGATCGGTCTTGCCCACACCCGCCGGGCCCTCGATCAGCACCGGCTTTCTGAGGTGGTGTGCCAGGTAGACCGCGGTCGATATCTGCCGGGTCGAGATGTAGCCGACGCCAGCCAGCGCGGCCGTCACCGCATCGATCGAGGCCAGGCCGGCGGGGGTGAATTCAGGATTCATGGCAAAGGGTGGGCGGCGGGCGATGAGGGCGCCGACGGGTTGGGCAGGCGACCTCGACAGGGGTCTGGGCAAGGGCTTGAGTGTCGGCGCGGCCAATTGCTGCAAGTGTTCCGGCCGCGACACCCGGCGCCAAGCGCGGCAGCTGCTGCAATGCACAGCTCGGGTCCGACTGGCCGATACTGCAGCCGGCCCAACCTGCTGTCAGCGCGCTGAAGCCCGGCTGCGATACTGTTCAGCCAAGTACGGGCCCTGGCTGTCAGCCTCGCTGCCCTGCCGGCCACCCACCTACCCTGCCGAATGACCTCAAAACCCACCAGGCAAGGCCACGCCCTGCTCACCCTCGGTGCCCTGGGGGTCGTCTACGGCGACATCGGCACCAGCCCGCTGTACACGATGAAGGCGGTGCTGGACCCGGCAAATGGCGTACGTCTGGATGCCGTAGACATCACCGGCGCGGTATCGGTCATCCTCTGGATGCTGATGCTGGTGGTGTCGCTGAAATACGTGCTGCTGATCTTGCGCGCTGACAACCGCGGCGAGGGCGGCATCCTGGCGCTGACAGCCTTGGCGGTGCGTGCGGCTGGCGACACGGCCCAGCGGCGCCGCGCGCTGCTGCTGCTCGGTGTGATGGGCGCCGCGCTGTTCTACGGCGACAGCGTGATCACGCCGGCGATCTCGGTGCTGGGCGCGGTTGAGGGCCTGGAGACCGTCACGCCCGCCTTCAAGCCCTATGTGCTGCCGATATCCCTGGCCGTCATCGTCGGGCTGTTCATGGTGCAGCGGCGTGGCACGGCTGCGGTGGGCACGCTGTTCGGGCCGGTGATGGTGTTGTGGTTCGGTGTGCTGGCGGTGACCGGCGTGCTGCAGATTGCGCAGAATCCCGCCATCCTCGCTGCCCTCGATCCCCTGCTGGGGCTGGCGTTTTTGCAGGCCCGCGGCTGGGGGCTGTTCATCGAAATGGGCGCGATCGTGCTGGCGCTCACCGGTGCCGAAGCGCTGTATGCCGACATGGGTCACTTCGGCAAACGGCCGATCCGCCTGGCCTGGACCGCGGTGGTGCTGCCAGCGCTGGCGCTCAACTACCTCGGGCAAGGCGCGCTGCTGATGCGTGACCCCACAGCGCTCGACAACCCCTTTTTCCGGCTCTTCCCGGCCTCCTGGCTGCTGCCGGTGGTGTTGCTGGCCACACTGGCCTCGGTGATCGCCTCGCAGGCGGTGATCTCTGGGGCGTTTTCACTCAGCAAAGAGGCGATCCAGCTTGGCCTGCTGCCGCGCATGCAGGTGCTCTACACCTCGGCGCAGGCCATGGGCCAGGTGTACCTGCCGGCCATCAATTGGGTGCTGCTGTTGGCGGTGCTGCTGGCCGTGCTGGGCTTTGGCAGCTCAACAGCCCTGGCCTCTGCCTACGGCATCGCAGTAACGATCACGATGCTCATCACTACGGCGCTGACTTATTTTGTAGTGCGCCACGCCTGGCACCATTCGCTGCCCGTGGCGCTGGCTGCCACCGGCCTGTTTCTGGCGATTGACCTCGTGCTGGTGGTGTCCTGCGCACTCAAGTTTCTGCAGGGCGGCTGGTTTCCTTTGACGCTGGGCTTTGCGCTGTTCATGGTGATGGCGACCTGGCGACTGGGTCGAGAGCGGCTTACCGAACATATTCGTGGAGAAGACCTGCCGTTGTTGCCATTTCTGGAATCGCTGGCCCAGGACAGCTCGATCCCGCGCTCGCGCCGGATCGCCGTCTATCCCACCTCACACCCGGACACCGTGCCCCCGGCCTTGTTGCACAACCTCAAGCACTACCAGGTGCTGCACGAGCACAACGTGCTGGTCAGCGTGCGGTTTCTGGAAGTGCCACATGTGGCAGTGAACGACCAACTGCACGTCGAAGCGCTGCGCGGCGGGTTTTGGCGGGTGCGGGTGGACTACGGGTTCAAGGACGAACCCAATCTCCCCATGGCACTGGGCCGCTGCGCCCGCCACGATCTGCAATTCGATCCCTTTCAGGCCTCCTACTTTCTCAGCCGCGAACTCGTCGTGCCCTCAGACGACCCCAAGGCGGCGGGCATGGCCGCTTGGCGTCGGCGCCTGTTTTCCCTGATGTCGCGCAATGCCAGCAGCGCCGCCGACTACTTTCGGCTGCCCAACAACTGCGTCATCGAGTTGGGGTCGCGGGTGCAGTTGTAAGGCGACGTCAACGGAACATCAAGCAGATGTCGATCAGTCAGTCAGCCGCACCGTAACGTAGGGTGCCGGAACTCGCTGCCCATGTCGGCAGATCAACGCCGCCGAAGACACAGTCAGTTCAATTCCCATTTGCGGAATCGAACTCGCGTCCGCACAAGTAGCGGTGCGGCGAAAAGTCCGCTCTATCGCCGCACAATGTGCGGCGAATAAATCGCACTTGCGGTGAATACGATTCATAATCTCCGCATGGAGGGCGGCGATTACACTTACATCTGGCTGGCCAGCGACTGGCCAAGTTGGCGCTACGACTTGGCTGCCCTGGCCCAGTCGTTGGCCGACGTCAGCCGCGCCCAGGGTCTGTTGATGGGACGACTGGCCGATGTCGGAATGGCTCTGCGCGACCAGGCCAGCCTGGCGGCGCTGACCGAGGACGTCATCAAGACCAGCGAGATCGAGGGCGAACAGCTCAACGTCGAGTCTGTGCGCTCCTCCATCGCCCGCCGACTCGGTGTCGACATCGGTGCCCTGGCCCCGGTGGACCGTCATGTCGAGGGCGTGGTCGAAATGGTGCTCGACGCCACCGCCAACTGCAACGCCGCGATCACCCGGGATCGCTTGTTCGGGTGGCACGCAGCACTCTTCCCCACCGGCTACTCGGGCCTTGTCCGGATCAATGTGGGCGGCTGGCGTGACGATGCCACCGGTCCGATGCAGGTAGTCTCTGGCCCGCTGGGGCGCCAACGCGTGCATTTCGAAGCACCGCCGGCCGATCGACTTCAATCTGAAACCGACCGCTTCATCAACTGGGCCAACAGCGCATCGAACGAGCCGCCGCTGATCAAGGCTGGGCTTGCGCACTTGTGGATTGTCACCCTGCACCCGTTCGACGACGGCAACGGCCGCATCGCACGCGCGGTCGGCGACCTGTTCCTGGCCCGCGCTGATGGCAGCCCACAGCGCTTCTACAGCCTGTCGGCGCAGATCCAGCGGGAGCGCAAGGCCTACTACGACATCCTGGAACGTACGCAGAAGCAATCACTCGATGTCACCGAGTGGCTCACCTGGTTTATCGACACCCTGCACCGCGCCGTCGATCAGGCACAGCGCACGCTCGACGCCGTGCTGGCTAAGACGCGGTTCTGGCAGCGCTGGGCTGCACCGGGTTTTGCGCCGCTGAACGAGCGACAAGTAAAGCTGGTCAATCGGCTACTTGACGGCTTCGAGGGCAAGCTCACCAGCAGCAAGTGGGCGGCGATCGCCAAGTGTTCGCCGGACACCGCGCTGCGCGACATCACGGATTTGTTGGCCCGTGGCGTCCTGCGCAAATCGGACGCGGGTGGCCGCAGCACCAGCTACGAGCTGAACCACTCACCAGGGTAAGCCGATCTTCAGGAATTGCCTTGACTTGACGGCGGAACAGCGCCTTCATGGACTCCTGCCAACTTATTCGGAAGCAGAACAAGATGGAAATCGTGCACTTCAATCAACGCCAGCTCGTCGCCCGCTGGGCCCTCAGCGAGGCAACCCTTGAACGCTGGCGCAGCGAGGGCATCGGTCCCAAGTTTCTGAAGCTCTGCGGCCGCGTTCTCTACCGCCAGGTCGACATCACCCTCTTGGCGCTCTTGCCATTGCGGCGGTTGACCGCCCCGTCTGGCTTGGCTTGACCGGGCGCGTAGCCCAGGTAATGACTCATCTCGGCGCCCAAGGCGCGCTCGATGAACGCCTTCTTGAACCGCTGAAAGATGTCGTCCAACTGACCCGGCGTGACCGGCCCGGGAATCAACTGCTCCAGCAACTCAGCTGGAATTCGCGGCAGCGCCGCCTTGTCCGCCGCAGCGGTGTTTGTCTTGCGTGGCATTCATGCTTCTTGTGGTCATGCTATGCCTCGCACACAAAATTCCGGACAGGCTCGAGGGAACTGTAGCCATCAGACGAAAAAAAGCCCCAACTGAGAACAGTTGGGGCTTCAATAGTGGTGGAGCCGGGGGGAATCGAACCCCCGTCCGCAAGCCTTCACCGGCCAGTTCTACATGCTTAGCTGTCTGATTTGAATCTCATGGCTCTGATCGCGCAGCAGCACGCTATCGGGTCCACCAGTCATTTGGTTCTCGTCCCATGCTGAATGACACAGCACAGCACCAGCCAATGTGTATGACTTCGCAGCCCTTTGCCTCAATTGCTTGAGGCATCAGACCCGGCCCATCGGCCAACCGTTGCGAAGCTCACCGGTTTTTAAGCGGCGAGGGCGTACGAGGTATCGTTCGCAGTTACTTTGTTTCCAATGGTTTTACGAGCGAACTGGAGCTCGGCATGCCCTGAACCGACTCCGCACCCACGTCGAAGCCAGGTCGGCCCCTGGTAATCCGCATTTTAGGCCAGTTCAAGCCAGTTCAAGAGGTCAGCCGGCGAAGAAAGCACCAGGTCTGCGCCCCACGCGGTCACGGGCTCGCCCTGGCCCAGGTAGCCCCAGGCGGCGGCCAGGGTGCGCATCCCAGCAGCCCGGCCGGCGACGATGTCGCGTTCGTCATCGCCCACGTAGGCGCAGCCAGAGGGTGCGATACCCAGACGGCGCGCTGCCTCCAGCAGGGGTTCGGGATGCGGTTTGGCGTAGGGCGTGCTGTCACCGGCGATCAAAACGGCCGCACGGCTGGCCAGGCCCAGCCCTTCTACCAAAGGCGCGGCAAAGCGCATCGCCTTGTTGGTGACGATGCCCCAACGGTGGCCGGACGCGTCCAACCGGTCCAGAACGGGTTGCATCGCCTCGAACACCCGGGTGCTGTCAAGCAAACGCTCGGCATAGCGCGCCAGAAACGCATCGCGCAAGCCGACAAAGCGCTCATCGGTAGGCAGCACGCCAAAGGCCACGCCCACCATGCCGCGGGCGCCGGTGCCGACCATCGGCCGCAAGTCAGCGTACGGCAAAGGCTGCAGACCGTGGTGGGCGCGCAGGTCATTGGCGGCACCGGCCAGGTCGGGAGCACTGTCGATCAGCGTGCCGTCCAGGTCGAACAGCAACAAGGGTGCGGCGCAACTCACCGACCGGACCGACACGCCAGCAGGTAGTTGACCGAGGTGTCGTCGGTAAAGGAATAGCGTCCGGTCAACGGGTTGTGCGCCATGCCCTTGAAGCCGTCGGCCGACAGTGCGGCGTCGCGACACCAACGCGCCAGTTCGCTGGGTCGAATGAAGCGGGCGTATTCGTGCGTGCCCTTGGGCAGCAGCTTGAGCAGATGCTCAGCGCCGATGATCGCCATGACAAAGGCCTTGGCATTGCGGTTGAGGGTCGAGAAAAACACCCAACCGCCGGGCTTGACCAAGGCCGCACAAGCCTGCACCACTGACGCAGGATCGGGCACGTGCTCCAGCATCTCCATGCAGGTGACAACATCAAAGCTGGCTGGCGCCTCGGCCGCCAGCGCCTCGGCGGCCACCTCGCGGTACCGCACCGCACTGCCCGACTCCAACGCATGCAACTGCGCTACGCGCAAGGGTTTGACTGACAGGTCTATGCCCAGCACATCGGCACCTCGCGCTGCCATCGACTCGGACAAGATGCCGCCGCCGCAACCGACGTCAAGCACCGATTTGCCAGCCAGACGGGCCTGGCTGTCGATCCAGTCCAGGCGCAGGGGGTTAATCTGGTGCAAGGGGCGAAAATCACCCTCCAAATCCCACCAGTGGTGGGCCAATTCACCAAATTTGGCGAGTTCTTGCGGATCGGCATTCACGGTCATGACGGCATCGTAAGGGCAACACGGAGGTAGCAGACAGGCGCAGCCCGAGGGGTGCAGTCTGGCAAGCCCGGAAGGGTGACACACCCAATAAAAAACCCCGCCAAGGCGGGGTTTGTAGCGCGACTCGCCTGTGCGAGCCGGCTTGCAGGGCCCGGAGGCCTAGCGTCACTTCTTGGCGCGGGTGCCGACCACTTCGATTTCGACGCGGCGGTTCTTGGCGCGGCCTTCGGAGGTCTTGTTGTCCGCAACAGGCTGCTTCTCGCCCTTGCCTTCAGTGTAGACCCGGTTCTTCTCGATGCCCTTGCCCACCAGGTAGGCCTTGACAGCTTCGGAGCGCTGGACCGACAGCTTCTGGTTGTAGCCGTCAGTACCCACCGAGTCGGTGTGGCCGACAGCGATGATGACTTCAAGCGCAACCGCCGAAGTCTTGGCAACGAGGTCGTCGAGCTTGGCTTTGGCTTCAGGCTTCAACACAGACTTGTCGAAGTCGAAGAAAGCGTCGGCAGCGAAGGTGACCTTCTCGCTGACCGGAGCGGCCGGAACAACCACTGGCGCAACAACCGGTGCCGGCGGTGCCACTGGCGGCGGTGCCGGCGGGGCGGGCGGCGGCGCCACCGGTGCAACCATCGGCGCGGGCGCCGGCGCTGCCATCGGCTTCAGGGCACCGTCGCACTTTTCGTCGGCCGTGGCCGGCGTCCAGCTGGCATCACGCCAGCACAGCTCGTTGGTGCCGTTTTTCCAGACGGTACCGTCGGCGGCGCGCCAGTTGTCGTTCGCCTTGGGCATGCCACCCGTGTGCGCAGCAGCGAAAACAGCCACTGGGGCTGCGAGTGCGACCGACGCGAAGAGCACGGCCACCTTGTTCAATTTATTCATGATTCTCCTCTCGAGGAAAGCCGCAGAAGTTCTGCGTAATGTCCAAATCGGAAGCAAAAAAAGCCGGCAAACACCCGGGTTGGCAAGCGTTTACCACCGATGAGTGATTGTGCCATAGGGCTTTGGGCAGACAGGATTTTCAGCCACCAGATGCGCTTGGCGCACCGTGTTGTTGCACGGGCGCGACAAGCCAAGGCCCTTAGAATCGATGGTTGCCGTGCCGGGGTGTCCGCGCTGGCACCCCCGCCCACCGCGCCGCCACGCCAAATTTGCCAGGTCTCCGCATGACGCCCTTCGCCAAGGAAACACTGCCCATCAGCCTGGAAGAGGAGATGCGGCGCTCCTACCTCGATTACGCGATGAGCGTGATCGTGGGCCGGGCCCTGCCAGACGCACGCGACGGACTCAAGCCGGTGCACCGGCGGGTGTTGTTTGCAATGCACGAATTGAGCAACGACTGGAACCGCGCCTACAAGAAGAGTGCGCGCATCGTTGGCGATGTGATCGGCAAGTACCACCCGCACGGCGACACGGCGGTGTACGACACCATCGTGCGCATGGCGCAAGACTTCTCGTTGCGCCACATGCTGGTGGATGGCCAGGGCAACTTCGGCTCGGTCGATGGCGACAGCGCGGCGGCGATGCGCTACACCGAAATCCGGCTGTCCAAGATCGCCCACGAGATGTTGGCCGACATAGACAAAGAGACAGTCGACTTTGCGCCCAACTACGACGGCTCAGAAAAAGAGCCCACGGTGATGCCGGCCCGGCTGCCCAATTTGCTGGTCAACGGCTCGTCGGGTATTGCGGTGGGCATGGCGACCAACATCCCGCCGCACAACCTCAACGAGATCGTTGACGCCTGCCTGCACCTGCTCAAGTTTCCTGAGGCGACGATCGATGAGCTGATGGAGATCGTGCCAGCGCCTGACTTTCCGACCGCCGGCATCATCTACGGCATCACTGGCGTGCGCGAGGGCTACCGCACCGGGCGTGGCAAGGTGGTGATGCGGGCCAAGTGCCACTTCGAAGACATCGACCGGGGTACACGCCAGACCATCATCGTTGACGAGTTGCCCTACCAGGTCAACAAGAAGACGCTGCTCGAGCGCATCGCCGAACTGGTGCACGAGAAGAAGATCGAGGGCATCAGCCACATCCAGGACGAGAGCGACAAGTCCGGCATGCGGGTGGTGATTGACCTCAAGCGCGGTGAAGTGCCCGAGGTGGTGCTGAACAACCTGTACAAGCAGACCCAGCTGCAGGACACCTTCGGCATCAACATGGTGGCGCTGATCGACGGCCAGCCCAAGTTGTGCAACCTGAAGATGCTGCTGGCGATCTTCCTGGAGCACCGGCGCGAGGTGGTGACGCGGCGCACCGTGTACCTGCTGCGCAAGGCGCGCGAGCGTGGCCATGTGCTTGAAGGCCTGGCCGTGGCGCTGGCCAATATCGACGAATTCATCGCGACCATCAAGAACAGCCCGACACCGCCGGTGGCCAAGGCTGCGTTGATGGCCAAAAGCTGGGATTCGGCCATGGTGCGCGAGATGTTGCAGCGCACCGAAGGTGGCACTCTGGGCGGCAGCCAGGCCTATCGTCCCGAGGGCCTGCCCAACAACATCGGCTTGCAAGCCGACGGCCTGTACCGGCTGAGCGAAGATCAGGCCGGCGAAATCCTGCAAATGCGGCTGCAGCGCCTGACCGGGCTGGAGCAGGACAAGATCATCGGCGAGTACAAGGAGGTGATGGGCGAGATCGCCGACCTGCTTGACATCTTGTCCAAACCCGAGCGCGTCACCTCCATCATCTCGGAGGAGTTGCTGGCGGTGAAGCTGGAGTTTGGCCAGACCAAGCTCGGCGCACGCCGCAGCGTGATCGCCCACAACGTGCAAGAACTGGGCACCGAAGACCTGATCACCCCCAACGACATGGTGGTCACGCTCAGCCACACCGGCTATGTCAAGAGCCAGCCGCTGACCGAGTACCGGGCGCAAAAGCGCGGCGGCCGCGGCAAGCAAGCGACGCAGACCAAGGACGATGACTGGATCGACCAGCTCTTCATCGCCAACACCCACGACTGGATCCTGTGTTTCAGTGACCGCGGCCGGGTCTACTGGCTCAAGGTCTGGGAGGTGCCCCAAGGCTCGCGCAACAGCCGTGGCCGGCCTATCGTCAACATGTTCCCGCTGCAGCCGGGCGAGAAGATCACGGTGGTGCTGCCGCTGACGGGCGAGTTCCGCAGCTTCCCGGCCGATCACTTCATCTTCATGGGCACCAAGCTGGGCACCGTCAAGAAGACGCCGCTGGACGACTTCAGCAACCCGCGCAAGTCCGGCATCATCGCGGTCACGCTCGACGACGGCGACGTGTTGATCGGCGCAGCCCTGACCGACGGCCGGCATGACGTGATGCTGTTCTCCGATGGCGGTAAGGCCGTGCGCTTTGACGAAGAAGAAGTCACCGCCCACGGCCGCCAGGCCCGGGGCGTGCGCGGCATGAACCTGGACGAGGGCCAGAACGTCATCGCGATGCTGGTGGCCGAGGACGAAACCCAGAGCGTGCTCACAGCCACCGAAAACGGCTACGGCAAGCGCACCAGCATCATCGAGTACACCCGCCACGGCCGGGGCACCAAGGGCATGATCGCGATCCAGCAGACCGAGCGCAATGGCAAGGTCGTCGCCGCCACGCTGGTGCGACCGGCCGACGAGATCATGCTGATCACCGACCGGGGTGTGCTGGTGCGCACCCGTGTTTCGGAAATTCGCGAACTTGGCCGTGCCACCCAAGGCGTGACCCTGATTGCGCTGGACGACGGTAGCAAGCTCTCGGGCTTGCAGCGCATCGTCGAGAACGACGCCATTGTCGATGTGGCGGGCGAAGCCGAAGGCGGCCCGTCCGACGTTGATGACGACACCCCCAACCTGGATACCCCATGACCTTTCTGCCCCAGCTGGCCCGCGCCGCCCTGATCACCACCCTGGCCGGCGCCTGCAGCCTCGCTCTTGCCCAATCGACCCCCCTGACACCGGCTGCCCCTGCCGCCCCGGCCTCGGCGGCCAAGAAAGAGCTGGTGCAAAAGCTGCTGACCTTGCAGCAATCGGGCTTCGAGGGCCTGAGCCGCAGCCTGGCCGAGCAATCGGTCGCCCAGATGGGACAGCAAGTGGGCGCCGTGCTGCAGACCCGCATCGCGCCCGAGCAGCGCGAGGCACTGGCCAAGGAGATCCAGGCCGAGTTCAACAAGTACGGCGAGGACGTGGGCCCGCTGCTGCGGGACCGGGTGCTCAAGCTCGCGCCCGGCGTGGTGGGCCCGGTGCTGGAAGAAAGGCTCAGCGAGGACGACCTCAAGCAGGTGATCACCGCGCTGGAGTCGTCCGGTTTTCGCAAGTACATGCAGTTGACCCCCGAGCTGCAGCGCCTGCTCGGCCAGAAGCTGGTGGCCGAAACCCAGTCCCAGGTCGAGCCCAAGCTCAAGACGCTGGAGCAGACCTTGAGCAAGAAGCTCGCCGCTGCCGGTGCTGGCCCGGCCGCTGCGCCGGCGGGCTCGGCTCCGGCTCCCAAGGCTGCCGCTGCCCCCAAGGCGGCCGCCTCCAACGCCAAGAAGTGATCTTCTGGCGATGACCGCAACGCCGCGCCCCTACAACTTCTCGGCTGGCCCGGCCGCCTTGCCCGAGGCCGTGCTGCAGCAGGCTGCGGCCGAAATGCTCGACTGGCAAGGCTCGGGTATGGGCGTGATGGAGATGAGCCACCGCGGCCGCGAGTTCATCTCCATCGCCGAGACGACTGAGCGTGATTTGCGCGAACTGCTGGCGGTGCCCGCCCACTTCCGGGTTTTGTTCATGCAGGGCGGTGGCTTGGCCGAAAACGCCATCGTGCCGCTCAACCTGTGCGAGCTGGCGCCGGCCGGCCAGGTGGATGTGGTGGTCAGCGGCGCCTGGTCGAAGAAGTCAGCCCAAGAGGCTCGCCGCTATGCCGATGTGGCCATTGCCGCCAGCAATGAGGCTGACGGCCACCTCTCGCTGCCTGACCCGGCCCGTTGGCGCCTGAGGCCAAGCGCGAGCTACGTGCACCTGTGCAGCAACGAGACTATCCACGGCGTCGAGTACGCCACACTGCCCGACCTGGCCGCGCTGGGCAGCAGCGCGCCGCTGGTGATCGATTGCTCGTCGCACATCCTGTCGCGCCCGGTGGACTGGTCACGGGTCGGGCTGGCCTTTGCCGGCGCTCAGAAGAACATCGGCCCGGCCGGGTTGACGCTGGTAGTCGTGCGCGAAGATTTGCTGGGCCATGCGCAGGCGGTCTGCCCGTCCGCCTTTGACTACAAGACCGTGGCTGACAACGCCTCGATGTACAACACCCCACCGACCTACGCGATCTACATCGCCGGCCTGGTGTTCAAGTGGCTCAAGGCCCAGGGTGGTGTGCCGGCGATGGAAGCTCAAAACAGGGACAAGGCCAGCTTGCTGTACGGCTACCTCGACGGCTCGGGCTTCTACGCCAACCGCGTGGCCCATGAGGGCCGGTCGCGCATGAATGTGCCGTTTTTCCTGCACGATGAAAGCCTCAACGCCGCCTTCCTGGCGGGTGCGCAGCAGCGCCACCTGCTGCAGCTGCGTGGCCACAAGAGCGTGGGCGGGATGCGGGCGTCGATCTACAACGCGATGCCGCTGGCGGGGGTGCAGGCACTGGTGGACTACCTCAAGGAGTTTGCGCAGCGCCATGGCTGACACCCCCAAAACCGGGTCGGCAGCCGCTGCGGCGGCTCTGGACGCCGGCATCACCCAAGAGTTGGGCCTGCTGCGCCAACAGATCGACTCCCTCGACCGCGAGTTGCTGGCCCTGCTGAACCGCCGCATGCAGCTGGCCGTCGAGGTGGGCGAGCTCAAAAAGCGCGATGGCTCGCCGGTGTTCCGCCCCGAGCGTGAGGCGCAGGTGATCGACGGCCTCAAGGCTGCCAACCCCGGCCCGCTCAAGAGCGTGAGCGTGGCGCCGATCTGGCGCGAGATCATGTCGGCCAGCCGCTCGTTGGAAACGCCCACCCGGGTGGCTTTTCTCGGCCCGGCAGGCACCTTCAGCGAGGAGGCAGCGCTGGGCTTTTTTGGCAGCTCGATCGTGCGGGTGCCCTGCGCCAGTTTTGACGAGGTGATCCGCAGCACCACTGCCGGTGCCGCCGATTTTGGTGTGGTGCCGGTCGAGAACAATACCGAGGGCGTGGTCACCCGCTCGCTCGACCTGTTCCTGACGATGCCGCTGTTCATCATCGGCGAGACCAGCCTGATGGTGCGGCACAACCTGCTGCGCAAAAATAACAGCCTGTCCGGCATCACGGCCGTGTGCGCGCATCCGCAGGCGCTGGCGCAATGCCACGGCTGGCTCAGCCTGAACCTGCCGGACGTCGAGCGCCGGCCGATGTCAAGCAATGCCGAAGGCGCACGCCTGGCCGGGCTCGACCCGAACCTGGCCGCGATTGCGGGCACCCGGGCTGCGGCCGAATACGGGCTGCATGTGGTGTCGCCGGCGATCCAGGACGACGCCCACAACCGCACCCGGTTTGCCATCGTCACCCATCCTGATCGGCATCCGGCGCCACGCCCGTCCGGTCACGACTGCACCAGCCTGATCGTCAGTGTCGCCAACCAGCCCGGCGCGGTGCATGATCTGCTGATGCCCCTGAAAGAACACGGCGTGTCGATGACCCGCTTCGAGTCGCGCCCGGCGCGCTCGGGCCAGTGGGAGTACTACTTCTACATCGACATCGAGGGCCACCCCGAAGAGCCACGGGTGGGTACGGCCCTGCGCGAGCTGCGCGATGCCTGCGCCTTCTTCAAGGTGCTGGGCACCTACCCGATCGACGTTCACTGACCCCGCACAGCGCCAGCATGTTCAACCAACTGGGTGTCATCGGCTGCGGTTTGATGGGCGGCTCGTTTGCGCTGGCGCTCAAGCGTGCCGGGCGGGTCAAGCGGGTGGTGGGCTACAGCAAATCGCCCTCTACGACTGACCTGGCGCGCCGCATGGGCGTAATCGATGTCGAGGCCGAGTCGGCGCTGCAGGCGGTCTCGGGCTCGGACATTGTGCTGCTCGCGGTCCCGGTCTCGGCCACCGAAGCCACCTTCAATGCCATCCGCCACGGCGTCAAGCCGGGCATGCTGCTGATGGACGTGGGCTCGACCAAGCGCGACGTGGTCGACACCGCACGCCGCACGCTGCGTGAGCACATCGGCAACTTTGTGCCCGCGCACCCGATTGCTGGCAGCGAGCAGGCCGGGGTGGCCCATGCCGATGCCGCGCTGTACAACAACCGCCAGGTGGTGCTGACGCCGCTGCCGCAGACCCAGCCCGAGCTGGTGCAGCAGGCCACCGATGTCTGGACCGCCATCGGCGCCCAGGTGCTGCGCATGACGCCCGAGAACCATGACGCCGCGTTTGCCGCTGTCAGCCACCTGCCGCATCTGCTGGCTTTTGCCTGCTTCTCGGCCATCGCCAACCAGCCGGCGGGGCGCGACTACCTGTCGCTGGCCGGCCCGGGGTTTCGCGACTTCACCCGCATCGCGGCCAGTGATCCGGCGGTCTGGCGCGACATCCTGCTGGCCAACCGCGAAGAGGTGCTCAAGCAAAGCCAGCGCTTCCGCTTTGCGCTCGACGCACTCGAACACGCCATGACGGCCGGCAACGGCCAGGCGCTGGAAGACCTGATCCGCAATGCCGCAGCGGCCCGCAGTGCCTGGCAGATCGGCGGACCGGGGCGCGGCGGCGGCAGCGGCCAAAGCGGCCCATAGCGCTGGCCGGCGGCGGCAGAGCCTGCCACCTCCTCCCCCCAGCCCGGTCATTCCTCCGCCCTGACCGCCCCCCCCTCCCATCCACCCGCACCTCCCATCTGCCCGCACCGAGCCGGCCGCACCCGGCCCAATCCCGTCATGTACAAGCTGCCCCATCTGGACCTGCCGCCGTTGCGCGGCGCTGCCGGCACGGTCCGACTGCCCGGTTCAAAAAGCATCTCCAACCGGGTGCTGCTGCTGGCTGGCCTGAGCGAGGGCACAACCCTGCTGCGCGACCTGCTCGACAGCGACGACACCCGCGTGATGCTGGCCGCGTTGGCCGCGCTGGGCTGCGGCCTGGCGCGCCAGCCTGACGGCGCACTGGCCGTGTCCGGGCTGGGCGGCCGGCTACAGGTGCACCAGGCGGCCCTGTTCCTGGGCAATGCCGGCACGGCGATGCGGCCGCTGACTGCTGCGCTGGCGGTGCTGTCAGCGCTGCAAGGCGGGCAGTTCGAGCTGAGCGGCGTGCCCCGCATGCACGAGCGGCCGATCGGCGACCTGGTGGCCGCGCTGCGCCAGCTCGGTTGTGGCGTTGACGAGCTGGGCACGCCCGGTTTTCCGCCGCTGCGCCTGCACGGCACGGCGGGCGGCGTGCTGCAGACCGCGCAGGAGATCCGGGTGCGGGGCGACGTTTCCAGCCAGTTCCTGACCGCGCTGTTGCTGGCCTTGCCGCTGGCCGCAGCCGATCCGGCCGGCGCGCCGGTAGTCATCGCGGTAGACGGCGAACTCATCAGCAAGCCCTACGTCGACATCACGCTCAACCTGCTGGCGCGCTTTGGCATCCAGGTGCTGCGTAATGGCTACGCCCGCTTCACGATCCCGGCGGGCAGCCGCTACCAGAGCCCGGGCGTGATCCATGTCGAGGCCGATGCGTCGTCGGCCTCGTACTTCATCGCGCTCGGCGCCATCGCGGCCGGCCAGGCTGCTGGCGACGCGCCGCTGGTGATCGACGGCCTGAGCCTGGACTCGATCCAGGGCGACATCCGCTTTGTCGAGGCGGCACGCCTGATGGGTGCGGACATCACCGGCGCGCCCGGCCGGCTGACGGTGCGGCGCGGCGACTGGCCACTGCGCGCCATCACGCTGGACTGCAACGCCATCCCCGACGCGGCGATGACGCTTGCGGTGATGGCGCTCTACGCCCAGGGCACGACCCGGCTGGTCAACATCGCCAGCTGGCGCGTCAAGGAGACCGACCGCATCGCGGCGATGGCCACCGAATTGCGCAAGCTCGGTGCCACGGTCACCGAGGGCCAAGACTTCATCGAGATCACGCCGCCCACGGTCTGGCAGGCGGCCAGCATCCACACCTACGACGACCACCGCATCGCGATGTGCTTGTCGCTGGCCGCCTTCAACCCGCTGGTGGCGGTGCCGGGCGGCGAGGTGTCGGTGCGCATCCTGGATCCGCAGTGCGTGGCCAAGACCTTTCCGGACTATTTCGAAGCGCTGTTTACTGTCGCCCGGACGGCCGAGGCCGACATCCCGGTCATCACCATCGACGGCCCGACCGCCTCGGGCAAGGGCACGCTGGCGGCCACAGTGGCTGCCCGCCTGGGTTGGCACCAGCTCGATTCGGGCCTGCTCTACCGCGCCACCGCGCTGGCGGCCCAGCGCCAGGCTGTGGCGGCCGACGACGAGCCCGGCCTGGCCCGGGTGGCCGCCGGGCTGGACCTGCGCTTCGACGGCGAGCGGGTGTTGCTGGACGGCACCGATGTGGCGACCGCGCTGCGGCAGGAACAGGTCGGCAGCATGGCCTCGCGCATCTCTGCCTGGCCGGCAGTGCGCGGTGCGCTGGAGGCGCTGCAACTGGCGTTTCGCCGCCTGCCGGGCCTGGTGGCCGATGGCCGTGACATGGGCACGGTGATCTTTCCGGCTGCGCCGCTCAAGCTCTTTCTCACCGCCAGCCCCGCCAAGCGTGCCGAACGCCGGTATAAGCAATTGATTTCAAAAGGTATTTCTGCTAATCTCAGCGACCTTCGTGCAGATTTGGAGGCGCGGGACGAGCGGGACAAAACCCGTTTGATCGCCCCGCTCAAACCCGCACAAGACGCGCTGCTGCTCGACAACTCGGGCCTGGACATCGAGCAATCGGTGGCCCGGGTACTGGATTGGTGGGCACAGCGCGGGCCGTTTTGAGCCTTTTGGGTGTTTCTCCGGTCGCCCACGGCCCACGCGGTCAACGCAAGCCCAGCCCGCTGCGCCCAGAATTCTGAAGTGCCTCCCGGCATGTCAGGCGCTGGATCCGCAGCGATGTTTCACCTTCACCCGCAACCCCGCCGGCCACTTCTCACTTGGTTTTCGCCGGCACCAAGGACCTGTCTGAATGACCCAAGCTCAAATCGATACCGCAGCACCCGCCGGCATGGAAAGTTTTGCCGCGCTGTTTGAAGAATCATTGCTCAAGAGCGATCTGCGCGCCGGCGAGGTCATCTCCGCCGAAGTCGTGCGCATCGAGTTCAACCACGTCGTGGTCAACGCCGGCCTCAAGAGCGAAGCCTATGTGCCCATCGCCGAGTTCAAGAACGACCAGGGCGAGCTCGAAGTTGAAGTCGGTGACTTCGTCTCGGTCGCCATCGACGCGATCGAAAACGGCTACGGCGACACCATCCTGTCGCGTGACAAGGCCAAGCGCCTCGCCTCCTGGCTGTCGCTGGAAGTCGCACTCGACAGCGGTGACTTTGTCACCGGCACCGTGTCCGGCAAGGTCAAGGGCGGCCTGACCGTCCTGGTCAACGGCATCCGCGCCTTCCTGCCGGGCTCGCTGATCGACACCCGCCCGGTCAAGGACCTGAGCCCGTACGAAGGCAAGACCCTCGAATTCAAGGTCATCAAGCTCGACCGCAAGCGCAACAACGTGGTGCTGTCGCGCCGCGCGGTGGTTGAGGCCAGCATGGGCGAAGAGCGCGCCAAGCTGCTCGAAACCCTGACTGAAGGCGCTATCGTGCACGGCGTGGTCAAGAACATCACCGAATACGGTGCGTTTGTCGACCTCGGCGGCATCGACGGCCTGCTGCACATCACCGACATGGCCTGGCGCCGTGTCCGTCACCCGAGCGAGGTGGTGACGGTCGGCCAGGAGCTCTCAGCCAAGGTGCTGAAGTTCGACGCCGAGAAAAACCGCGTTTCGCTGGGCATCAAGCAGCTGGGCGATGACCCGTGGCACGGCGTGTCGCGCCGCTACCCGAGCAGCACCCGGCTGTTCGGCAAGGTCACCAACATTGCCGACTACGGCGCGTTTGTCGAGATCGAACCCGGCATCGAAGGCCTGGTGCACGTGTCCGAGATGGACTGGACCAACAAGAACGTGGCCCCGGCCAAGATCGTTGCGCTGGGCGACGAGGTCGAGGTCATGGTGCTCGAGATCGACGAAGACAAGCGCCGCATCAGCCTGGGCATGAAGCAGTGCAAGGCCAACCCGTGGGAAGAGTTCTCGGGCACCGTGCACCGTGGCGACAAGGTCAAGGGCCCGATCAAGTCGATCACCGACTTCGGTGTGTTCGTCGGCCTGGCCTCGGGCATCGACGGCCTGGTCCACCTGTCGGACCTGTCCTGGCACGAAACCGGCGAAGTCGCGGTGCGCAACTTCAAGAAGGGCCAGGAAGTCGAAGCCCTGGTGCTGGCCATCGATGTGGAACGCGAGCGCATCAGCCTGGGCATCAAGCAGCTCGACGGGGACCCGTTTGCCAACTACACCTCGATCAATGATCGCGGCGCGCTGGTGACCGGCAAGGTCAAGACGGTGGATCCGCGTGGCGCTGAAATCCAGCTCAACGACGATGTCACTGGCTACCTGCGGGCCTCTGAACTCAGCCGCGACCGTGTTGAAGACGCACGCAACCTGCTCAAAGAAGGCGACGAAGTCAATGTCATGATCATCAACGTGGACCGCAAGGCCCGCTCGATCCAGCTCTCGCTCAAGGCCAAGGACGCGGCCGACCAGCAAGAGCAGATGACCCGTTTGTCGCAGACCAGCGAGCGTGAAAACGCCGGCACGACCAGCCTGGGCGCTCTGCTGCGTGCCAAGCTCGACAATCGCGAATAGTTGTGGGCCCCGGCCGCCTGGCGGCCGCCTCCTAGAGGCTGCCAAACCCGACCGGGAAACCCGGAACGGGTTTGGCCCTTCGACGGGGGCCGCGCTCCCTGGTCGCTTTAGGCGACCTGTCCCCCACCGAGACAAGACCCGCCAGTAGCCAGACCCAGGCAGACCGATGACCCGTTCAGACTTAGTGAACCAATTGGCCGAGCGCTTTGGCCAGCTGACGCAGCGCGACACCGAGTTCGCGGTCAAGACCATCCTGGATGCGATGAGCGACGCCCTGGCGCGTGGCCACCGTATCGAGATCAGGGGGTTTGGCAGCTTCTCGATCAACCGGCGTCCACCGCGCCTGGGGCGCAACCCGCGCAGCGGCGAAAAGGTCACGATCCCTGAAAAGCTGGTGCCGCACTTCAAGCCGGGCAAGGCGCTGCGCGAAGCAGTTGACGAGCGGCTGCCAGTGCAAGACGAAGTGCCCGCTGCAGCGTGAAGCCGGCAGCTGACAGACCCCGGGGGCCTTTGTGGCCCCTTTTTCATGGCCGGGACCGCAAGCCGGCGTGTCGTTTTCATGCCGCCGAGCCGGCCAGTGGCAACGGCCTGCGGCGCCGCCTTGCGTTCGCCTCTTTAGAATGCCGGTCCCATGCGCGTGATCCTCTGGGCCCTGCGGGCCTTCATCTTTTTCACCCTGTTCGCCTTTGCGCTCAACAACGAGCAACTGGTGGTGGTGCACTGGTTTTTTGGCGCGCAGTGGCGGGCGCCGATGGTGATCGTGGTGCTGGTGGCCTTTGCCGGCGGTGCATCGCTGGGCGTGCTGGCGATGGTGCCGAGCTGGTGGCGCCACCGCCGCGTGGCCAGGCGGCATGCGCCGCCCGTGCTGCCCGTCAAACGCGCTGGGGTCGAGGCGACCACCGTTGCGCCCAGCGAGTTTGGCCCGGAGCATCCACCCCGGGTAGGCCTTTGAGTCCGACAACGGCCAGTCGGTCTGATCGCCCCGGCCCGGCCTTGACCCGTGCCAGGGCCCGGCATGGACTTTGAGACGCCCAGCCTGCTACTCGGCCTGCTGGTGGCCCTGCCGGTCGCCTTTTTGCTGGGCTGGGCCGCCTCGCGGTTTGACCTGCAGCAGTGGAAGCGTGCTGACCGCCAGGCGCCCAAAGCCTATTTCAAGGGCCTGAACCTGCTGCTCAACGAGCAAACCGACAAGGCCATCGACGCCTTCATCGAGGCGGTTCAACATGACCCCGACACCAGCGAGTTGCACTTTGCATTGGGCAATCTGTTCCGCAGGCGCGGCGAATTCGAGCGCGCGGTGCGGGTGCATCAACACCTGCTGCAGCGCGCTGACCTCGGGCAGACCGAGCGCGAGCGGGCGCAGCAGGCGCTGGCGCAAGACTTCATGAAAGCCGGGCTGTTTGACCGCGCCGAGGCGGCCTTCCGGGCGCTGGAGGGCACACCCTTCGAGACCGAGGCTCGACTCGCGCTGTTGGCACTGGCCGAACGCTCGCGCGACTGGCGCAGCGCCACCGAGGTGGCTGAACGCCTGGAAAAGACCGGTACCGGCTCGTTTGCCACCCGCACCGCGCACTACCGCTGTGAGCTGGCGCTGGAGGCTGACGAGCGCGGTGACGAGGCTGCCGCCAGTGACTTGCTGGCCCAGGCACTGGCCGCCTCGCCGCAATCCGCCCGGCCGCTGGTGCTGCAAGCCCAGGGCTTGACTCGCCAAGGCAAGCCGGTCGAGGCCCTGGCCGCCTGGCAGCAGTTGCGCCAGCGCGACCCGGCCACCTTCATCCGTTTGTCGGGTGAGTTCGCGGCCTGTGCGCTGGCCGCCGGGCAAAGGGATACAGCGCGCCAGGCTTTGGCTCCGCTGTTCTCCGACCACCCTGACATCGACTTGCTGCGCGCCCTGGCCACGCTGGACGGCGTGGTTGCCGGTGCGTCGCCACTGCTGATGGACCTGCTGCGCGAGCAACCCAGCTTGTCGGCCGCGATTGAACTGCTCGCCACACCCGCCGAGTCCTGGCCCGAGCAGGCCCGCCAGTTTGCACATGATGCGGTGGCCCGCGCGGCGCGGCCGCTGCAGCGCTACCGCTGCGCGGCCTGTGGCTTCGAGGCCCAGCGCCATTTCTGGCAATGCCCGGGCTGCCTGGGCTGGGACACGTTTCCGTCCCAGCGCATCGAAGACCTGTAACCAGGCGCCGGCAACGCACCCGTCGGTGCGCCGCCGGCCGGTGCCTCACTGCAAGGGCACGCCGGTCTTGGCCTGCAGCTCGTCGCGCGTCACGCCCGGCGCCAGCTCCACCAACTTCAAGCCGTGCGGCGTGACGTCGAGCACGGCCAGGTCGGTGATGATGCGGTCGACCACGCCAACGCCTGTCAAGGGCAAGGTGCAGTGCGGCAGGATCTTCAGGTCAAACCCGCCGTCCTTGCGGCGTGCCACGTGCTCCATCAGCACCACCACACTCTTGACGCCTGCCACCAGGTCCATCGCGCCGCCCATGCCCTTGACCATCTTGCCGGGGATCATCCAGTTCGCCAAGTCACCTTTTTCGCTGACCTGCATCGCGCCCAGGATCGACAAATTGATCTTGCCGCCGCGGATCATCGCAAAGCTGTCGTGGCTGCCAAAAATGCTGCTGCCGGGGATGGTGGTCACGGTCTGCTTGCCGGCGTTGATCAGGTCGGCATCCACTGCATCTTCGGTCGGGAACGGGCCAATGCCCAACATGCCGTTTTCGCTTTGCAGCCAAACCTCGATGTCGGGGCTGACAAAGTTGGCCACCAGCGTGGGCAGGCCGATGCCGAGGTTGACGTAGAAGCCGTCCTGCAGCTCTTGGGCGGCACGTGCCGCCATCTGGTCGTGGGTCCAGGCCATGTCAGGCTCCTGCTGTGTCGGTTGAGAGGGCGGCGGCGGTGACGGTGCGTTTTTCAATCCGCTTCTCCGGCGTCGCATTGAGCACGATGCGGTGCACGTAGATGCCGGGCAAGTGCACCGCGTCCGGATCGATGCTGCCGGTCTCGACGATCTGCTCCACCTCGACCACCGTGGTGCGCCCGGCCATCGCCGCCGCCGGGTTGAAGTTGCGTGCCGTGCGGCGAAACACCAGATTGCCGCTCTTGTCGGCCTTCCAGGCCTTGACCAGCGCCACATCGGGCAGCAGCGCCCGCTCCATCACGTAGACATGGCCGTCGAACTCGCGTGTCTCCTTGCCCTCGGCCACCAAAGTGCCCACCCCGGTGCGGGTGAAGAACGCCGGAATGCCGGCGCCGCCGGCGCGCAGGCGCTCGGCCAGCGTACCCTGGGGTGTGAATTCAAGCGCCAGTTCGCCAGCCAGGTACTGGCGCTCGAACTCCTTGTTCTCGCCAACGTAGCTGGAGATCATCTTTTTGATCTGGCGCGTTTCGAGCAGCTTGCCCAGGCCAAAACCATCCACCCCGGCGTTGTTGCTGATCACCGTCAGGCCCTGCGCGCCAGAGGCTGCCAGCGCGTCAATCAGCGCCTCGGGGATGCCGCACAGACCGAATCCGCCGACCGCCAGCAACTGGTTGTCGTGCACGATGCCGGCCAGCGCTGCGGCGGCGCTGGGGTAGATCTTGTTCATGGTGGCGTCTTTCGCTTCGGTATGGGGACGGCGCGAAGCGTACTACTTACGGCATTAAGCAGGGGTTACGTAGAATCGCTTAACCCACTGCCCCGACCCGCCATGGACAACACCACTGTCACCGATATCGCCGACATGCAGCACCTGCTGGACACGGTGGTGTCAGACTGGGTCAAGGCCCTGGCCCTGCGGGTGGTGGAGGCCCGCGCCGGCGAGGTGGTGCTGGCGCTGCCGGTGACACCGCTGCATGTGCATGGCGGCGGTGTGCTCTGCGGCCAGACCTTGATGGCGGCGGCCGACACGGCGATGATCCTGGCCATCAGCAGCCAGATCGGCGGCTTTCGCGCCATGACCACAGTGCAGTTGCAGACCAGCTTCTTGCGGCCGGTGGCAGGCAACAGCGGACCGGTGCGGCTGGTGGCGCGGGTGTTGCGGGCTGGCAAAAGCCTGGTGTTCGGCGAGATCGAGGCGTTTGATTCGGCGGGTCGCCTGGCGGCCCACAGCACCACCACCTACGCGCTGCTGTGAGCGCGTCGGCAGCGAGCCCTGCGCCGCCGCTCGACTACCGCATCGCCTTCGACTCGGCACCGATCGGACTGGTGCTCTCGCGCCAGCGCCAGATCGTCGATTGCAACCAGCAGCTGCTGGCGATGTTTGGTGCCCAACGCGTCCAGTTGCTCGGCCGCAGTTTTGAAGTGCTCTACCCCAGCACCGACGAGTTTGAGCGCACCGGCGCGCGCATCGCCGCCAGCCTGGACGCCCAGGGCTGGTACGCCGATGACCGGGTGATGAAGCGGCTGGCCGGCCCGGCGCCGGCCGAACTGTTCTGGTGCCATGTGACCGGCCGGGCACTTGACCCGCTGCAACCGCACGCTGCCGGTATCTGGGCGTTTGAGGACCTGTCGTCCAAACGCAAGCTCAAGGTGGTGTTCACTGCCCGTGAGCGCGAGATCGCCGCGCTGCTGATCGATGGCCTGACCAGCAAGCAGATCGGCAAGCGGCTGGACATCAGTCCGCGCACGGTGGATGTCTACCGTGCCCGCCTGATGCGCAAGATGGGTGCAGCCACCACGACGGAGCTGGTCAACAAGCTGTTGTCGGGTTGAGCCCGACGGCGTGCGCCTGGTGTCCGGCAGCAACGCCAATTTTTGTGCCTTGAAGGCTGTCTTGCCCGCAGCGACACCGGCTCAGGCCGCCCCACCAGACGCCGGAGGTTCGGCATTGATCCCGAGCTCGGCGGCCATGCGCAGCACCAGGCTGCGCAGCGCCGCCAACTCGGTGGCTTGGCGGCCCAGTTCAGACTTCAAGGCCACCAACTCGCCGACACTGATCGCGTCCTCGTCCGACCCGCCACCCGGCTCAGCCCGCAAGCTGGCGCCCTGCACCTCGCCGCACAGCAAATGGGCCCAGCGCGGCTCGCGCGCACCGGGCGCTCGCGCCAGCAACACGGCGCGCGGCGGAAATCTGTCTGCCAGCTCCTTGAGCACGGCCTCGACCGCCGCGATGTCGGCAAACCGGTGCAAGCGCTCGGCATTGGCCCGCAGTTCGGCCGAGGTCTGCGGCCCGCGCAGCATCAGCACTGTCAGCAGCGCCACCGCATTGGCCGGCACATTCAGGCCGCGCGCGGCGTTGTGCTCGTAGCGGGTGACCCGGGTGCTGCTGCCTTCAAAAGCCAGGCTCATGCTTTTCAGGCCATCCACCGCACCCAGCACCTCGGCGTCGCTGGCGTTGATCACCGGGTCGCGGGTGGTCTTCTGGTTGCAGCCGGCCACCAGGGTGTTGAGCGACAGCGGGTAGGTGTCTGGCACCGTCGCCTGCTTCTCGACCAGCACACCCAGCACACGGGCTTCCAGAGGGGTCAGCGCTCGGGCCATTGCCTTTGGGGTCCTGAAGTTCAGCTCAACGGGATCAAGCGCCAAATCCGTCGTCGGCCGACAGGATCGCGCCGTTGATGAAATGGCTCTCGTTGGCCACCAGCATCATCAGCGCCGAGTCCAGGTCTTGCGGCCGGCCGACACGCTTGCGCGGCAGCAGGTTCATCAGCTTGCGGCCAGACTCGGTCTGCCAGTGCTGGTGGTTGATCTCGGTGTCGATGTAGCCGGGGCACAGTGCGTTGACGTTGATGCCGAACTTGCCCCACTCCAGCGCCATCGCCCGGGTCATGTGAATCACCGCGGCCTTGCTCATGGCGTAGACACCGATCTGGCTGAGCGGCCGCAGCCCCGCCATCGACGCGACATTGACAATGCGTCCGCCCGTGAAGGTGCCTGGCGCGGCGCCGCGCGAGCGGGCGATCATGCGCTTGGCCACCTCTTGCGCCATGAAAAACGCGCCCCGGGTGTTGGTGCCCATGATGAAGTCGTAGTCCTCCGGCATCACGTCCACCAGCTTCTGGGTGTTGGACACGCCCGAGTTGTTGACCAGGATGTCGATGGTGCCCATCTCGGTCTCGGCGTGGGCCACGGCCGCCTTGATGCTGTCGGGGTCGGTCACGTCGAGTTCTACGACATGGGCGTCACCGCCGGTCGATTCGATTTCGGCACGCAAGGTCTTGAGGCGCTCGACCCGGCGCGCGGCCAGCACCACGGCGGCACCGGCATGGCTCAAGGTGCGGGCGAACTGCGCACCCAGGCCGCTGGAGGCACCGGAGACAAAGGCGACGCGGCCGGAGAGATCGAGGTTGTAGCTCATGGGGTATCAGTTCAAGAGTCGGGCTGGCGGCAGGGGCCAGGCCGGTACACACCGGATCACGATAGCACGGGGGCTGCAGGGGCCATCGGCTGCAACTTCAGCTGCTGCGCTGGCAGCGCTGCAAGCGGCAGCAGCGGCAGCGGCAGCAGCGGCAGTACGCCCCCGGCATCGCGCAGCAAGGCCAACCAGTCATCCACCGGGATCGGCCGCGAGAAGTGGTAGCCCTGGAACTCGTTGACGCCCATCGCCGTGAGCGCAGCGAGTTGCTGGGGCGTCTCCACACCCTCGGCAACGGTGTGCATGCCCAGCACCTGGCACAGCCGCACGATGCTGTCGAGCAGGCGCACCGCCGCCGGGTCGCGCTCGATGTCCATCACAAAGCTGCGGTCGATCTTGATCTTGTCGAACGGCAGGTGGCGCAGGTAGCTCAGAGACGAATAGCCGGTGCCAAAGTCGTCGAGCGCAAGCGAGAAGCCGTGGTCCCGCAGCCGGTGCAACATCGGCTTGACCACGTCCATGTTGTGCACCAGCGCCGACTCGGTCAGCTCCAGCTCCAGCATGCCGGGCGCAATACCGTTGCGCCGGCAAGCCTGCAACAACAGGCTGTCGAGCCCAGGCTGCAGCATCTGCTTGGGCGACAGGTTCACCGCCACGGGCAGTGGGTAGCCCAGGGCCGCGCTGGCCGCCGCCAGTTGGGCCGCAGCGTGGGCGGCATGCCGGCCCATCAGCTGTATCAAGCCGACTTTTTCAGCCAGCCGGATGAACTCGATCGGTGACACGTTGCCGAAGGCCTCGGTGTTCCAGCGCATCAGCAATTCGGCGCCCACCGGTCGGCCCAGCGAGTCGACCTTGGGCTGGGCCACAAACCGGAAGCCGTTGCGGTCGGTGTCGATGCGCAGCAGGCTGGTCATGCGCACCCGGCGCTGGGCGTCGTTGTCGAGTGAATTGTCGAAGAAGACCAGACAGTTGCGACCCGCCTGCTTGCCGGCGTAGTTGGCGGCATCGGCCTTGCGCAGCAGCAAGCTGAAGTCCAGCCCGTCCTGCGGTGCCAGCACAGCGCCGATGGTCGGTGTGATGCTGAGCTCCTGGTCACCCACGTCAAAGCGCCCGGCCAGCGCGGCCAACACCACCTGAGCGGCCGAGCGCACCTCCGTGTCGCCGCTGCCCTGGGCCAACACCACCAGGTACTCGTCGCTGCCCCAGCGCGCCAGCAGCGCGTCCGGCGGCAAGGCGGCGCGCAGGCGCTGCCCCACTGCGCGCAGCAGGGCGTCGCCGCTGTCATGACCAAACGAGTCGTTGACCTCCTTGAAGCCATCGAGATCGATGAACAGCAGGCCAAACTCAGGAGCCGCATGGACCAGCAACTGGTCGATATGGAGTTGCGCCGCGAGCCGGTTGGGCAGTTCGGTCAGCTTGTCCTGCATCGCCATGCGCTGCAGGCGTTGCTCATTTTGCCGGCGCTCGCGCAAGTCGTGCAGAGCGACCAGAAAGCAGTGGCGCCGACCATCGCTGGCGGCCACGGCGGTGACCGACATCTCCACCGGCACCGCGCCCGCAGGCGCCAGCAGCTTGATCTCTTCGCACCAGTTGCCCTCAGCCAGCGCCTGGTCCAGCGAGATATCGCCCACCGGCAGCCAGGTCCGCAGGTCGGCGCCGGGCATCACGCCGCTGTCCTCACCCACCAGGCGCACCAGCGACTCGTTGACCTCCAGCACCGACCACTGGGCGTCCACCACCGCCAGCGCATCGCGGGTGCTGGCAAACGCATGGGCCATCAGGCGCAGCGAGTCCTCGGCTTCGTGCTGCGCTGTCACGTCCTTCAGGGTGCCCAGCACATGGTCGGTGCAGCCCTGGCTGTTGCGGCCCATCGCCCGGCCTCGAACCCGCAACCAGCGCCGGCAGCCGCCCGGGTCCGTGACGCGAAAGGCCAGGTCGATGTCGGCATGTGCTCCGCGCAGATGCAAAGCCCAGGCCAGGCGCAGTGACGGCGCGTCTTCGGCATCGGCGTGGCTGAAAAACTGCTCCAGGGGCATGCCCGCAGTCGCCCCGGGCAGCACGTCCTCGATGCCGGGGCCGGCGGCCTCAGCCTCGGCCCGGTCCACCGCGATGCGGTTGCTGGTGGCGTCCCACTCCCAGACGCTTTCGCCACTGGCCCACAAGGCCAGTTGCACCCGGCGCTCGGTGTGGCGCGCGGCGGCCAGGGTTTGAGCGGTCTGCTGGCCCGGTGCCGGCGCGGTCATCGACCGGCACCGGCCGGGCGAAGCCAAGGGCAAGGGCGAAGCCAAGGGCAAGGGCAAGGGCAAAGCTGGCAGACAGTTGACATGACAGAAGCCCGCAAAGTGGACAAAACGTGCTCAGCAAGGCTAGCGCCGATGGTCGCCGGCGAAGGGTCTGAAAAGCGCTGGAAAATGCTGTTGATCGCGGTTGCGCACTGAGTTGGGCAGAAAAGCACGGTCGTTCTTTTTTTTAGGCGGCTGGTTAGAATAAGTCGCAGCTGCCCCAGCCTGGGCCAAACCCAACTCAAACTCACAGGACATACCGGGATGACATCGCAGGAGATCCTCAGCCAGTACGGTCCTCGCGAGGCCATGGCGTACGACGTCGTGATCGTGGGTGGCGGCCCAGGCGGCATGTCGGCCGCGATCCGGCTCAAGCAACTGGCGGCAGCCAGCGGGCAGGAGATCTCGGTGGTGGTGTTGGAGAAAGGCTCGGAGCCCGGCGCGCACATCCTCTCGGGCGCGGTGATGGACCCGATCGCGATCACCGAGCTGATCCCCAACTGGCGCGACTTGGGCGCCCCGCTGAACCAACCCGTCACCGGCGACCAGTTGCTCACGCTGACCGAGGACGGCACCGCCACCATCCCCGACTGGCTGATGCCCACCTGCTTTCACAACCACGGCAACTACGTCATCAGCCTGGGTGCGGTGGTCAAGTGGCTGGGCGAGCAGGCCGAGGCGCTGGGCGTCGAAGTGTTCCCGGGCTTTACCGGTGCCGAGGTGCTGTACGACGCCCAGGGCGCGGTGCGCGGCGTGGCCACCGGCAACGTCGGCATCGGCAAAGATGGCGAGCCGGGCGAGAACTTTCAGCTCGGCATGGAGCTGGTGGGCAAATACACCCTGTTTGCCGAGGGCGCACGGGGCAGCCTCGGCAAGCAGTTGATCGCCAAATACCAGCTCGACGCCGGGCGCGACCCTGCCACCTTCGCGCTGGGCATCAAGGAGCTGTGGGAGATCCCTCCCGAGAAGGCCAGGCCCGGCCTGGTGGTGCACACCAGCGGCTGGCCGATCACCGATGGCAGCTTTGGCGGTGGCTTTCTGTACCACCTCGAAGGCAACAAGGTCACGCTGGGTTATGTGCTGGGGCTGGACTACAAAAACCCTTGGATGAGCCCGTTCGAGGAAATGCAGCGCTGGAAGACTCACCACGCGGTCCGCGCCCACATCGAGGGCGGCAAACGCATCGGATACGGCGCGCGCGCCATCAACAACGGTGGGCTGCAGAGCCTGCCCAAGCTGGTGTTCCCGGGCGGGGCATTGATCGGCTGCGACGCCGGCATGATGAACGCCGCCCGTATCAAGGGCAGCCATGCCGCCATCAAGACCGGCATGCTTGCGGCCGAAGCCGCTGCCGCCGCGCTGGCCGCCGGCCGCCAACACGACGAGCTGACCGCCTACCCCACCGCTTTCGAGCAAAGCTGGCTGCATGCCGAGCTGATGCAGACCCGCAACTTCAAGCCCTGGTTCAAGAAGGGCCAGACGGTGGGCACGCTGATGACCGGCATCGAGCAGTGGCTGATGCCCAAGCTGGGCCTGAAGGCGCCGCCCTGGACGGTGCACGGCGGCAAGGCCGACCACCTCTGCCTGCTGCCGGCGGCCAACTGCGCCAGGATCGACTACCCCAAGCCCGACAACGTGCTGACCTTCGACCGGCTGAGCTCGGTTTTCATCAGCAACACCAACCACGAAGAAAACCAGCCAGCGCACCTGACCCTCAAGGACGCCAGCGTGCCGGTGGCGATCAACCTGGCCACCTACGGCGGGCCCGAGGGCCGTTATTGCCCGGCTGGCGTGTACGAGTTTGTCAAGAACAACGACAACAGCGACCGGCTGCAGATCAACGCGCAGAACTGCGTGCATTGCAAGACCTGCGACATCAAGGACCCGACCCAGAACATCGTCTGGGTGACGCCCGAGGGCGGCGGAGGGCCGAACTACGCCGGCATGTGAGGCCTGGCCGGTGATCCCGGCATAGTTGACGACCAGCGCCGGGTTGGCGCCCTGTGGCTGGGCGCCAGCGCCGCAAACTGGGCCCGATTGCTGCCGCTGATGGCCTGATCGGCCGGGCTGGCGGCGCCAACAATCGGTCCGCATCATGCAAGCGCCACGGCTCAATGAGGTGTTGACGCGCGTGGTGGCGTGGCACAACCGCCACCCGCTCGCGCGCCGCATCAATCCCACCCAGGTGCACAGCATCGGCGAGGTGCTGTTGCCCTTCGCCAGCAGCCAGGCGGCGCCGGCGACCGGGCCGGCTGCGCCAGGCCTGCCGACGGTGGACGACTTGCCGGACCCACCGCAGGCCGCCGCACTGGCGGGTTTCAGTGCCGAGATCGACGCGCCCGACCCCACCGCCGAAACCGAGGCGCCCGCCGAGCAGCGGGCGGCCGTGCACCCGGCCTCTGCAGACTCGGACGCGCTTGACCCTGACGCTGACCCTGACCTTGCCAGGGCCAGCCCGTTCACCTTGGCCGAAGCGGACCAGGCGGCGCTGGCGGCAGAGACGGCTGCGGCGGCAGAGACTGCCGAGGCGGCCCGGACAAGTTCGGCGCAACCCGGGCCGCGCGACCCAGATCCGCACGCTGACCTGTCCTTGCCGCTGGACCCGCCGGACCCGAGCGATCTGCAACGCCGCTCGACAGATCAGCCCGCAGCTCACGCGGCCGGTCAGCCGACGCCACGCGCCGAACCCGACGCCGCAACAGGCCCTGCCCAGGCCGGCACCAGCCCGTTTGCGGCCGCGCTGGCAGCCCGGTCGGCCAGCGCGCCAGCCAGCAAACCCAGCGCCCCGGCCGGCCCGCTGCGGCGCTGGTTGACCCACCTGCCCGGCCGCCGATCCGCCTTGCCTCGTCTGCAAGCCATCTTCAGCCGCGACTTCATCTGGCCGCTGAGCCCGCGCAGGGTTGCCCGCTGGGCCCGCCGCCACGGCCAGTTGCAGCCGATCGCGCCAGCCGACTGGCCTCGGCGCGAGGTCGAGGCCGACAGCAGCATGCAGGCTGCGGCGCGCCAGAAGGGCCTGGGTCAAACGGTCGCGCTGCATCTGCTGACCGCCGCGGTGGGCGTCGGGGATCGCCGGCTGCGGCTGTTGATGGCAGCAGACGGCCAGATCATCGGCCCGCGCGCCTACAGCCCACCGCGACTGGGTGCTGCCGGCACCTTGCTGGCACTGGCCTTGCTCGGCGCAGGCTGGGCCGGGCTTCGGCCAGCGACGGACGAAGCGGCGACGGTGCTGGCGGCGCGAGGCGCTGCGGCCGACGCCGCATCAGCTGCACCGTCCGCCGCATCAGCCGCATCAGCCGCATCAGCAGCCGTCGCATCAGCCTCGGCATCAACAGCAGCGACACCGGCCGCAGTGACACCGGCCGCAGTGACCGAGGCTGCGGCCAGCGCGCTGCGGGTGGCCGAATCCGCCGTGCACACCGCCGCAGCAGCCGACCCCGACCCCGACCCAACACTGGCGGTGGCACCCGCCACCAGCATCCCGGGGATGCCGGTCGCACCGGTCGCAACCGCCGCAGCCCCGAGCGACGCTACGGCTCCGGCCGCGACCGCAGCAGCAAGCGCAGCCGGCAACGCAGCTGCACTCGGTCGAATCCGCCCCCTGTTGTCGGACGAGGACAAACAAGCGGCACGCGCCCAGACCGCAGCGCTGCGCAGCGGCAAGCCTGCAGCGGACCCACCCGGCGCGCAAAAATTGCCGGCGGCCCCGAAGCCGGCCCGGGCGACCGCTGCGGTCAGCCCGTCCGCCAACCCATCCGCCAGCCCATCCGCGAGCCCCGCGACGGTGTATGCCCTGGTCACGGCCCCCAACCCGCAGCGGGCGTCGGCCAACACCGGGCTGGCTGTGATGCGCCGGGCCAGCGGCCGGCTGACGCCCCCGGTGCCCGAACACACCGAACTGATGCAGCACCAGGGCCGCTGGCGCGCCGCCTGGTGGCCGTTTGTCAGCCTGGCCGACGCCGAGCGGGCGCGAGTGCTGCTGGCGGCCAAAGGTATCAAGGCCGAGGTGGTCGAGTTCTGACGCTGCGCTTCGCGCTCTGGCCTGGGTCAGATGACCGGAGCGCCGCGCCCGGCCAATGCCGGGTGGCCAGGCTGCCAGCCCCAGAACTGCAGCGTGTCACCCGGCTGCATCACCCGCACCTTGTCAGCCACGCGGGTGCAACCGCCAACGGTCTGGGTGATCAAGCCGTGGCGCTTGAAGTCCTGCAGCACCCGGCGCACGGAGGAGCGGCCGATACCGTAAGTTTCACTCCACTCGCGCCTATTCGGCAGGCGGTGGCCGGCCCGCCATTGGCGCGAGCGCAGGTTCCCGGTGATGGCCACGCGCAGCACTGCCGCAGCGTCCATGGCTCAACAAATCCACCGTTTGAATGGGCCTGATGGGTAGCATTTGGGTCTTTCTTTCAGGACAACCCCGATGCGCCTTGCCACCTACCGCCACCAAGGCCAGACCCGGGTCGGCAGCGTTTCGCCGGACGGGCTCCACCTCACGCCCTTTGCGCTGGAGCCAGCTGACGCCCGCTACGGCGCGCTGCGCCTGATCGAGCGTGTCGCTGCCGGCCTGGCGCTGCCAGCCCCCTCGGGCCCGGCCGTGGCGCTGGCCGAGCTGCAGTTGCTCGCGCCGCTGCCGCTGCCGCGCCGCAACCTGTTTTGTGTAGGCCGCAACTACCACGCCCATGCGCAAGAGCTGCAGGGCAGCGTGTTCAAGGACAACAACCGCAACACCGCCGCCTGGCCGATCGTCTTTACCAAGGTGCCCGAGTGTGTGGTGGGGCCCGAGGCCGATGTGCTGCTGCCGGGTGCGGCCATCTCGGAACAGATCGACTACGAGGCCGAGCTGGCGGTGGTGATCGGCCGAGGTGGCCGCAACATCAGCCGCGCCCAGGCGATGGAGCATGTCTACGGCTACACCATCGTCAACGACGTGACGGCGCGTGACGTGCAGATGCGCCACGGCCAGTGGGACCTGGGCAAGAGCTTTGACACTTTCTGTCCGATGGGGCCGTGGATCGTCAGCGCCGATGAGTTAGACGGCAGCGACACCCGCGTGCGCTGCTGGGTCAGCCCGGTCGGTGGCGCGCCTGAACTGCGCCAGGACGGCCGCACCCGCGACCTGATCTTCGATCTGCCCAGCCTGATCGAGACCTGCTCGCGCGGCATCACGCTCTACCCCGGGGATGTGATCGCCACCGGCACGCCTGCCGGCGTGGGCATGGCGATGACACCCCCCCGCTGGCTGCAGCCGGGCGACCTGGTGCGCATCGAGATCGACGGCATCGGCAGCCTGCAGAACCGGTTTGTGGCGGGCAGCGCATGAAGCCGCTTGCGGTCAGCGCGCTGCTGGGTCTGGCCTTGCTCGGCCTGGCGGGTACGGGCTGCCGGGCCGAAACGCCCTACCCCGACCGGCCGATCACGCTGATCGTGCCGTTTCCGCCTGGCGGCGTGGCCGACACCGTGGCCCGACCGGTTGCCGAGGCCCTGGCGCGTGAGCTCAAGCAGCCGGTGATCGTCGAGAACAAGGTCGGGGCGGGCGGCGCGCTGGGCATCGGTGCGGCGGCGCGTGCAGCGGCCGATGGCTACACCTTGCTGCTGAGCCTGTCGTCGATCTCGATCCTGCCCGAGGCCGACGCGATCCTGGCGCGCAAGCCGGCTTTTGCGCTCAAGCAATTCACGCCCATCGCCCGCTTCACGGCCGACCCGACCGTGCTGGTGGTTCGCGCCGACGCGCCCTGGAAGTCGCTGGTCGAGTTTGTCGCTGCGATGAAGCAAAAGCCCGGCGCCTTCAACTACGGCAGCTCGGGCAACTACGGCACGATGCATGTGCCGATGGAGATGCTCAAGGCCAGTGCGGGTTTCCGCATGGTGCACATTCCCTACACCGGCGCCGGGCCGGCAGTGCAGGCCCTGCTGGGCGGACAGGTCGATGCGTTGGCCAGCGGGCCGTCCACCGTGCTGCAGCAGATCAAGGCCGGCAAGCTGCGGGCACTGGCGCACTGGGGCGACAAGGCTTTGGTCGCCTTGCCCGATCTGCCCAGCCTCAAGCAATCCGGCTACCCGACCCAGTTTGCGCAATGGTCGGCGCTGTTTGCGCCGGCCGGCACGGCCGAGCCGGTGCTGCAACGCCTGCGCGCCGCCGCCCGCAAGGTCGCCACCGACCCGCAGGTGGTGGCCACCATCAACCGCGCCGGCAGCCCGGTCGAGTACCTGGATGCGCCCGAGTTTCAGGCCTACTGGGATACCGATGCCCGGCAGATGACCGAGGTGGTACGCCAGATCGGCAAGGTCGAATGAAGGCTTGGCCGGTTCGACCGCTCCTGCTCGACCCAGCCCACTGACTGGCGCCCGAACAGATCGCAGACCCCCGTCATGCGGCGTCCGCAATGTCTGCAGCGGGTGCCTGGTAGGGCTTGACCAGCCGCAGCCATTTGCGTGCCGGCAGGCCATACCTCGATTCGATCAACTCGGCGCGTGCCGTCAAGCCCTCGCGGTCGGGCACCAGCACGCCGCGTGCGGCCACCAGCACGGTGTTGCCCTCCTTGGTGGGCGCAAGCTGCCAGACCTGGTCGGCGCCAAAAGCCGCCGCCACGCGGGCGGCACTGCGCGCAAAGCTGACATCGCGGCCAAACAGGTTGACCGTCATCAGCCCGCCCGGCGCCAGCAGGTCGCGGCAATGGGCGTAAAACGCCTCGTCGTCCAGCACCGGCGCGGCGGCCTCGTGGTCGTACAGATCGACGCAGAGCGCGTCGGCGGTCTGCAGTTGCGCGGCCTGCTGCACCCACTGGCCGGCGTCGGCCTCGATCACCTGCAGGCGCTCGTCATCGTTGGGCAGCTGAAACCAGAGCCGGCAGGCCGTCACCACGCTCGGGTTGATCTCGACAGCGGTGGTGTGCCAGCGCAGCACCTGGTGGGTAAAGCGGGTGATCGCGGCCGCGCCCAGGCCGAGCTGCACCGCGCGGCCGTGGTCCAGCGCGTCGCTGGGCAACCACAGCAGCCAGACCATCATGCGCTGGATGTAGTCCAGCTCCAGCTGGCGCGGTTTGCGGATGCGCATCGCGCCCTGCACCCAGTCGGTGCCCAGGTGCAGGTAACGCACACCCTCAAACTCACTGATCGTGGCGCCGGCCAGCAGGGTCTGCTGGCGCTTTTTGGCGGGTTTGATCGGCGGGTTGGGCGGCGGCTGGGTGGCGGACTTGCGGGTCATAGGGTCGGCATCATGCCGTGGGCGCCAAACACCGCCGCCCAAGCCTGCCGCTTGCGCTCGAACGACCAGCGGGCATTGGCCGGGCTGGTGGACGGCAGGCGGTAAACCGGCAGGCCCAGCGCGGCAGTGATCTTCATCGCCCGTGCCGACTCGGCGCCGTTGTGGGCAATGGCCGCCAGCGCGGGCAGCGTGGCGGCGAGCGCGACCAGCGCATTGGGCACGGCCTCGGTGATCGCACTGTCCAGACTGCCCGGGCGGCGGCAACGGGCATACACATCCCAGAGGCCTAGCCCGCGTTCGCGCAGCAGGTCCAGCCGCTGCGCGTAGGGCAGCGCGCGCAAGTCCACACCCCACAAGTCCGAGAGGATCGGCCAGAACTGGTTGCGGGCATGGCCGTAGTACTGCTGTGCCTGCAGCGACGCCACGCCCGGAAAACTGCCCAGCAACAGCAGGCGGGTGCGGGGGCTCACCACCGCCGGCAGGCCGGTCAGCAGGGCGTCGGGCTCGGCGGCACGGGTCTGGGCAAAAGGCAGATCCACAAGCTCTCCAAAAGTTCGGGCCGGGGCTGGCGGGGTGTGAGGGTCGGCCGCTGTGCCGCTGGCGACAGCCACCACCGGCGGCCACACGTTACAAGCTTTGCCCATGATCGCCACCCTGCCCGCCCGCCCCAGCCTGTCCGACCCCCTGCCCCTGGCCCACGGGCCAGCCCTGATTGAAGGCCTGCGGCTTCAGGTCTCAGGCGTCCAGCAGTGCCGCCAGCCTGGGCAGCGCGGCCCGGGCATTGGCGCAAGTGACCGCAGCGGTCTGCGCCAACGACCAGCCCCGCAACGCCGCCAGCGCGGCAGCAATGCGCGGCAGCTCGGCCGGTTGGTTGCGGCTGGTCTCGCCGGCGGCGCGCTGAGCGGCGGTTCGGTACAGCCAGTGTGGCGGCATGTCGGGCGCGTCAGTCTCCAGCACCAGCGCGCTGGCCGGCAGGTCGGTAGCCAGGCGGCGGATCTGCAGCGCACGATCAAAGGTCAAGGCCCCGCCAAAGCCCAGCCTGAAGCCGCGCTCGATGAAGGCATCGGCCTGCACCCGGCTGCCGTTGAACGCATGCACGATGCCACCGGCCACACCGGTGCGGCGCAACCCGGCCAGCAAATTGTCGGCCGATCGGCGCACATGCAGGATCACCGGCAGCCCGGCCTGCTGCGCCAGCTTGAGCTGGGCGGCATAAAAACGCTGCTGCCTTTGCCGGTCCAGGCCAGGCATGAAGTGGTCCAGGCCGATCTCGCCCACCGCCACCAGCCGCGGGTCGTCACGGTGACGGTCCAGCGCGTCGGCCAGGTGGTCGAGGTCGGCGTCGGTGGACTGATCGACATACAACGGATGGATACCGAGCGCATAGGCCAGGCCGTGCTGGTGGGCCAGCACACGCACGGCATCAAAGTGCGCGGCGCTCACCGCCGGCACCACGAGTTGCCCCACACCGGCGGCCCGGGCATGCGCCAGCACCACAGCGCGATCGGTGTCGAACTCCGGCGCGTCGAGGTGGCAATGGGTGTCGATCCAGGTCATCGCTGAATCATGCCTCGTTGGCGGGCCTGCAACCGGGGCTGACACTTTGCAGGCTGCAGACCGCGCCGCGCCGTGATACCGTGAAACTTGGGCAGCCCGCTGGTGGCTGCCGGAGCCGCCCGCCATGGCCCGCAACCCGCTCTACAGCCGATCCCCGCAGCGCCCGGCCAAGCCTGCCGCCAAGGCAACTGGCGCGGCTGAGCCGAGCGCACCCGGCCTGGATGCCTCAAACACCGACGCCCCAAGCACCGATGCCAACGCCCCGTCGCCGCTCAGCAGCCGGGTGGACGTGCGCCGTTCCGGGCGCCCCGTGGCAGGTTGGCGCCGCCACCAGCGCCTGCTGGCAGGCATTGCGCTGCTGGCCGGCCTGACGGCTGCAGGCTGGCCGGGCTGGACTGCGCGGGTACAGCCGCCGTTGACGTTTGACCAAATCGACGCCGCGCTGCGCGAGTCCATCGCCAAGCAGCCACTGGCCTCGGCCGGCGTGGCTGCGTACCAGGCGATCCTGCCATCGGTGGTACGGGTGGTGGGTGATCCGTTGGCAGACAGCGGCCCGCCTACGCGCGCCCAGCGGCCCGGGCCAGCCTCCAAACTCCCACCCGACGACGACGCCACCGAACCCGGCCGCGCTGAGGGCCGCAGCGTGGGCAGCGGGGTGGTCATCGTCGACAAAGGCCTGATCCTGACCAGCCTGCATGTGGTCGAAGGCGCGGGCCGCATCCGCGTCACCTTTGCCGACGGCAGCGAGAGCGAGGCCCACATCGTCAACCGCCAGCCTGAAAACGATCTGGCCGTGCTGCAGGCGCACACCCTGCCGGACGACCTGCATGCCGCCACGCTGCGCTCCACGGCGGGTATGGCGCCGGGCGAGGCGGTGATGGCCGTGGGCTTTCCGTTTGGCATCGGGCCCTCGGCGTCGGTGGGTGTGGTGTCGGGCTTGAAGCGCGAGTTCCGCGCGCCCGAAGGCCAGCGCAGCCTGAGCAACCTGATCCAGTTCGACGCTGCCGCCAACCCCGGCAACTCGGGCGGGCCGCTGGTCACGATGGACGGCCATGTGGTGGGCATCGTCGCGGCGATCATGAACCCCAACCGCCAGCGCACCTTCATCGGCATCGGCTTTGCGGTGCCGATCGAAAACGCGGCTGCGGCAGTCGGCATGCCGCCGTTCTGATCGGGCCGGCCCGAGCCCAATCCAAATTCCAGCAGACCACCGCCCCGCATGAACACCCCTGCCCCCATCGCGCCCGAAACCACCCAGCTGCTAGAGCGCATCCTCTATGAAGTCAAGCGTGTGGTGGTTGGCCAAGACCGCTTTCTCGAACGCGTGATGGTGGCCTTGCTGGCCCAGGGCCATCTGCTGGTCGAGGGTGTGCCCGGGCTGGCCAAGACCCTGACCGTGCGCACCCTGGCCGCCACGCTGCGCGGCAGCTACAAGCGCATCCAGTTCACCCCCGACCTGGTACCGGCTGATCTGGTGGGCACCCGCATCTACAACCAGAAGACGGGCGAGTTCGGCACCACGCTGGGCCCGGTGTTTGCCAACCTGCTGCTGGCCGACGAGATCAACCGCGCACCGGCCAAGGTGCAGAGCGCGCTGCTGGAGGTGATGCAAGAGCGCCAGGTGACGATTGCCGGCGAATCGCACCGGGTGCCGTCGCCGTTTGTCGTGATGGCCACGCAAAACCCGATCGAGACCGAAGGCACCTACCCGCTGCCCGAGGCGCAGGTGGACCGCTTCATGATGAAGGTGCTGGTCGACTACCCCAGCGACGAGGAGGAATTCGTCATCGTCGAGCGCGTCATCGGCCCGCCGCTGGTGGCCAATCCGGTGGCCAGCACTGCCCAGCTGGCCGAGCTGCAACAGGCCTGCCGCGAGGTTTATGTCGACCCCAGCCTGATCCAGTACGCCGTCAAGCTGGTGGGCGCTACCCGGCGGCCCGAACGCCACGGCCTGGCCGAGCTGGGCCAATACCTCAGCTACGGCGCCAGCCCGCGCGCCAGCATCGCGCTGGTGGAGGCGGCGCGGGCGCTGGCCTTCATGCGTGGCCGGGGCTACGTGCTACCCGTTGACCTGGGCGACCTGGCCGCCGACTGCCTGCGCCACCGCCTGGTGCTGAGCTACGAAGCGCTGGCCGAGGGCCTGAGCGCCGACACGCTGATCAGCAAGGTGATGGCCCGGCTGCCCTTGCCGCCCAAGCCGATGCAGCATGCGCCCCAAGCCTGACGCGGGCGCCGCGCGGCGCCCGCCCGAGGCGGGTGACGGCCATGACCCGCCCAAGGCGGGTGAGGGCCATGACCCGCCCAAGGCGGGCAAGGCCCAACGCACGCCTGAGGCCGTGCTGCAGCAGCTGGAATGGACGGTGCTGCGCCGGCTTGACGGCCTGCTGCAGGGTGACCACCGCACGCTGTGGCGCGGCGCCGGGCTCGACCTGGCCGACCTGCGCGAGTACCAGCACGGCGACGACGTGCGCCACATCGACTGGAACATCACCGCCCGCTTGCAGGTGCCCCATGTGCGCCAGTACACCGAGGACCGCGAGCTCACCGCCTGGTTCCTGATGGACCTGTCGGGCAGCCTGGACTTTGGCTCGGATGAGCGCAGCAAGCGCGATCAGGCCGAGGGTTTTGTCGCCGCGCTGGCCCGCATGCTGACCCAGCGCGGCAACCGGGTGGGCGCCCTGCTCTACCGGCCTGGCACGTCGCAGCCGCTCAGCGTGCTGCCGCCCGGCGCGGGCCGGCTGCAGGTGCTGCAACTGCTGTCGCACTTGCGTGCGCCGGCGGCGTTGCCGGCGCCAGCCACAGCAGCCCAACCCGACAAACGCGGCCCTGCCGCCGCCCGCCAGACCGACCTTGCAGCCTTGCTGACCCGCGCCGAGGCGCTGATGCGCCGCCGCTCGCTGGTGTTTTTGTTGTCGGACTTCATCAGCGCGCCCGGCTGGTCGGCGCCGCTGGGCCGGTTGGCGCGGCGCCATGAGGTGCTGGCGGTGCGCTTGTTCGACCCACTGGAGCTGGCGCTGCCCGACATCGGCCTGCTGACGGTGGTAGACGCCGAGACCGGCGAGCAACTGGAGATCGACACCCAGAACGCCGGCTTTCGCCAGCGCTTCGAGGCGCTGGCCGCGCAACACGAGACGCAGCTGCGCGCGCAGCTGACCCAGGCTGGCGTCGACACCCTGGAGCTGGCCACCGGCGACGATCTGCTGGACGCCTTGCTGCGCTGCGTGGCGCTGCGCCGCCAGCGCGCTCGCGCCGCGCCGGGCCACCGCCTGCCGGCCGCGCTGCGGCAGCCGGCTGCAGCCTGATGAACTGCGCAAGCAGCCGCCGCATCCAACCCATCCCCGACCCGAGCACCTTGCGATGAACCTGCTTTGGCCCGACGCCCTGTGGACCTTGCTGCTGCTGCCCGCGCTGGTCGCGGCCTACCTGTGGCTGCTGGCCCGGCGCAAGAAAAACACCGTGCGCCTGGCCAGCGTGGCGCTGGTGCGCCAGGCCCTGGGCAGCGGGCCGGGCTGGCGCCGCCACCTGCCGCCTGCGCTGCTGCTGGCCGCTCTGGCGGTGCTGCTGCTGGCCAGTGCCCGGCCCACCGCCCGCATCAAGCTGCCGTCGCAACAAGAGACCATCGTGCTGGCGATGGATGTGTCGGGGAGCATGCGCGCCACCGATGTCGCACCCAACCGGCTGGTGGCCGCGCAAGAGGCCGCCAAGACCTTTGTGGCCGGGCTGCCGCGCTACGTGCGCATCGGCGTGGTGTCGTTTGCCGGCACCGCAGCCATCGTGCAGGCGCCCACCTTCAGCCGCGAGGACGTGGTCGCCGCGATCGACCGGTTCCAGTTGCAGCGCGGCACCGCTATCGGCTCGGGCCTGGTGCTGTCGCTGGCCACGCTGTTCCCGGACGAGGGCATAGACCTGAGCCAGATCACCGGCCAGAAAGCCATGCCGCCCGCACCCGGCGACAAGAAGGAGAAAAAGCCGTTCACACCAGTCGAGCCCGGCAGCTACAGCTCGGCCGCAGTGATCTTGCTGACCGACGGCCAGCGCACCACCGGGCCTGACCCGATGGAGGCCGCCAAGATGGCGGCCGAGCGGGGTGTCAAGGTCTACACCGTCGGCGTGGGCACCAAGAACGGCGAGGTCATCGGCTTCGAGGGCTGGAGCATGCGGGTGCGGCTGGACGAGGACACGCTCAAGGCCATTGCCACGGCCACCCGCGCCAACTACTTCTACGCCGGCACGGCCGAAGACCTGAAGCAGGTCTACCAGGGCTTGAGCAGCCGGCTGGTGGTCGAAACCAAGGAGACCGAGATCACCGCGTTCTTTGCGCTGGCCGGTGCGCTGCTGGCGCTGCTGGCGGCAGGTCTGAGCGTGGCCTGGTTCGGGCGGGTGATGTAGCTGGCCGGCTGTCGGCCAGCGAAGCTCACAACAACTGGATGCGCCGCGCCTGCTCGCGCAACTCGGCCCGAAAGTCCGGGTGGGCGATCGCGATCAGCTCCAGCGCCCGCTGCCTGGCCGACTTGCCGCGCAACTGCGCAACGCCGTACTCGGTGACAACGTAGTTGATGTCGTTCTTGCTGGTGGTGACATGGGTGCCGGGCGACAGCACCGGCACGATCCGCGAGATCGCGTCGCCCTTGGCGGTGGACGGCAGCACGATGAAGGCCTTGCCGCCCCGGGACCGGTTGGCCGACCGCACAAAGTCAGACTGCCCGCCGGTGCCCGAGTAGGGCAGCGAGCCCAGGCTCTCCGAGCCGCACTGGCCCAGCAGGTCGATCTGCAACGTGGCGTTGATGGCTATCAAATTGTCATTGCGCCCGGCCAGCGCCGGGTCGTTGGTGAAGTCGACCGGATGCATCTCGAGCGCCGGGTTGCGGTCCATGAAGCGGTACAGCTTCGATGAGCCCAGACCGAAGGTGGCCACCAGCTTGCCGGGCAAGTAGTTCTTGCGCCGGTTGGTGACGGCACCGCACTCCACCAGCGACAAGATACCGTCGCCCAGCATCTCGGTGTGGATGCCCAGGTCGTGCTTGCCCGACAACTGCATCACCACCGCGTCCGGTATGCCGCCGTAGCCGATCTGCAGGGTCGAGCCATCGTCGATCAGGTCGGCCACGTACTTGCCGATGGCCTGTTGCACCGGGCCGATGCTGGGCAAGCCAACCTCCAGCACCGGCTCGCTGCTCTCGACCAGGGCAGACACCTGCGAGATGTGGACATGGCAGTTGCCGCAGGCAAACGGCACATTGGGGTTGACCTCCAGCACCACCGCGCGGGCCCGGGCCACCGCCGCCAGGGTGTAGTCGGCCGCCAGGCTGAGCGCAAAGTAGCCGTGGGCGTCCATCGCCGAAGCCATGCTGAAGACCACGTCGGCCGGGATCTGGCCGCGCTGGATTTGCGCCGGAATCTCCGAGAAATTGGCGGGCAGAAAATCGATCCAGCCGGCCTGGCCGCCGGCGCGGGTGGCGCCGCCGTAGAAAAACGCCACATGCCGGATGTGCTCCACCGTCTCGGGGTCGAGGTAGCCGTACTTGCGCATCGCCAGGATCTGCATCACCTGCACGCCGCGCAACTCACGCCGCCGGTCCGACAAGGCCGCCAGCAGCGCCGGCGGCTCGCCGACGCCGGTGGGCACGATGATGGCGTCGCCGTGCTGCACCACACCCACGGCATCGGCCGCCGCCCGGCGCTTTTGCGCGTACATGTCCTGGAGATTCATGGCTGGCATCCTGCTGCCGGCAGCGCCGTCGCCGGACCGGATGCCCGACGCCCGATGCCACGGGTGCCCGATGGTAAGGCCGGCCTCCGGGCTGGCGGCCAGGGCGAGCCGCTCAGGCGAAGCTGTCCGCCATCAAGGCCTTGAACCAGGTGTTCATCTGGTCGAAGTTGTCGGCCTGCCAGCCCACCGACGCGGCTACCGACGCCGGCACCGGCTTCATCGACTTGCTCACCGGGTCGTACTGGAACACCGCCGTCAGCCAGGAAGCCTGGCTGCGGGTGATGGTGGAGTAGCAGGCCGAGTTGGTCACCGGCGCCGGGTCGGGCTGGCCGCCGCCAAAGATGCGGGCCAGCGCATCGGCGCAGACCTTGGCCTCCTGGTTGGCAATGTGGCCGGCCTTGGGCTGGGTGGTGGCCGCGGCATCGCCGATCACATGCACCCGGGTCGCCGCCGGGTCGAGGCAGGCATAGCTCAACACGTCGACCGGCACAAAACGCCCGCCATTGGCGGTGGCCAGTCCGGCGACCAGCGCCCCGGCCCGCTGCTGCGGGATCAGGTTGACGACGTTGGCCTGCACCGCGCCGGTGCTGGCATAGACCACCATCTGCCGGGTGTCCACCGACGAGATGACCGAGTTGGGCCGGTACTCGATCGCCTTGGCGTGCAGACCGTAGAAGGCCTTGGAGAAGTTGTCGATCTCGGTCACGAAGTCGGGGTTGGCGTCCAGCACGATCAGCTTGGCGCGCGGCTTGTTGACCTTGAGCCCATCGGCGATCAGGCAGGCGCGCTCGTAGGGGCCGGGCGGGCAGCGGTACGGCGCCTTCGGGATCGTCAGCACGGCCACGCCGTTGCTGGGCATGGCCGCGAGTTGGCTGGCCAGCAGCGTGGTCTGGGCGCCGGCCTGCCAGGCATGGGGCATGCGGTTGACATCGTCCAGCCCCGGCACGGCGTCAAAGCCGATGCCGGGCGCCATCACGATGCGGTCGGCGCTCAGCGTGCTGCCGTTGGCCAGGCGCACCTGCACCCGCACCGGGTCCACCGCGACCACTTCGCCGACCACCAGCTTCACGCCGTACCTGCTCTGCAGTGCGGCGTAATCGAAGCTCAGGCTGCTCATCGTGCGCTGGCCGGTCAGCACCAGGCTGCTCATGATGTTGCTCAGGTACCTGGGGTAGCGCTCGATCAGCGTCACCTCCACCGCATCGCCCCACAGCCGCAAGTACTTGGCCACTGTGGCACCGGCCATGCCGCCGCCGATGACGATGACCCGGGCCTTGGCGGCAGCGGCGGGCGCAGGGCTCGGGCTCGGCGGTGTCACCTTGGCTGCCTTTTTGCTGTCGGCCAGCACCAGGCCTGCGGGCAGCAACAGGCCAGCCGAAGCCGCTGATCTGACAAATTGACGTCGGTCCATGGGTTGCTCCTTCAGCGTTGAGTGGACAGCCATTGCGCCAGCGCCTGCAACTGGGCATCGCTGAAACCCATGACATGGCGGGCCATGATGCTGTCGCCCTCCTTGCCGGACTGAAACTCCTTCATCTCGCGGTAGAGCTCGCTGGCCGACTTGCCGGCCAGGGTCTCGAAGCCCGGCCCTTTGCCGTTGGTGCCGTGGCACTGGAAGCAGTTGGACGCCAGCAAGCGGCCGTTGGGGCTGGTGGCGGTCTGGGCCGTTGCCGGCAGGGCCGACAGCAGCATGACCCAGCCGAAGGCGGCGGCCACGGCTCGAGAAGATGTCATCAGACGATTCACGCAAGGGCTCCTGGTTGGGGCCGCATCGCGACGGCCGGAGCCCTGTTGTAAGCAGCCACACTGAACCGGAAATGAATCGTTCACCCATGTTTACATCTGGCACCGCTGTAGGACAGCACCCACACCCAGGACCGGCCAGCGCCGCTGGGCAAGCGCAGCCAGCTTGCGCAAACTAAAGGCGTCCCGTACGCCTTATCTGGAGCCCAAGATGAACACCCTGTTGAAGTCCACCGTCGCCGCCGCCGCGCTTGTCCTGGCCGGCCATGCAGCCGCACAGATCACTTTCTACGAGCACGACAACTACGGCGGCCGAACTTTCTCCACCCGCAACTCGATAGAGAATTTCAGCAATGTCGGCTTCAATGACCTCGCTTCGTCGGTGGTGGTCGAGCGCGACACCTGGGAGATCTGCGAGGCAGCCGGCTATGGCGGCCAATGCCGGGTGCTGCGGCCGGGCCGCTACCCCTCACTGACCCAGATGGGCCTGAACGACCGCGTCTCATCGGTGCGCATGATCAACACGCCCGCTGCGGTGGAGGACTCGCGTTACGCGCCGCAGACCGACAAGGAGCGCATGCGTGAAGCCGCCCACCACCAGGCGCGTGCCGGCAAGGGCGTGCCGATGATCACCTTCTACGAAAACGAAAACTACGGCGGCCGCACCTTCACAACCCAAGGCGAGGTCGGCAACTTCCAGCGCGGCGGCTTCAATGACCGCGCCTCGTCGGTGGTGGTGCAAGGCGAGGGTTGGGAGGTCTGCGACGCACCGAGTTACGGCGGGCGCTGCACAGTGTTGCGGCCGGGCAGCTACCCGTCGCTGGCCCGCATGGGCCTGAATGACCGCATCTCATCGGTTCGCACCGTGGGCGGCAGCGAGCGCGTCAGCGACGAGCGTTACGCACCGGCACCGCTGCCGGTGTACGACTCGCGCCGCCGTGACAACGAAAAGCTGTACCAGGCCAATGTGAGCGCGGTGCGTGCGGTGGTGGGCAAGGCCGAAGAGCGTTGCTGGATCGAGCAGCAGCCCGTGAAGCAGGCCCAGACCAACAACGCCGTGCCCGGCGGCATCGGCGGCGCCTTGCTCGGCGGCATCCTGGGCCACCAGATCGGCGGCGGCAACGGCAATCAGGCGGCCACCGTGCTGGGTGCGCTGGGCGGCGCGGTGGTGGGCTCGCAGGTGGGCAAGAACTACGGCAACCAGCCGGTCAAGACCGAAGGCGTGAAACGCTGCAGCACCACGCCGGCCTCGGCCAAGCCCGATTACTGGGACGTGTCCTACAGCTTCCGTGGCAAGCAGCACCGGGTGCAGATGGCGAGCGAACCCGGCTCCACCATCACCGTCAACCAGGCGGGTGAACCGCGCAGTTGAGCGTCGGGCACAGGGGCGGGCGGGTCCGAAACTTCAGTGTCGTCGCAGCGCCCCGGCGCCTTGCAAGCGGCAGCACCGCGCGCCGGCACCCGGCCAGCTTGCCGCCAGCGCTGGCCAGCGGCAGCTTCCGCCAGACGGGCGCCCG
>JANYKR010000040.1 GCA_025358155.1 Betaproteobacteria bacterium
GAACTTGGTTCCTAGGAGATACCGATGAGCACCGTCACTTCAGCCAGCAACACCGCCCTCGGCAGCACCGCCGCCGCCAGCACCAGCGCCTCAGGCTCTGCCAAGGAGGCCAGCGAGCGGTTCCTGAAGCTCTTGGTCACCCAGCTGCAGAACCAGGACCCGCTGAACCCGGTGGACAACGCCCAGATGACCTCGCAAATGGCGCAGATCAGCACCGTCAGCGGCATCGAGAAGCTCAACACCACGGTGCTGGGCCTCAACAGCCAGTTCATGCAGATGCAGGCCATGCAAGGCGCCGCACTGGTGGGGCGCGATGTGCTGCTCAAGGGCGACAAGTTGTCGGTGCCCGCTGGCAGTCTGCCCGGCGGTACCTTCGACATCGGCGCAGCAGCCGACCATGTCAAGGTTGAGGTGCTCAGCCCGGCCGGGTTGGTGGTCGACACCGTCAACCTGGGCGCACAGAGCACCGGTCGGCATGACTTCCAGTGGCCGGGGGGCAGCAAGATCAGTGAGGCGGCGGGCTACCGCTTCCGGGTCACCGCCACCAGCGGTGGCAGCACGGTCGCCAGCACCCCGTTGATGCGCGACAAGGTCAATGCCGTCAACACCGGCGGCGCCACGCTGACGCTGCAATTGGCGCGCAATGGCGCTGTGGCCTACACCGACATCCAGGCCCTCAATTGAGTTGCCGCCGTACCGACCCCCCCGCCCCCGACCTCGACCCCGATCTTGATGGCGCAGTGCCCCGGCGCTGGCGGGCACCCGAGTTGACCTGATGCACCTGATTTCCCCCCGTTCCCCGTTTTTCCGCAGGAGAGTTTCATGAGTTTCCAGCAAGGTGTATCCGGCCTTACCGCCTCCGCCCGCAATCTTGAGGTGATCGGCAACAACGTGGCCAATGCCAGCACGGTGGGGGCCAAGGTGGCGCGTGCCGAGTTTGCCGATGTCTACGCGCGGGCCATCAGCGGCGGCGCCAGCTCGATCGGTCTGGGTGTCAACCAGACCGCGGTGACGCAGCAGTTCTCTCAGGGCAGCTTCCAGTCCACCGACAACCCGCTGGACATGGCGATCAACGGGGGTGGTTTCTTCCAGCTCAAGGACCCGGGAGGCATGTTGCAGTACACCCGCAACGGCCAGTTCAAGGTCGACCGCGCCGGCTTCATCACCAACACCCAGGGCGCCAAGCTGATTGGCTACCCTGCCAATGACAAGGGCGTGCTGGTGCCGGGCCAAGCCCAGCCGCTGACCCTGCCCACGGCCGGCATCAAGCCCAGCATCACCGCCAACGTCAACCTCGAGCTCAACCTCGATGCGCGCGGCAAGACGACGCTCGATCCGGCCATCTCGCCGGTGATCAACTTCAACGATGCCAACACCTACAACAATGCCACCTCGGTCAATGTCTACGACAGCAAGGGCCAGGAAGTCGCGCTGACCTACTACTTTCAGAAGTCGACGACCGATACCTGGAGCGTCTACGCTGCGGCCAATGGCACGCCGGTCAATCCGGATGGCGCCGGCAACCCGCAGGCGATCAGCACGTTGAAGTTCCCCTCCGACGGCAGCGAACCGATCAACGCGGTCGATCCGACCCTGCCACTGCCACCCATCGCCTTTGCCGTGCCGGCCACCACCAACACCCAGGGTTCGGTGACCGAGCCGATTGCGGTGGTCAAGCTCGACATGGCCAAGCTGACCCAGTACGGTGCCATCTTTGGCGTCACCAACGTCACGCAGGATGGATTTCCGCCAGGCCAGCTCAGCTCGATCAAGATCCAGCCCAACGGCATCGTGCTGGCGTCCTACTCCAGCGGGCAAAGCACGCCGATCGGCCAGGTTCAACTCGCCACCTTCCGCAACGTGCAAGGCCTGCAGCCGCAGGGTGGCAACACCTGGAGTTCAACCTTCGACTCGGGTGACCCGATCACCGGCACCCCTGGCACCGGCAACCTGGGCGGGCTGCAGTCGGGCGTGGTGGAGCAGAGCAATGTGGACCTGACCAACGAGCTGGTGCAGATGATGGTGGCCCAGCGCATCTACCAGGCCAACGCCCAGACCATCAAGACCCAGGATTCGATCCTGCAGACCCTGGTCAACCTGCGTTGAACCCGGCGCGCTGAACCTCGCCGTCCCCGCCCCATCCCCCTGAGTTCACCGAGGCAGCCCCATGGACCGCGTGATCTACCTCGCCATGGCCGGTGCCAAGGCCACGATGCAGCGCCAGGACGTGCTGGCACACAACCTGGCCAATGCCTCGACCACCGGCTTTCGGGCCGAGATGATGGCGTTCCGGTCGGTGCCGGTGTTGGGAGACGGTGCCAGCACCCGCGTCTACGCCATCGAGTCGACGCCGGGTTACAACGCCGACCCCGGGCCGGTGGCCGCCACCGGCCGCAACCTGGACGTGGCGATGAAAGGCCAGGCCTGGCTGGCGGTGCAGGGCCGCGACGGCACCGAGGCCTACACCCGCAACGGCGCGCTCGATGTTGACAGCCAGGGGCTGCTGACCACCCGCACTGGCCAGCCTGTGCTGGGCGACGGTGGCCCGATCACCGTGCCGGCCAATGCCCAGGTGTTGATCGGCGCTGACGGCACCCTCACCGCCACGGTGGCCGGTGGCAAGCCCCAAGGCATCGGGCGGCTCAAACTGGTCACGCCCGAGGCGCCCTTGCTGCGCGGCGAAGACGGCCTGTTCCGGGGTGCCGATGGCGACTTGCAAACCGATGCCACTGCCAGGGTGCAGGACGGCGCGCTCGAAGGCAGCAACGTCAGCCCGGTCGAATCGATGGTGGCGATGATCGCTGCGGCGCGCCAGTTCGAGCAGCAGATGAAGATGTTGTCCACGTCACAAGAGCGCGAACAGTCAGCCACCAAACTGCTGTCCAGCGGCTGACCGCGCTGCGCCGCAACGCCGGCCAGCAGGGTTCAAAGAAGCGCCGCCTCTGCGGCGCTTTTTGCATCTTGGCGCAGCTCAAGTTGGCGCCATCATCGCCTCAGGCTTGAACCAATGAAGGAGTGGCGATGATCCGTTCGCTGTGGATTGCAAAGACCGGCATGGAGGCGCAGCAGACCGCGCTGGATGCGATCTCGAACAACCTCGCCAACACCGCCACCAACGGCTTCAAGCGGGGCCATGCGGTGTTCGAGGACTTGATGTACCAGAACCTGCGCCAGGTGGGGGCCAACACCGGCGAGCAGTCGACCCTGCCCACCGGCTTGCAGATCGGCCTGGGCGTGCGGCCAGTGGCGCTGGCCCGCAACTTCTCGCAAGGCAACCTGCAGCAGACCGGCAACAGTTTCGATTTGGCGGTGCGGGGCAATGGCTTCTTCCAGGTCCAGATGCCTGATGGCACCACCGCCTACACCCGGGACGGCGCGTTCCAGCTCAACTCGCAGGGCCAGCTGGTGACCAACGGCGGCTACCTGCTGCAGCCCGGCATCCAGATCCCGGCGCAGGCGCTGGTGGTGACGGTCGGCAACGATGGCATCGTCACCGCCAGCATGCCGGGCCAGACCGCGTTGCAGCAGGTCGGGCAACTGCAACTGGCCGGCTTCATCAACCCGGGCGGGCTCGATCCCAAGGGCGAGAACCTGTTCGCCGAGAGCCCGTCGTCGGGCGCACCTGCGGCCGGCGCACCGGGCAGCAACGGCCTGGGCCAACTCAGCCAGGGCAGCGTGGAGACCAGCAACGTCAACGTGGTCGAGGAGTTGGTGACCATGATCCAGACCCAGCGCGCCTACGAGATCAACTCCAAGGCGGTGACCACCTCGGACCAGATGCTGCAAAAACTGGCGCAGCTTTGATCCTGTGCCCTGACCGCCGCCTGCACCCTGATCCGCCCACCTGAGATACCCATGAAGACCAGCGCATTGCCCCAGCCGACTCTGGCTGCCAACCTTTTCGTCAGGGCGCTCACTGCCCTCGGCGTTTGCCTGCTGATGACGGGCTGCGAGACGATAGCCCGGCTGCCGGCGGTTGACCTGGTGTTGCCCACCGCCGCCATGCCGGTGGCGCCGCTGACGCTGGCAGCCGCTGTCCCCGGCGGCCAGAGGGGTGCAATCTTCCAGGCCGACCGCTACCGCCCGCTCTTTGAGGACCACCGCGCCCGCATCGTCGGTGACACCGTGACGGTGAGCATCGTCGAGAAGGTCAGCGCCGTGCAAAAGAGCACCAGCACGGTGGACCGGGCCGACTCGGTCACCGCCGGTCTGACGGCCGTGCCTTTTCTGAAAGCCACCGCGCTGACCCGGGCCAGTGCCGCTGGCACCTCGGCCAACAGTTTTTCGGGCAAGGGCACGGTAGAAAACACCAACGACTTCTCCGGCACCATCACCGCCACGGTGGTGCAGGTGCTGCCCAACGGCCACTTGATCGTCTCGGCCGAGAAGCAGATCGGCGTCAATGCCAATGTCGATGTGCTGCGTTTCTCGGGCCAGATCGACCCCCGCGCCATCGCCCCCGGCAACACCGTCACCAGTGCCCAGATTGCCAATGTGCGCATCGAGCAGCGCGGCCGGGGCCAGCAAGCCGAGGCCCAGTCGATGGGCTGGCTGGCGCGCTTCTTCATGAACCTGATGCCGGTGTGATGACGCGCCGCCTCGCAACAAATCGGCGCTACAGGCCATGAACAAACTCGACCCGGAGCGCGTGCTGCGCGCCATCGTCTTGATCAGCCTGCTGGCGGCCAGCGCGGCGGTGTGGTGGCCGGCGCAGGCCGCCCGCCTCAAGGAGGTGGCCAGCGTGCAGGGCGTGCGGCCTAACCAACTCACCGGGTTTGGCCTGGTGTTCGGCCTGGATGGCACCGGCGACCAGGCGACGCAGGCGCCGTTCACGCCGCAGGCGCTCACTGCCTTCTTGCAGCAGAACGGCATCACCCTGCCGCCGGGCGTGACGATGCAGCCGCGCAACCTGGCCTCGGTGGTGGTCACGGCCGAGCTGCCGGCATTTGCCCAACCTGGCCAGCGCATCGATGTCAACGTGTCCTCGGCTGGCAACGCCAAGAGCTTGCGCGGTGGCCTGCTGTTGCAGACTGCACTGCGCGGCGCCGACGGCCAGGTCTATGCCATTGCCCAGGGCAACCTGATCGTGGGCGGGGCCGGGGCTTCGGCCGGTGGCAGCAAGGTGCAGATCAACCACCTGGCCTCGGGCCGGGTGCCCGAGGGCGCCACGGTGGAGCGTGCGGTGCCCACCGCGATGGCGGTCAACGGCATGTTGCAGCTCGACCTGCAGTCGAATGACTTTGCCACGGCCCGGGCGGTGGCCAATGCCATCAACGTCGCCAAGGGCGAGGGCACTGCCCAGGCGGTGGACGGCCGGGTGGTGCGGGTGCGCATGCCGGCTCAGCCCAACGAGCATGTCAGCTTCATGGCCGACCTCGAGAACCTGAACGTGACGCTGGAGCGGCCGGCTGCCCGGGTGGTGCTCAATGCCCGCACCGGGTCGGTGGTGATGAACGAGGCGGTGACGCTCAGCAGCTGCGCGGTGGCGCACGGCGCGCTCACGGTCACCGTCAACTCGACGCCGGTGGTCAGCCAGCCAGGTCCGCTCTCCTCAGGCGGCAAGACGGTGCAGGCCGAGAAGGTCGACATCGCCATCACCGCCCAAGGCGGTGCGCTGATGCAGCTGCCAGCCGGCGCCCGGCTGTCCGACGTGGTGCGTGCGCTCAACTCGCTGGGCGCCACGCCGCAAGACCTGCTGGCGATCCTGCAGGCGATGAAAAGCGCGGGCGCCCTCAACGCCGAGCTGGAGGTGATCTGAATGGCCGCCGTCCCGTCCATCATGCGGTCCAGCACCCCGACCGACCCCGCAGCGGCAAGCGCCGGCAATGGCCGCCTGGCCAGCGACGCCGGTGGCCTGGACGGTTTGCGCAACCGGGCCAACAAAGACCCCAAGACGGCTGCCAAGGAGGTGGCCAAACAGTTCGAGTCGCTGTTCATGGGCCAGCTGCTCAAGAGCATGCGCGCGGCCACCGAGACCTCAGGCCTGTTCGACAACGCCGGCACCAAGCTCGGCACTGAATTGCTGGACGCCCAGCTCGCCACCAAGATGGCAGGGCAACCGGGTGGCCTGTCGGACGTGATCGCCCGCCAGCTCGAACGCCTGATGGCCGCCACGCCCGGGCCGATCCCGTCGGCCGGCAGCGCCAACACCAGCCTGCCGATGGTCAGTGAGCCCCAGGCCACGCCCAAGATACCGGACAAGAGCGCGGCCGGCTTTGTGCAGCAGCACAGCGCTGCCGCAGATGCTGCGGCAGCGGCCACCGGCATCCCGGCGCCGTTCATGCTGGCGCAGGCGGCGCTGGAAACCGGCTGGGGCAAGCGCGAGATCGTGGGGGTGGACGGCAGCGCCAGCCACAACCTGTTTGGCATCAAGGCCGGGGCCAGCTGGGCCGGGCCCACGGTGGAGGTGGCCACCACCGAGTACATCGGCGGCCGGCCGCAAAAGGTGTTGCAGAAGTTTCGCGCCTACGCCAGCGAGGCCGAGTCGTTTGCCGACTATGCCAAGCTGATGACCGACAGCCCGCGCTACGCCAGCGTGGTGGCCCAGGGCAGCGACGCCAAGCACTTTGCCATGGGCCTGCAAAAGGCCGGCTATGCCACCGACCCGGCCTACGCCGACAAGCTCGGCCGGGTCATCAACACGACGCTGCGGCTGCAGCGCAGCATGGCCTGATTCGGCCTGACCCAGCGCGGCACAACAGACCATGGGCAGCACCTCCTTGATGACCCTGGGCACGCAGGCGGTGTTTGCCGCCTACGCCCAGTTGCAGACCACCGGCAACAACATTGCCAATGCCAACACGCCGGGCTACTCGCGCCAGTCGGTCGAGCTGAGCACCGCGGGCAGCGACTACAACGGCGCGGGCTACATGGGGCGCGGCGTCACGGTGGCCACGGTGTCGCGGGCCTCGAACATGTTCCTGACCCAGCAGGCGGTGGCCACCGGCTCGGCCGCTGCAGCCGATGGCACCCGCCGCGACATGCTGTCGCAGCTTGAGAAGGTATTCGCCAGCGGCGCCTCGGGTCTGGGCCAGGCCGCGACCCAGATCTTCAACGCCTGGGCCGACGTGGCGGCGTCACCGGCTGATTTGTCGGCGCGCCAGGCTGTGCTGGGACGGCTGAAAGACTTTGCCTCGCTGGCCCGCGCCTCCAGTGACCAGATCGAGGCGCTGCAGGCCAACCTGGGCAATGACATCAAGGGCGGTGTGTCCCAGGTCAACACCTTGGCCACCTCGCTGGCCAAGCTCAACACCCGCATCTCGGCAGCGGTGAATCGGGGCCAGATGCCCAATGACCTGCTCGACCAGCGGGATCAGCTGGTGGCGCAGATCGGCGCCCAGATGGAGGTCCACACCTACCTTGCATCAGACCAGACCGCCAGCGTGTTTGTCGGCAGCGGCCAGACCCTGGTGATGGGCGGCTCGGCCAACCGGCTGCTCACACCCGCCGACCCCAACGACTCGACCCAGGTCGGCGTAGCGCTGTCGAGCGGCGGTCAGATTGTCTCGCTCAGCCCCGCCGAAGTCGGCAACGGCCAGATCGGCGGCTTGTTGAGGTTTCAGGGCAGCGATCTGGCCGAGGCCCGTAACAGGTTAGGCCAGTTGGTGACCGGCCTGGCCACCGCACTCAACCAGCAGCAGGGCTTCGGCCTGGATTTGCAGGGCCAGGCGGGCAGTGCGCTGTTTTCTTTTTCGGGTCCGTTGGCCTTGCCCGCCACTGGCAATGCCCGAGATGCCAGCGGCAGCTACATCGCCTCTGTCAGCTTGACGGTCACCGACGCAGCGGCGCTCAAGGCCAGCGATTACCGGTTGCAGGCCGACCCCGCCGCTGGCGGCCAGTACACCGTCACCCGGCTGTCGGACGGCCAGGTCTTCAGCGCGGTGAGTGATGGCCAGTCGGTGGACGGGTTTGCGATCCACATCGGACCCAATGCGCCGGCGCCGGGGGAGTCGTTTGTGCTCAAGCCGGTCGCCCGCGCGGCGGCCGATCTGGCCGTGCTGCTGAAAAACCCGCGCGGGCTGGCGGCGGCAAACCCGGTCGTTGTGGTGCCGGGCGCTGCCAACAGCGGCACCGCGTCGGTGGCCGCACTCGACATCGTTGCCGCACCGGCCAGCGGCTATGCCGCCTTCAGCATCAATTTCAGTGACAACAACGGCAGCTACCAGGTGCAAGACGCTGCGGGCAGCGTGCTGGCGGCGGGCAGCTTTTCGGCAGGACAGCCGATCCTGCAGGATGGCATCTCGCTGAGCCTGGCGGGTGTACCGCGGGCGGGCGACAGCCTGCAGATCACGCCCACCAGCCACCCGGCAGCCAGCAACGGCAATGCGCTGCATTTCGACAACATGGCCTCGTTGGCCCTGGTCGATGGCCAGACGGTGTCCGATGCCTATGCCAACGCGCTGTCGGATGTGGGCGTGCGGGTGCAGGGCGCCGTGGCGGCGGCCGACACCAGCGCCACGGTCTCGACCCGGACCAAGGCCGAGCTGACCGGCCAGGTGGGCGTCAACCTCGACGAGGAGGCCGCCCGCCTGATCCAGTACCAGCAAAGTTACCAGGCGGCGGCCAAGATGCTGCAAACAGCCCAGACCATGTTTGACGCCATCCTGGCGCTGGCACGTTGATCGGCTCGCAGCGCCCGGATTGACCTGTTCTTCCGCACCCGTCCCACCCCAGCCATGCCATCCCAGGACTTGCCATGAGAGTGTCTTCCGCCAACCGCTACGAGGCCGCCGTCGGCAATCTGCAGCAGCGCCAGCAAGACATGGTCGAGGCCCAGAACCAGATGACCACTGGCCGCCGCATCAACAAACCCAGCGACGACCCGACCGGCGCAGCACGCGCCGAACGCGCTTTCATCAGCCAGCAGCGCATTGCCAGTGAGCAGCGCTCGGTGCAAGCCAGCCGCAGTGCGATGACGCTGGCCGAGTCGGCGCTGGGCCAGGCCGGTGAAGTGATGCAAAACGCCCGCGAAACCCTGGTGGCTGCAGGCAACGGCAGCTACTCGCTGGGTGAGCGCGCAGCCCAGGCGGCACAACTGACGCAGTACCGCAGCCAGCTGCTCGCCCTGGCCAACCAGGGCAATGGCGCCGGCGGCTTCCTGTTTGGCGGGCAAGGCGCAACCGGTGCACCGTTTCTCGACACGCCGGGCGGGGTGGTGGCGGCGGCCACCGGCGGCCAGACCCAGTTGTCCACCAGCGACCAGATGCCCAGCACCGTCGACGGCAACGCGATCTGGCTGAACGCCCGCAGCGGCAATGGCGTTTTTGTCACTGGCGGGGCCAGCGGCAACACCGGGTCGGGGTGGATCGACGCCGGCAGTGTCACCGACCCGTCGGCGCTGACCGGTTCGGACTACCAACTGGTTTTTTCGGGCAGCGGCAGTGCCACCACCTACAACCTGCTGCGCGATGGTGTGCCCAGCGGCCCGGCGGATGTGCCTTTTGTTGCGGGTGGATCGATCACGGTGGACGGCATGGCGGTGCACATCAAGGGCGTGCCGGCCGCTGGTGACCGCTTCAGCCTGAGCCCGTCAGCCCCTGACCTGAGCCCGTTTGCCGCGCTGGACAAAGCCATTGCGGTGCTCAAGAGCCCGGCCGCCAACGCCGGCCAGGTGGCACAAGCCGTCAACAGCGGTCTGCGCGACTTCGACGCGGCGAGCGGCCAGTTTCAGGCCGCCCGCGCCGACGCCGGCAGCACGCTGACCCGGCTCGACGCCATCGACAGCCGCAACCAGGATCGCAACCTTTGGGCCAAGTCGGTGCAGTCCGATGCCGAGGATGTGGACATGGTGCAGGCCATCAGCGACTTCAAGAACCAGCAGACCGGCTACCAGGCTGCACTGCAAAGCTATGCCTCGGTGCAGCGGATGTCGCTGTTTGACTACATCAAATGACGTGCCGACACCGACACTTGCGCCATGACTGAACATCCTGTGTTGGGCCAGGTGGCCCTGGGCTACTCGCCGATGATCGACCGGCACCGCGCCATCACCGCGCTGCGCCTGACCGTGTTTCCGATCCGGCCCGAGGTCCAGCCCGATGCCGGTGACCTGCTGGCGGCGCTGGTGGCAGTGTGGCCAGAGGACGCTGGTCGCATCTCGCTCAACATCGTCAGCGAGACCTTGCTGGACGGCATGATGCGGGCCGAACTGCCGCTCAACCTGATGCTGGAGGTGCCGGCCTTCATGGCCAGCGACCTGGCCTGCAGCGAGGCGCTGGCTTCACTGCACCACCACGGCAACACCTTGCTGATCAAGGGCCGGCCGCTGGCACCGCTGCCGCGCGATGTGTTGCCGTGTTTTGCGTACTCGATCATCGACCTGGCAGACGAGCGGCGCGACGGCATGCCACCGCCTGGCGGAGTGTCGCGCAACATTCCGCATGTGCAGGCCGGCGTGCGCACGATGGCCGAGATGACGGAGGCCTTTGGCCGGGGCGCGATTGCGGTGCTGGGCTGGCCGCTCGACGACGCGGCGCCAAAGCGCACTGCAACCGGCCGCGCCGGCCAGCCCGAGCTTGGCGCCATCGTCGAGCTGATCAACCGGGTGGATCGCGCCGAGCCGATCGATCGGCTTGAAGCGGTGATGAAAAACGACCCGACGATGGCCTTCAAGCTGATGCGCTACATCAACTCGCCGGCCTTTGGCCTGAGCGTGGAGGTCACCAGCTTCCGCCACGCCATCATGTTGATTGGCTACCAGCGGCTCAAGCGCTGGCTGGCCTTGCTGCTGGCCGCCGGCAGCAGGGACAGCAACAGCAAGCCGGTGATCTACGCCGCTGTGCGGCGCGGCCTGGTGATGGAAGAGCTGGGCCGCGACAGTGGCTGCGATGAGGACAAGCGCAGCGAGCTGTTCATTTGCGGCGTGTTTTCACTGCTCGACCGGTTGATGCAGCAGCCGTTTGAAGACCTGCTCAAAAGCATTCCCACCAGCGATGCGGTGCGCGCCGCGCTGGTCCACGACAACGGCCCGCTGATGCCTTTCTTGACCTTGGTACAGGCGGTGGAGTCGGCCTCGATCTACGACATCCGCGCCGCCGCCGAGGCCTTGCTGATGGCCGTACCCGCCGTCAACCGCGCGGTGCTGCGGGCGCTGGTGGCGGCCCGTCAACTCGATTGAGGTCGCCGGCGGCCGGCTACAAGCCGTGAAAGCGGCTGAACTCGTCCACCGCCGCCCGCTCAGACCGCAACTGGTTGATCGCGTGTTCGGGGTTGCGGTAGCCAATCGCCATGCCGGTGAACAGCATGCGCTCGGCCGGGATGCCGATGAACTCGCCGAGGGTCTTGGGGTAGACCGCCCAGCACTCCTGGGCGCAGCTGTCCAGGCCGGCTTCACGCAGCAGCAGCATCACCGACTGCAAGAACATGCCCAGGTCGCTCCACTGCGGCGGGCCCATGCGCCGGTCCACGCTGCAAAACAGCGCCATCGGTGCGCCAAAAAATTGGTAGTTGCGGGCAAACCAGCGCAGCCGCGCTGGCTTGTCTTCTCGGGGGATGCCCAGGCGGGCGTACATGTCCTCGCCGATCTTGAAGCGGTAGTCGCGGTGCGGTGACACCAGCTCCTTTGGGTAAATGTCGTACTCGGACGATTCGCTCTTGTCGCCTGCAGCCACCTCGGCCAGGCGGCGCTGCATCAGGGCCTTGAGCTCGGTCAGCCGCCCGCCTGCCACCACGTCGATCCGCCAGGGCTGCACATTTCCGCCGGACGGCGAGCGCGAGGCGGTAGCCAGCACCTGGCGTATTTGCTCGGCGGTGACCGGCGTAGGCAAAAAATCGCGTACCGACAGTCGGCTGTCGAGGGCGTCGGTGACCGTGGCGGACGCGCTGGCGGAAGCGTTGGCGGAAAGGGTTGCGGAAAGGGTGGCGGAGGGGCTCATGTCGGCGGGCGGGCTCGAAGGTGTCAGGGGCACTGCGGGGCTCGGCAATCGGATCGGGCCGGCGCTCAGCGCAGGTCCGAGACCACTTTCCAGCGGCCGTCCTGGATCTGGCTCAGCCGCGACAGC
>JANYKR010000310.1 GCA_025358155.1 Betaproteobacteria bacterium
TCCAGCCGGATCACCTCGCCGTTGAGCATGTCGTTCTCGATGATGTGTTTGACGAGCTTGGCGTAGTCGGCCGGCGTACCCAGCCGGCTCGGGAACGGCACGCCGGCAGCCAGGGCGTCCTGCACCGCCTGCGGCATCGAGAACAGCATCGGCGTGCCGAAGATGCCCGGCGCGATGGTCATCACCCGGATGCCGTTGCGCGCCAAGTCACGAGCGATGGGCAGCGTCATGCCCACCACGCCGCCCTTGCTGGCGGCGTAGGCGGCCTGGCCGATCTGGCCGTCGTAAGCGGCCACGCTGGCGGTGCTGATGATCACGCCACGCTCGCCGGTGGGCTCGGGCGTGTTGCCGCACATCGCCTCGGCGGCCAGCCGGGTCATGTTGAAGCTGCCGATCAGGTTGACGGTGACGGTCTTGGTGAACACGTCCAGCGGGTGTGCGCCCTCTTTGCCCACGGTCCGGGCGGCCGGGGCGATGCCGGCGCAGTTGACCAGGCCAAACAACGGGCCCAGCGCGAGTGCGGCGGCCACAGCGGCGCGGCCGTCGGCGTCCTGGCTGACATCGCAGCGGACGAAGACGGCCTGGCCTGCGGTTGCGCCCAGTTCAGTCGCCAAGGCCTGGCCGCGCTCGACCTGCAAATCGGCGATCACGACCTTGGCACCTTGCTGCACCAGCAATCGCGCGGTGCCTTCACCCAAGCCCGAAGCGCTGCCGGTGACGATGAAAACCTTGCCTGCAATGTCCATTGAAATTCTCCTGGTTCACGTGATGACGGGGCCGCCAACTCGCGCCCCAGGCAAAACGGCCACATCCAGTGGCCGTCGAGTTGATTTTGACCGGGCCCGCAGGCCGTGCCGGGTGGGCCGGTTCAGCCTTGCAGCGCCAGCATGGCGCGGGCGGTGATCTCATCGACGCTGCCCTGGCCCGCAATCCGGGCATAACGCGGCGCTTGCGCGTCGCCCGTGGCGGCCCAGGAGGCGTAGTACTCGACCAGCGGCCGGGTCTGGCTCTGGTAGACGGTGAGGCGGTGCCGCACGGTGGCCTCGCTGTCGTCGGCGCGCTGGATCAGGTCTTCGCCGCTGACGTCGTCCTTGCCGGCCACCTTGGGCGGGTTGAACTGGAGGTGGTAGCTGCGTCCAGAGGGCTGGTGCACACGCCGGCCGCTCATGCGCTCGATGATGGCCTCGTCGGGCACATCGATCTCCAGCACCAGATCGAGCTTGACGCCAGCAGCCTTCATCGCGTCGGCTTGCGGGAGGGTGCGCGGGAAGCCGTCGAACAAAAAGCCATTGGCGCAGTCAGGCTGGGCAATGCGCTCCTTGACCAGGCCGATGATGATCTCGTCGCTGACCAGGCCGCCACTGTCCATCACCTGCTTGGCGGCCAGGCCCATCGCCGTGCCGGCCTTGACCGCAGCGCGCAACATGTCGCCGGTAGAGATTTGCGGGATGCCGAACTTCTGGCAGATGAAGGCGGCTTGCGTGCCCTTGCCGGCGCCGGGCGCCCCCAACAGAATCAGTCTCATCCGTGCCTCGTCATTTTGTAGGGATCATCGATTGCACCCGCACCTGCACGCTCAACTGCAGCCGCAGTGTCTGGCAGACCGAATTTGCATTCGAGAATAGCATGCGCGCCCCTGCGCCAAACTGACGCCGGGCGGACCCGCAATCGCTGGCATTGCTCGGCGCTGCGGACTCAGTTTTGACGCGTGGTGCGGGAGCCTGTGGCGCCCGCGCCGGCAAAGATCGCCCGCACCCGCGCCAGGTCCTCGGGCGTGTCCACCCCCGGCCCGGGCCGCTGCTCACTGACCACCACGGCGATGCGTTCGCCGTGCCACAACACCCGCAACTGCTCCAGCGATTCCAGGGTTTCGAGCGGTGCCACGCTCAAGCCCGGGAATCGCCGCAAAAAGCCAGCCCGGTAGGCATACAGCCCGACATGGCGCAGCGGCGCCGGGTGCTCGGGCAGCTGGGTGATGCCGCCAGCAAAACCGTCCCGCCACCAGGCGATGGGGGCGCGCGAGAAGTACAGCGCCCGGCCCGCAGCGTCCAGCACCACCTTGACCACGTTGGGGTTGTTGAACTCGGCCACGTCATCGATGGCGTGGGCCACCGTGGCCATCACGCAGTCGGGCCGCTGGCGCAGCAGTGCGGCGCAGGCATCGATCATCTGCGGGGCGATCAGCGGTTCGTCGCCCTGCACATTGACGACCAGGTCGTCCCCGTCCAGCCCGAGTTGCTCGCAGGCTTCGGCCAGCCGGTCGCTGCCGCTGGGGTGGTCGGTGCGGGTCAGCACCGCCTCGGTGCCGTGTTGCTGGCAGGCGGCAACGATGCGGGCCGAGTCTGCCGCCACCACCACCCGGTGCGCAGCGCTGCGGCTGGCGGCCTGGGCCACCCGCACGACCATCGGCAGGCCGGCGATGTCGGCCAGCGGCTTGTTGGGCAGGCGGCTGCTGGCCAGCCGGGCCGGGATCAGGACGGTGAAGCTCACTGGGCTGGCGCAAGCGCTCAGGGCGTCGGCGGAAACGGCAGCGGGCTGGGCGGCGGGGCCGGGAAGGCCTCCAGCACGCGGGCCTCGGGCTCCAGCATCACCGGAATACCGTCGCGGATCGGGAATCCCAGCCGGTCGGCCGGGCAAACCAGTTCGAGCGGTCGAGATTGCTCGTCGCGCAGCAATTGCAGCGGGCCTTTGCACAGCGGGCACACCAGCAGGTCGATCAGGCGGTGGTCAAGGCTCATGGTGGGTTTTGAAGGGTGCGCAAAGCTCACGCAGGGCGGCGGCAAAGCCGGGTTCAGGCTGGAAGTCTAGCGTTGCCACCCAGACTTGGGTCTGGCCCACCGCGTCGGGCGGCAGCTTGACGGCGTCTTTTTCGGTCACGATCAGTGCTGGGGTGTCGGCCGGCCAGGGCCTTGGAATGAGCGGATGGTGGTCCCTCAGCGGCAGGCGGTCGATCTGCAGCCCCAGGGCTTCGAGCATTGCAAAAAAAGCCTCGGGCCGCGCCAGCCCGGCAGCAGCCAGCAGGCGGCGACCCCGCAGCGCCGGCCAGCCGCCATCACCGGAAGCGGGCGCCTGGCCCTGCCACCAGGCCGCCAACGGCAGCACACCGGCCAGCCGGCGTGTGCCACGCAGGCCGGGCAGGGCGGTGCTGGGTTGGGCCGCGTTGTAGAGCACCAGGGTATGCGGCGGCACGCGGCGTGGCAGGGCCTGGCGCAGCGGGCCGGCCGGCAGGCGCAGGCCGTTGCCGATGCCCCGGTCGTCAAACACGAGCACGGCCATGTCGTGCTGCAAGCGGTGGTGTTGCAGGCCGTCATCGGCAACCAGGATGTCCACGCCGGGATGGCCAGCGCACAGGGCGGCAGCAGCGGCGGCGCGGTCGGCGCCCACCGCCACGGGCGCGAGGGTGCGCAGATGGATCAGCAGGGGCTCATCGCCCACCTCGGCTGCGGCGCTGTGTCGGGTCACCTGCTGCACGGCCGCGTCGTGCCGGCCGTGTCCCCGCGAGATCACGCCCGGTGTCCAGCCCTGCGCCCGCAGCAGGCCGATCAAGGCCACCACGGTGGGCGTCTTGCCGGCGCCACCGGCCACCAGGTTGCCCACCACCAGCAGTGGCACCGGCGTACGCACCGCCCGCAGCAGCCCCAGCCGGTACAGCGCCTGGTGGCCGTCAGCCAGCGCCGCGTACAGCCAGGACAGGGGTTGCAAGGCGCGCGCGGCCAGTGCCGGGGTCGGCGCGGCCCACAAGGCTGTCAGCCAGTGGCGGAGTCGCGAAGCCGTACTGCGTGGCACCGCCAGGGCGGCCCGATGCTCAGCGCGCGGCGGCGTCACCGGGCAACTGGGTGGCGAAGGTCAGGCGCGGCAAGCCGGCCCGGCGCGCGGCGTCCAGCACGTTGATCACCGATTGGTGCGGTGTCAGCGCGTCGGCCGAGACCACCACCACGGCGGTGCTGGCCGCCGCCCCGGCGGCTTGCTGCAAGGCCGCGCTGAGCAACTCGATGCTGCGGCCATCCAGCGGGTTGCGGTTGACGGCGTAACGGCCCTCGGCCGAGACCGTCACCAGAATCTCGCCTGGCCGCTCTTTGAGCCGCTCGGCGTCGGCCGTCGGCAAGTTGATCTGCAATTCAGAGTAGCGGCTGTAGGTGGTCGACAGCATCAAGAAGATCAACACCACCAGCAACACGTCGATGAACGGGATCAGGTTGATCTCGGGCTCTTCAAGCCTGCGGCTGCGGAATTTCATGCGGTGCGGTTGTGGATGGAGTGCAAGACGGGCGTGCCTCAGCGTGCTGCCGCCTGAGGCCGCACCGCAAAGCGCATCAGGTGTGGCACCAGGCGCTCAGCGGCTTGTTCCAGGCCCAGCAGGTGCTGCTCGACCAGACCCCGAAAGTAGCGGTAGAACATCAGCGACGGGATCGCGATGATCAGCCCGAACGCGGTGTTGTAGAGCGCCACCGAAATGCCGTGCGCAAGTGCAGCCGGGTTGGCCGCGCCGGTGGGCGCCTGCGAGCCAAAGATCTCGATCATGCCCACCACCGTGCCCAGCAAGCCCAGCAGCGGCGCTGCCGAGGCGATGGTGCCGAGGGTGTTGAGGTACCGCTCAAGTTGTTGCGCGGCGGCCCGGCCAGCACCCTCGAAACTCAGACGCAAGGCAGATTCGGTGATGCGGGGATCGACGATCACTGCCCGCAGTCCGGCGGCCAGCACTTGCCCCAACACCGAGTTGTCGGCCAGTTTGTTGACCACATCCAGGGCTGGCAGGCTGCTGCGGCTGATGCCAATCACTTCGTCGAGCAGCTTGGGCGGCAGGATGCGTTTGCTGCGCAGGCTTAGCAAGCGTTCGATGACCAGCGCCAGGCTTACCACAGAGCACAGGATCAGGGGCCAGATTGGCCAACCAGCGGCTTGTATGATCGACAGCAACTGAAAGCCTCTGGGATTATTTGCAGGGGTTTGCGGGCGGGGTGCCGGCGCAGGCCTGACCTGGATCAGGTCGCTGCCGGGCCCGTCGGCCACGAAAGATGGCCATAGATTATGACCCCGGCCGCAACCCGCACCAGCGCAGCCGCCTGCGGCTTGCTGATCCGTCAAGTCAGCCTGAATTTGCGCCCCGAACAATCCACCGGAACTGTGGATAAGTTTGTGGGTAAGCGCCACAGTCCCTCAGCAGAACCCCGTTTTTGCGGGCTTTTCCTTGGATTGCCCGTTTTTTGAGCATGCATTTCTTATTTCAAATCAGGCACTTGCGTAAATGAAACCGTTCAGTTACCGCGCTTCCGAGGCCCCGGGGTTCAGACCACAAGTTTGGGGAAATCCCGGGCAGACCCGACGCGACAAGCGTCAGATCGGGCCCCGCTGATGGTGCTGCCCGAACCCTTTGCCAGCCCCGTGTCAGCGCCGCCCCGCGCCTGGAGCGTGGCTGCGCTGCTGTTGGCGGTTGCCGATGCGCTGGCCTCGCGCTTGGGCGCGGTGACGGTGCGCGGCGAGATCTCGGGCTTCACCCGGGCCGCCAGCGGCCATTGCTACTTCACGCTCAAGGACAGCGAGGGCCAGGCCGCGTTGCTGCGCTGCGCGATGTTCCGCCGAGCCGCAGGCCTGCTGGACTTCCGCCCGGCCGACGGCCAGCAGGTGGAGTTGCGTGGACGCATCACGGTCTACGAGTCGCGCGGTGAGTTGCAGTGTGTGGTTGAGGCACTGCTGCGGCTGGGTGCGGGCTCGCTGTATGAATTGTTCTTGCGCCTGAAGGCTCGGCTGGAAGCCGCCGGCCTGTTCGATCTGGCCCGCAAGCGGCCGCTGCCCGCCTGTCCGCGCACGGTGGGCATCGTCACGTCGACCGGCGCGGCAGCCTTGCACGACGTGCTGTCGGCCATCGCCCGGCGGGCGCCGCACCTGCGGGTGATCGTCTACCCCAGCCTGGTGCAGGGCGCCGAGGCGCCTGCCCAGTTGGTGGCAGCCATCGCACTGGCCGGCCAGCGTGCCGAGGTCGATGTGTTGATCGTCTGCCGGGGCGGTGGCTCGCTGGAAGATTTGTGGGCCTTCAACGATGAGGCGGTGGTTCGAGCGGTAGTGGCCTGCCCGATCCCGGTGGTTTGCGGCGTGGGCCACGAGACCGATGTGACCCTGGCCGACCTGGCCGCCGACCTGCGGGCGCCCACACCCACCGCAGCGGCGGAGCTGGCGGCGCCCTTGCGCGCCGAAATGCTGGCGCGCCTGCTGCAACTGGAGCAGGGCCTGCAGCGGGCGCTGCAGCGCCGCCTTGACCAGCAAGCCCAGCGACTGGACCGGCTGGCCTTGCAACTGGGCCGGCCGGCACGTTTGCTGGCCCAGCAGGCCGCGCGGCTCGACAGCCTGCAAAGCCGCCAGCGCATGGCCTTGCGCCAGGCCTTGGATCTGCGCTTGCGCCGGCTCGACGAGCAAGACCAGCGGCTGCGTCTCGCCCTGCATGCCCAACGCCAGCGCCGCGACGAGCAGTTGGCGCGGTTCGCGCTGCGGCTGGCGGCGGTGGACCCGCACCAGGTGCTGGCGCGGGGCTACGCCTGGCTGACCGATGGCAGCAACCGTCCGATCACCCAGGCCGCAGGCCTGCAAGCGGGTGCCCGGCTCAGCGCGATCTGGGCCGACGGCCGCGCGGCGGTGGAGGTTTTGAGCGTGACACACGGCGCGCCCGATCCAGCCTGAAGGTTTTGTGGGTTGCCGGTCAGTCCGGCAAGCTGTCACGCCGGGAAACAGCCAAATAAGCCCCGCCTTCCAGCAACGTCTTCATGCGGCGTGCAAGGGTCGGGGTGGCTGCCTACAATGTTTCGCAGGTATGACCGTGATCCGGCCACGATCAAGCTGCGATCCTTTGCACGCTTGGCCCTTGCAACGCCGCCGGCCCATCCGCCATCCCCCCGCCATTCCCCCGCCACCACCCCCCAAAGGACACCCCATGAGCTACACCCTGCCCGCGCTGCCCTACGCCACCGATGCGCTGATGCCGCACATCTCGCCCGAAACCTTCGAGTACCACTACGGCAAGCATCACCAGGCCTATGTCACCAACCTGAACAACCTGGTCGGTGGCACCGAGTTTGCCGGCCTGCCGCTGGAAGACGTGGTCAAGAAGTCGGCCGGCCCGATCTTCAACAACGCGGCCCAAGTCTGGAACCACACCTTTTTCTGGAACAGCATGAAACCGGCCGGCGGCGGTGAGCCGACCGGCGCGCTGGCCGCGGCCATCACCGCCAAATGGGGCAACTACGCAGCCTTCAAAGAGGCATTCACCAAAAGTGCGGTGGGCAACTTCGGTTCGGGCTGGACCTGGCTGGTCAAGAAGGCCGACGGCTCGGTCGACCTGGCCAACACCAGCAATGCCGCCACGCCGCTGACCGGCGCCGACAAGGCCTTGCTGACGATCGATGTGTGGGAGCATGCCTACTACATCGACTACCGCAATGCCCGCCCCAAGTTCGTCGAGACCTACCTCAACGCGCTGGTGAATTGGGACTTCGCGGCAGCCAACTTCGCCTGATTCGCGAGCTTCCACCGGGCGGCGCGCAGCGCCGGCTCAGAACTCACTGCCGGCCTTGCGCCGGCTTTTTGCATGCTGGGGCGGGCCAGGCCTGGCGGCTTTCAGGGCTTGAAGGGTGCGCCGGTCAACTTGAAGCCGGCCTTGATGCCCCGTTTGGCAAACCAGCCCTGGTTCATCTCCAGCACGTAGCGCACCGGCTGGGTCGAGCAGTGGGAGGACTCGTCAAAGGGCTTCATGTCGGCCAGGTTGACGATGGCGCCGTCGTCAGCGACAAAAGCAATCGTCAGCGGCGTGGGGGTGTTGCGCATCCAGAAACATTGCGGCTGCGCTGTCTCGAAGACAAACAGCATGCCCTCATGGCTGGCCAGGTCGCGCCGGTACATCAGGCCCATCTGGCGCTGGTCGGGTGTCAGCGCCAATTCGGCATGGATGTTGTGCATGCCCGCGCCCAACGTGATCGCCTGCAGGCGCTGCGGCTGCTGGGCCGCCGCTTGGGCGCTGGCGGCTGTGCTGGCTGCTGTGCTGGCTGAAGTGCTGGCAGCCAGCACGGCAATCCCCGTCAGCAGCTGCAGTGCACCGCGTCGGACGGTATTCGTCCAAGCCCCGGATTGGCTTGCAAGCTTGACATAGATCATTTTGAAACCTCGAGAAGACCATTTAATTGGCGCAGCCCATAAACTGGGCCGGGTTGCGCGTTCAAGCGGTCAAGTGCTGGCCCGCGCAATGACCACCATTTCACCATGCCGACCGTTCCCGCCTCCAACCTGCCGCAGCCCCTGACGCTGCCGCTGGGCGTGGGGCTGGCCCGGGGTGACGGCCTGGAGGAGGGCGCCAGTGTGGGTCTGGGCGCAGCCGATGGCCTGGCGGTGCTGGACGACCCGGTCGAGCAGCGGCGCTTCACCCGCTACAGCAGCGGCCCGGCCGGCGAAATCCTTGCCGAGTCATCGCTGCGCATCAGCGGCATGCACTGCGCGGCCTGCGCCGGCTTGATCGAGCAGGCTCTGGGCCGGGTGGAGGGCGTGCTCGACGTCAGCGTCAGCGCCGCCGGCGAGCGGGCCCGGGTGCGCTGGAGCCCGCAGCGCACCGGCGTGGCCCGTATCGTCACAGCGATCCGCGCGGCCGGCTACGACGCCAGCCCCGATGCTGCACAGGACGCCCGCGAGGCCCGCAAGCTTGAGCACCGCGCTGCGATCTGGCAGCTGTTTGTGGCCGCGTTTTGCGCCATGCAGGTGATGATGATGTCCACGCCGAGCTATGTGGCCGGCCCGGGCGAGCTGGCGCCCGACTTGCGCCAGTTGCTCAACTGGGGCAGCTGGTTGCTGACCCTGCCGGTGATGGTGTTCTCGGCCGGGCCGTTTTTTGCAGGGGCTTGGCGCAGCTTGCGGGCCCGGCGCATTGGCATGGACGTGCCGGTCGCGCTGGGCATTGCGGTCACGTTTGTGGCCAGCAGTGGCGCCACCTTCGCGCCTGAAGGCTTGTTTGGCCAGGAGGTGTACTTTGACTCGCTGACCATGTTCGTCAGCTTCTTGCTGCTCGGCCGGCTGCTCGAAACCCGGGCTCGGCACCGCGTTGCCCTGGTGCTGGAGACTGCGCTGTCCGGCATGCCTGAGACGGCCTTGCGCCTGGACGCGCAGGACCAGGTCGAGACCGTCAGCGTGCAGCGCCTGGTGCCCGGTGATCGGGTGCGGGTGCCGGTGGGCAACGCGTTTCCGGCCGATGGTCGGGTGATCGCCGGGCACACCCGGGCCGATGAGTCACTGCTGACCGGTGAAAGTGTGCCGGTGGCCAAGCCTTGCGGCGCGGCGGTGGTGGCGGGCAGCCTGAACCTGGCGGCACCTGTGACCATGGCCGTGGACCGGGTGGGCGCCGACACCCGCCTGGAGGCCATCGTCGCGCTGATGCGCGATGCGATGAGCCAGCGCCCGGCGCTGGCCCGCGCTGCCGACCGCTGGGCCGGGCCGTTTTTGTGGGCCGTGCTGGTGCTGGCTGCCGGCGCAGCGGCCGTGTGGAGCGTGATCGATCCGGCCCGCGCGGTCTGGGTTGCCGTGTCGGTACTGATCGTCACCTGCCCTTGCGCCCTGTCCCTGGCTGCACCCTCGGCGCTGCTGGCCGCCACCAGTGCGCTGGCGCGGCGCGGTGTGCTGCTGCAACGCCTCGATGCGCTGGAGGCACTGACCCGGGTGACCCGGTTCTACCTCGACAAGACCGGCACCGTGACCGACGAGCACCTGCGCTTTTGCGGCCTGGTGCGACTGAACGCAGCAGCCCCCTGTGCGGCAACCCTGCCGGTGCTGAGCGACGCCAAGCTGCTGGCACAGGCGGTGTCGCTGGCGGGCTGGTCGAGCCACCCGCTGTCGCAGGCACTCTCTGAGTTTGGCCGTGCGGCCTTGGCCGGCGGCGTTGAGCCGCCCGACGCCACCCCCGCCAGCGCTTCATGGCAAGCGGTGCAGGAGCTGGCAGGCCAGGGGCTTCAAGCCCGTGACCCGCAGGGCCGCGAGTGGCGCCTGGGCCGTGCCTCTTTTGTGGCGCAGCCCACCCCGCCTGGTGCAGCGGGCCAGACTGCCCAAGTCGCCGCCGGCAGCGCCGAGAACGACAACCCGAACGTCACCTCGAACGTCACCCCGAACGTCACCCCGAACGTCACCCCTAACGTCACCCCGAACGTCACCCAGCCCGACGTCGACACCGAGCAGCGCGCCGCCACCTTCTTGGGCTGCGGGGGCCACCTGCTCGCCCGACTGGACTTTGACGAAGCCTTGCGGCCTGACGCCATCAGCACGGTGCGGGCCTTGCGCGCGCGCGGCCTGGAAGTGGTGCTGCTGTCGGGCGACCGGCCCGACCGCGCTGCCCGCATGGCGGACCGGCTGCAGGTCTCGGCGGTGATCGGTGGCGCCACGCCCGAGAGCAAGCTGGCCGAGGTGGCGGCGGCCCAGGCCCAGGGCCTGTGCGTGGCAATGGTGGGTGACGGCATCAACGACGCCCCGGTGCTGGCGCGCGCCGACGTGTCCTTCGCAATGGGGCAGAGCGCGCTGGTGGCCCGGGCCCAAGCTGATGCGGTGGTGGCGTCCAGCCGGCTGGGCGACCTGTTGCTGGCCCACACGCTGGCGCGTCGGGCGATGGCCGTGGTGCGGCAAAACCTGCTGTGGGCGGCGGTGTACAACGGCGCCTGCATCCCGCTGGCGCTGCTGGGTTGGTTGCCGCCCTGGGCCGCCGGACTGGGCATGGCCAGCAGCTCGCTGCTGGTGATCGGCAACTCGTTGCGGTTGGCGCGTCGACAATCTTGACGCGTCGCCAGCCCACTCACGCCAGCCCAATCGGTCGCCCATGGATATCCTCTACCTGCTGATCCCGATGTCGGCCGTGCTGGTGCTGCTGATCCTGGGGGTGTTCGGCTGGGCTTTGCACCAGGGTCAGTTAGACGATGTCGAGCGCGAGGGCGAGCGGATTTTGCAAGACGACCGGCCACCGTTTGACCAAGGTCAACCGCCGACTGCGGGTCTGCCCCAACAATCGCGCCATATTTTGCAAGAACCCCCTTGAAATCCTGGAAGGAGTTGTCTCAATGGCAAGCAGTTCTGTAACGGCAGCACCGGTCTACAGCGACACCGTTGTGCGAGGTTTTGCCCTCGTCGCGGTGCTGTATGGCATCGTAGGCATGCTGGTGGGGGTGATCATCGCCGCCGAACTGGCCTGGCCCGACCTCAGCATGGGCATCCCCTGGCTGAGTTATGGGCGGCTGCGGCCGTTGCACACCAATGCGGTGATCTTTGCCTTTGGCGGCAGCGTGCTGTTTGCCACCAGCTACCACGTGGTGCAGCGCACCTGCCAGACCCGCTTGTTCATGCCGGCGCTGGCGATGTTCACCTTCATCGGCTGGAACCTGGTGGTGGTCGCGGCGGTGATCTCCTTGCCGCTGGGCTTCACCCAGGGCAAGGAATACGCTGAGCTGGAGTGGCCGATCGACCTGCTGATCGCGGTGGTCTGGGTCAGCTACGCCATCGTCTTCTTCGGCACGGTGGGCACCCGCAAGATCCGCCACATCTACGTCGCCAATTGGTTCTTCGGCGCTTTCATCATCGCGGTGGCGCTGCTGCACATCGTCAACAGCGCGGCCATTCCTGTCAGCCTGACCAAGTCGTACTCGGCCTACGCCGGGGTACAGGACGCGATGGTGCAGTGGTGGTACGGCCACAACGCGGTGGGTTTCTTTTTGACCGCCGGCTTCCTGGGGATCATGTACTACTACATCCCCAAGCAGGCCGGCCGGCCGGTCTACAGCTACCGGCTGTCGATCGTGCACTTCTGGGCGCTGATCTTCACCTACATGTGGGCTGGCCCGCACCATTTGCACTACACCGCCTTGCCCGACTGGGCGCAAAGCGTGGGCATGATCTTCTCGCTGGTCCTGCTGGCGCCAAGCTGGGGCGGCATGATCAACGGCATCATGACGCTGTCGGGTGCCTGGCACAAACTGCGTGACGACCCGATCCTGAAGTTCTTGATCGTCTCACTCTCGTTTTACGGCATGAGCACCTTCGAGGGCCCGATGATGTCGATCAAGACCGTCAACGCGCTGTCGCATTACACCGACTGGACGGTGGGTCACGTGCACTCGGGTGCGCTGGGCTGGGTGGGCCTGATCTCGATGGGCGCGCTCTACCACCTGATCCCCAAGATGTACGGCCGCGAGAAGATGTACTCCACCCGCGCCATCGAGCTGCACTTCTGGATCGCCACCATCGGCATCGTGCTCTACATCGCCGCGATGTGGATCGCCGGCGTGATGCAGGGGCTGATGTGGCGCGCTGTCAACCCCGACGGCACGCTGGTCTACAGCTTTGTCGAGAGCGTCAAGGCAACCTACCCGTTTTACGTCATCCGCCTGGGTGGCGGCCTGCTGTATCTGGGCGGCATGCTGATCATGGGCTGGAACGTGGTGATGACGGTGCTGGGCGGCAAGGCAGCGACCGCGCCCATCCCGATGGTGCTGGCGCACGCCTGAAGCCCAAGGAAAACAAAAATGGCACAAAACCATTCACCCGCTGGTCACGAAAAGATCGAGACCAACAACTTCCTGATGATCGTCCTGATCCTGCTGGCCATCTTGTTTGGCGGCCTGGTCGAGATCGTTCCGCTGTTTTTCCAGAAAAGCACCACCCAGCCGGTCGAGGGCCTCAAGCCCTACACCTCACTGCAACTGGCCGGGCGTGACATCTACATCCGCGAGGGCTGCTACAACTGCCACTCGCAGATGATCCGGCCGTTCCGTGCCGAGACGCTGCGCTATGGCAGCTTCTCGGTGGCGGGCGAGTTTGTCTACGACCACCCGTTCCAGTGGGGCAGCAAGCGCACCGGTCCTGACCTGCACCGCGTCGGCGGCAAGTACAGCGACGAATGGCACCGCATCCACCTGAACAACCCGCGCGATCTGGTGCCCGAGAGCAACATGCCGGCCTATTCGTGGTTGAACAAGGGCATGCTCGATCCGGCCGACATGGCGCCCAAGTTGAAGGCGCTGCGCATCGTGGGTGTGCCCTACACCGATGACGAGATCGCCAAGGCCGGCGATGAGGTCAAGGGGCGCAGCGAGATGGACGCCGTGGTCGCCTACTTGCAGGTGATGGGCACGTCGCGCAAGTGACGG
>JANYKR010000174.1 GCA_025358155.1 Betaproteobacteria bacterium
CCTGTTAGGTCGAAATCTGAGCGAGCTCAGCAGCCTGGAAGCTGCCTCTGATGGGCGGCTCTGGCCGGCCATCAAGAGTCATTCGGCGGTGCCGCCGGTGGCTGGAAATCGCTCAGATCCGTGTCCGTTACAAGTCCCGACAGACCCTATTCCTCGGGTTCAAGGCGAGCGAGCAAACCTGCTCAGTCCGGACAGGGGGTTCGAGGATTAAGAGTGGGCGCACTTCCCAGGTGAGGGCCCGACAGACTTTATTCCCGCCGATCATTGAGCCGCAAGGATCGAGCGCTCAGACCAGGAAATGACGGCGACGGCCCCATTGCGCGGTGAACGGAGGTGACCGACATCGCGCTTTCGAGCAACGTGCAGGCTGACGAAATGAAAAACAGCATGCCCAGCAGCAACACCCCGCCCAGTACGTCTTGGTGCGACACAAACCAGGACCAGGCGAGGAGGAACGGGTCGCATGGGATGTCGTGGCCCACAACCCGAGCACTTGCCGTCAACGGCTGTGTGATCTACGACGTTGTGTGGATTGTGTCCAATCCCTTCCCCACCCTGGAGACTGCCCCATGAAGACTGCACTCATCGCGTTGACCATCGCCTTCGCCGCTTTCGGCGCCCATGCCCAGGCGACCACTGCCGTCAAGGAAGCCGGCAAAGCTACCGCCGAGACCACCAAGCAAGGCGTCGAGAACGCCAAGGCCGCGACCAGCGACCAGCCCGCCAAGACCGTGCACAAGGTCAAGGCCAAAGTCCACAAGGCAAAGGCCAAGAAAGCGGCCGACGCCTCCAAGGCCGCTGCCAAAGAAGCCGTCAAGTAAGCATCTTCGTCGCTTCCACAAGGCGGCCTACGCATCGGTAACGGCGCCCTTCGGGGCGCCGTTACGTTTTGTTTGTGCTACCGCGCTCGCCGTGGCGACGCGGCCGCAGCGCGATCAAGCATTCGCGGACTGGCGACTTTTTTTTTGGGTTTGCACGAGCGGTCGCCATACTTGCCGCAAATGAACAAGGGCCACCCCAACGCTGATCTCCTGGCATTTGCCAAGGATCACCTCGCTCGCGTTGCAAGACCATTCGCAGCGGCAAGCTGACTGTGTGAGACCGAACGGACGGTGTCGGCCTCTGCGAGGCACAGTTCAAGCCCGTGCAGACTCTTAGGGGATGTCCATGACTGCTTTCCGCCTGTTCCGTTTGGCGCCTGCCAGCCTGGCCTTGTTGTTGCTGGTGGGCTGTGGCACGAATGTCGTCAACCCGGTCAGTGGCCGCAGCGAGCGTTCGGTGATGGATGAGTCCTCCGAGATCGCTGAAGGCCGCAAGGCCCATCAGCAGGCGCTTGCGGAGTACGGTGCGCTGGCCAACCCGCGCTTGCAAGCCTATGTCAACGACATCGGGCAGAAGCTCGTCAGGCAGTCGCACCGTGCCAACCTGCAGTGGACCTTCACCGTGCTGGACAGCCCGGAAGTCAACGCGTTTGCGCTGCCCGGCGGCTTTGTGTATGTCACGCGCGGGCTGATGGCCTACATGGACAGTGAGGCCGATCTGGCTGGCGTCATCGGCCACGAGATCGGTCATGTCACGGCGCGCCACAGCGCGCAGCGCGCCACCAGCGCGCAAGACGCCGGCATTGGCGTCCTCGCGGCCACGGTGCTCGGCGTGCTGATTGAAAGTGCCACCGGCGCACAGGGCACGGCGCAGGCCGCCAGCCAGATCGGCCAGAGCGTGGCGGCTGGCCGCCTGGCCAGTTACAGCCGCGAACAAGAGAGCCAGGCCGACGAGCTGGGGGCTGAGTACCTGTCGCGCGCCCGCTACAACCCCAACAACATGGTCGACGTGATCCAGCAGCTGAAGAGCCAGGAGCGCTTTGCCGCAGACCAGGCGCAGGCCGAAGGACGCGCCGCGCCCGCAGGCGCAAGCTGGTTGGCCAGCCATCCCAGCAACGACAAAAGGCTGGCCGACATCCGCCGCGTCGCGGAGCGCTACAGCGGCACCTATGACGACGATGGCAAGCAGCGCTACTTGCAGGCCATCGAGGGACTGCCCTTCGGCGAGTCGAGTGCCCAGGGCTTGACGCGGGGTCGCAATTTTTTCCACAACGACCTGGGTATCGCGATGACCGCGCCGTTCGGGTGGCAGGTCAAAAACAGTGCCGACGCGGTGATGCTCGTCAACGGCAGCGGCGACGCGGCGTTGATCGTGCGCCTGGTGCCGGCGAGCGCCGGCAGCACGCACGACGACATCATTCGCAACGTCGTCAAGCCCAGCGATGGGCGCACCGAACGTCGCAGCTTCAACGGCCTGTCGGGCACCCACTTTGAAGGCACCCGGCGCAACGGGCAGGGCTCGATGCAGCCCGCTGTCGTTTCGGTGGTCACCGGCCCGTCCAACAACAACTTCCTGCTGCAGTACGCCGCCAAGGACGCCAACGCCCTGCAACTTGCCATGCCGCAGCTGCGAGAAGCCGAATCGTCGTTCCGTCCTCTGAGCGCAGCGGATCGCAGCACTGCCCAGCCCTGGTCGCTGCACCGTGCTGCCTTTCCGTCGGGTGGCTTTGCCGAACTGGCTCGCAGGTCGCCGCTGCCCAATGCTGCAGCGGCGCTACGCCTGCTCAACGGCGTCTACGACGGCGGGGTCGATCCGCGTGTGGGCTCGCCTGTCAAGGTCGTGCGCTGACCCGAAATCGTTGCTTGGCGCCTGATTCACCCGCATGCTGGACCCGGTCAATCGCGGCGTCGTGCGTGGCTCGGTCAGCTCTCGGGGGTGACCTTGTGGCGATGATGCTCATGACAAGCTGCTGGCAGCGATAAATCTGTGCCGTCGAATGCCAGCGTGAAGCCGGCTCGACGGGTAGGCCTGCCGCAGCGCCGTCGCTCAGCCGGTGATGATCGGCCGCAGCGTGTTGATCTCGCTGACGATGAAGTCGAAGAAGGCCGAGACACGCGGGGTGTGCCGCAACTCTGGCGTCGTCAGCATGCGCCAGGTGCGGCTCAGGTCCGCGACCGGTTCGATCACGCGGACCAGGTCGGACTCGTTGTCCCCCAGGGCCGTGGGCAACGGCGCCACGCCGACACCCGCCTTGGCCGAGTACACCAGGCCCAGCACGCTGCTGCTGCGCGCCACCAGTACCGCGCCAGGGGCAACTTTTTGCAGCCAGGCGGTGATGCGGTGCTTGGCCATCGTTTCGTCGAAACCCACCAGCGCGTGTTGCGCCAGGTCGGCCAGCCGTTGCGGCTGGCCGTGACGCTCGATGTAGGTTCGGCTGGCATAGACGGCACAGTGCGAGTCGCCGATCTTGCGCCCCACGAGTTCACCGTCGTCGGTGTTCTCCCGCCCCGAACGCAACCCGTGCGTGGCGATCGTGATGTCCACGGCCCTCAGGCACGCCGGACGGCCGGCTGGCGACCCCCGTTCCTCCGGTGGCTTGCTCAGCCTGGGTCAGCCCGGCCAGATCGACGGGCTGTTGAGGGAGGCGGGGTTTTGCGACGTGGCGACAACCGCGCTCGATGCCGTGTTCCGCATCCCCTCGGTGGACGACTACCTGGCCTTCATCCGCAGTTCGGCCAGCCCGGTCATCGGGATTCTCGGCAGACTGGCGCCCGCTGCCGCCGCAGCGGCGTGGGCCGAGATGCGCGAGCGCCTGGATGTCTACACCAGCCAGGACGGCTGGGCAGGCCCGAACGAGTTGCTGCTCACGGCCGATCGCCGCCCGATGGAGGCGGCA
>JANYKR010000197.1 GCA_025358155.1 Betaproteobacteria bacterium
GCGGCTTGACCGAAATCTCAGCCCTGCAGAAGTCGCTCTTCGCGGCGCTAGACCTGCCACAACCCACCCCCACCAGCCTCTCTAAACCCCATTTGTAGTCTGCGATTTTGAACCTGGTTCTATATGAATCAGGCACTTGCGGGTCGTAAGTGTCGAACTCGAGCGGAACGCTTACGAGAAATCGGTGAAAAATGGAACTTGGTGCCGAACTCGGGCGGGCTGGGTCGACCCGCAAAGCTGCGTCAGGCGAGCAAGGAAACAGGGGCAATTTGGGCCGAAGGCACTCGACTTTCGGGCGCATCTTCGTGATCTGCCTGCCGATCCGGCAAAGTGACGAGGCCTTACGGGATCAGGTTTGTGACCTGACCCGGACTGACTACCTGAATCGTTCCGGCCCAAAGACACATCAGTTTGCAGGTGTTGTCCAACGCCGGCATGTTGGCAATCAGTACCGTTGGTGCGCCAGGCGTCCAGGGTGCCGGCGTATTGGGTATACAAGGCATCGGTGTTAGCACGCCCAGGGCCGCTGCCGTTGCCGCTGCAACCATTGGGTTGGCCGGGCTGCGGCACATACCGAATGGCATGATGTTCATCATCGGCTTGTTATCCATGATGTTGGCGGCCGGCTGGTTGCCTGACATCACACGGTTAAGCGGTAGCACCATCAAGGCGCTGGGTGCAAAGCCTTGGCTGCACATCAATTGGGCGCTGTTGACGACTTGAATAGGCATTTCTGAACCTCTTCTGGCCGGGTAAGAACCGAAAGCTCAATCAAGCTGCTCGGCCAGTTGTTTGGCGCGCTCAAGGTAATACTTGGCCGATGCCACGTTGCCCTCGCGACGGTAATTTTCAGCGACTGCAGTGGCAGCGGCGCTGGCTTCATCAAAGGCCTTGATCAGCATATTGCGATCTGCGCCGGCAACGATTTTGGCGGCAGCGAACTGACCAGCCACATAACCGTCGTCCTGTTCAATCACGCCAAGACTGAGGTGTCCCGCCACCAAGCTGCCGAAGTACAGACGCTGGACCCGCCCGTCACTGAATTGGCGGAGCACACCTCGTCCTTCAGCACGTCCGCCCTTGCACGGCCCAGTCCAGCGCACATCGGCACCCGGCCAACCGCCGGGGACTTCAAACCGACAGTCGGCTTTGCCGGACATCGGGACGCCATCGGCTGCCGTGCAGGCCAACGGCAGCAGCACGGCCAACCAATGCAAACGTAAACGGGTTGCCGACCAGATCATGATGACCCTTTGCTCAGGCCGTACCGGCCCAAGTGTCCATCAGGCTGCGACCAGCCTCAAAATGCATACTGTCCTCGATCTTGAATTTCGCACCCCAGTACCAGCCAAAACGGTTGAATATCGGTGCAATGAGCGTCAGGCCATATTGCACGTTGCCGTCACCGCGCCGGTCCAGCACATTGTTGAGGGTGAGGTCGATCGCAGTTCCCCAGCTGTGGTTGGAAATGGCGCTTGTAGAACCGCGCTGGAAGCGGCAACACAACATGCCCGCCGAACCCAGCGCCTGATAGACCGCCGGTTGAGCGCGCTTTACTTCAGCCATCACTCCGCCCAAGCTGGCCACAGCCGGACTGAGACCAGTGACGTTGAACGGCCCGACGCTTGCGGTGACCATCATCTTGCGAAGCCGCTCGTTGGTGACCGGTTGACAGTCTCTGGCATAGCTGCTGCGCGGCGCACCGAATTTGGCCTGCATGTAAGCATTGTTGACAGCGTTGAGCCCGGGATTCAAAGACGAGATTGACGGCCGCGGCACCGGCTGGGTCAACTTGGGCGTGTTGGCGTGGCTCGGCGGCGTCGGACCGGCGCCCGGGGTAGTCAGGGCAACCCAGGTTTTTCCGCCGGGATCAACCCGACCATCCGGTCGGCGCATCAGCGGGTGCTGAAACCCGGTGATCGCTGCGACCGTACGCGGACCGCAGCGGCCGTCGACAACACCTGGGTTGAAGCCACGCGCCTTCAAAAGTCGCTGGACTTCAACGACGTCAGGCCGGCGATTGACCCCATGATGACCCACTGACGCAGTAAGTTTAGGTGCTGTACTCATGGATTCCCCCAAGTTTATCGGTATTTGATCAAGTAAATAAATCAGCAGAAGCGTTCAATCATGCAAAGGAATAAGAAAATTCACCATTTTCCACCGTCACCTCAACACCATTGATCGGCTGCCCTTGCATCATTCGATTCAAGAACTCGCGACTGATTTCTGGCAGCATCGTGTTGGTAAGGATGGTGTCGATCGCCCGCCCGCCGGACTCGCTTTCAGTGCATCGCGATACCACGAGCCGCACAACGTCGTCGGCGCAGACAAACGGAATTTTGTACCGCCCCTCGACCCGCTTCTTGATCCGGCCCAGTTGCAATTTCACAATTTGGCCGAGCATCTCGTCGGACAGCGGGTAATAGGGAATCGCCACCAAGCGCCCAAGGAGCGCCGGCGGAAAGACCTTGAGCAAAGGTTCACGCAGCGCCTTGGCCATGCCTTCGGGCTCGGGCATCAGATCCGGATCCTTGCACAGGCCTGCGATAAGTTCAGTGCCGGCGTTGGTCGTGAGCAGGATCAGGGTGTTCTTGAAATCGATCTGCCGGCCCTCACCGTCCTCCATCCAACCCTTGTCGAAGACCTGAAAGAACAGCTCGTGCACATCGGAGTGGGCTTTTTCTACCTCATCCAGCAAAACCACTGAATAGGGTTTTCGGCGCACTGCCTCGGTCAGCACACCGCCCTCGCCATAGCCCACATAACCTGGAGGGGCCCCTTTGAGCGATGACACGGTGTGAGCTTCCTGATACTCACTCATGTTGATGGTTATCAGGTTCTGCTCACCGCCGTACAAGGCTTCGGCGAGGGCGAGCGCGGTCTCGGTCTTGCCCACACCCGAGGTGCCGGCCAGCATGAACACACCAATAGGTTTGTTGGGGTTGTCGAGGCCGGCACGCGAGGTCTGGATACGTTTGGCGATCATCTCCATTGCGTGATCCTGCCCAATGATCCGCTGCCCGAGCAGCGCCGGCAGTTTGAGTATCGTATCGATTTCGTTGCGCGCCATGCGGCCAACCGGGATACCAGTCCAGTCGCCAACAACCGACGCCACTGCCTGGTAGTCGACGGTGGGCAAGATCAGCGGGCTCTCGCCCTGCAACTCGGCGAGCGCCGTCTGCACCGTTTGCAGGCGCTGCCGGGTGGCGCCACGCTCGGCGTCAGTCAGCGAGGCCGACGTCTGTGCGCCGGCTGTGGCTTCCAGCGCACTGCCGGTGCCTTCAACCGGCTGAGCGCCACCGCGCAACTTGGCACGCAGAGCGAGCAACTCGTCAACCAGGACTTTCTCGTCAGCCCAACGCTTGTCCAGCAGCGCCAGCCTTTCGCGCTCGACCACCAGAGAAGACTGAACTGCGACCTCCCTTTCTCCCACTTCGATCCCGATTGCCTTCTCGCGCCCAATGATGCCTGCCTCAGTCTCCAGCGAGTCGATACGCTTGCGGCAATCGTCCACCTCTGGCGGAGTGGCGTGCAGGCTCACTGCCACCCGCGCACAGGCAGTATCGAGCAGGCTGACGGCCTTGTCGGGCAACTGTCGCGCGGGGATGTAGCGGTGCGAAAGTTTGACCGCAGCCTCCAAAGCCTCGTCCAGTATCTGGGCCTTGTGATGCTTTTCCATCGTCGACGCCACGCCACGCATCATCAGGATTGCGCGCACTTCGTCCGGCTCGTCAATGGTCACTGACTGGAATCGACGCGTCAGCGCTGGGTCTTTTTCGATATGTTTCTTGTATTCGGCAAACGTGGTCGCGCCGATGGTGCGCAAGGTGCCACGCGCCAGCGCAGGCTTGAGCAGGTTTGCCGCGTCGCCGGTGCCGGCGGCGCCCCCCGCGCCGACGAGGGTATGGGTCTCGTCAATGAACAGAATAATCGGCTTGGCGCTGGCCTGCACCTCATCGATGACCGAACGCAGCCGTTGCTCGAATTCGCCTTTCATACTGGCGCCGGCCTGCAGCAAGCCCACATCCAGCGCGCGCAGTTCTACATCCTTCATGCTGGGGGGAACATCACCGCGTGCAATGCGCTGCGCGAACCCTTCGACCACTGCAGTCTTGCCAACTCCGGCCTCGCCGATGAGAATGGGGTTGTTCTGCCTGCGCCGCATGAGTATGTCCACGACCTGCCGAATCTCGTCATCGCGGCCGACAATCGGGTCCATCTTGCCCGAGCGAGCTTGCGCGGTGAGGTCGGTCGTGAATTTTTTCAGCGCCTCCTGCTTGCCCATCTGCGCTGGCGCCATGGCGCCGCTGGCCTCGCCCGGCACAGCACCTCCGCCAGCGCTGGAACCATCGCGCGCGCCCAGCGACTCTTCTGGCGACCCACCGACCAACTTGGCAAAATTTTCGGCGAGGTCGTCTGGCTTTAGTTTACGAAACTCGCCCGAAATCGCGTGAAGTGCGTTGCGCAGATTGGGAGTCTTCACGGCCCCGAACAACAAATGGCCTGTGCGCACTGCCGTCTCGCCAAACATTAGCGTGCCGTAAACCCAGCCGCGTTCAACAACATCTTCTATCACGGGTGAGAAGTCAGAAATAGCCGTAGCGCCTCGCGGCAATGCATCCAGCGCAGTGGTCAGGTCACCGGCCAGCCGGGACGCATCCAATCCATAGTGCTTGAACAGGCGGTGCAGGTCGCTGTCCTGAAGTTGCACCAACTGGTGCAGCCAGTGCACCAATTCCACATAGGGGTTGCCGCGGAGTTTGCAAAAAACGGTGGCACCTTCAATCGCCTTATAGGCCATTGGATTGAGCTTGCCAAACAGTGCCACCCGGCTGATTTCACTCATAGACCCCACCTCCAGTTGAATATAATTGTCTTCACTTACTTCAAACACACTGGAAATAATTCATCACCAGTGCTGTTTCACCAGCCAACGTCCGCATTCGTACCGTCAACCCGTACGCCCGAACTATTGCCTATGATGGGCTGCTCGTTGGCCAGAGATCTGAAGGTCTCGACCTGGACAGGGCATATGGCACCTCACCTGCGTCGGGTGATGGGCAAGCAGTACCAAAATAGCGATCCGGCAGCGCCCGCCGCAGCCCAAGCCGGTTGGAAACCAAGCGTCTGCTGCATTCAGCCACGGCTAGACCACCTGGAGTTCGAGTTCATCGGCATCATCCTTGCTGGGCCGGCGACCGAGCCAAGTCGTCATGCCGAGCGCGCCCTGCTGCCCGAGGTGGGTGGTCGGCACCTCTTCCCGAAGCAAAATCAGGCGCAAGCTGCAACCCAGTTCAAAGCCGCAATAGTTGAGCACCCAGTCCTTCAGGGTGCGCATACTGTCCTGACCAGGCATAAACCGCTTGAATTGGTCCAATCTCAACGGCCCCAGCACCACTAGGAAACCACTCTGGCAATCCCAAACGCGTTGGCCCACCACGGCGGTTTGACCAAGGCGGGCGCTGGCCTGCCCAAAGCCAATGCGTGTCTGGACATCCGCTGAAAGCTTCAGCCAATGAGGATGCCACTCAACCAGTTTTGCCGGCACTTGAAAGTAATCTGCCAACAGGTCTGAAAGCCCTTCCGCGTTGCGCACGGTCCGCGCCAACAAGCCCGCTGCGGCCAACTTTGCCGAGTCGGGCACTTTGTCGCGCCCCTGCATTGGCCGCATCCCGTACCCTGCAAGAGACGAAACCCATCGACCAAAACTGTCGCTATCTGCGCGGTCCAGGCTGACAGTAGGCTGGGCTTCTGCCCAAGCCCGGTAAAACATGGACAGCAGGCGATGATGAAACATGTTGAAAAAATGCACAAGCGTCGAGTCGCCAGAATTGCGCATGCGGTCCCGCACATACTCCGTCAGGTGCAACGGCAGCGGGCCGTTGGGGCCAGTCAAACCCTGAAAACGCACCATCAGTTGCGGCAAGCGTGCCAAGCCAGCACTCGGCCGAAAGGACGAAAGGGTGGCGGGGGCGAAGTCCAGATCGGGCTCCTGTCCTAATCGAAAAGGATCATCTGCCAAACGCAATGAAGTACCAACCCGTGGCTTTTCAGAAAAAGCGCATTCCAGCAGGCGAACCGCCTGAAAGAAACTGTATCGATGCGGCGCACTCGAGAGCGCCTGCATCAACGCTACGCGATCGCGCGCAGCCCTATTCTCGGCATCCATCGCTTGATCTCACCCCGGCTCTGCGACAGCAGCACCAATTGCACAAAGCTGTTGATCGAGGCATGTCGCGCCAGAAAGCGTTCCATGACGGTCGCCAACACAAGGACACTGGCACCTTCAAAAGCCCGCTCGTCAAGAGTAAGCTCAACCAGCACTCCGCGTCCAAACGTGATTGGGCCGGCAACAGGAACCCGGCAAATAGCAGCCCGACTGACCACTGATATAACACCTTCGAGTTGCTTGTGCAGAGGCGACCTCGGGTCAGCACCATAAAGAGTCAACATTTCCCGAAGGCTGGCCGCGCCCTCACGGTCATCACCATCCACCAATGAAAGATAATTCAACTGCAAGTGACTCAGCAATCGCCAAGGCGTCTCGCCCTCGAGCGCCGGCGCAACCGGGCGAGTAGGTCCTTTGATGCAGCGAATACCTTGAATCGGAAAACTGTCTTCAAAAGAAAAATCCTCAGCACTTCCCACTGACAAAGTGATGGGGAGGTCCCGGTTGGAACACAGGGTTTCCACGGACAGGTGCGAAACCAAACCCGAGAGCGGAGCATCATTGGGATCCACCAGCGACAGATAAACCTCTGTGCCTACATAGCCAGTGCGCGGGCCGTTGACCAACTGAGCCTTGGACAGTACGCGCGGCATGCGCCGGATCGAATAAAAAGCCTGATCAGTGTCGCCAGACATATCTTGGCGGTTATAAATAGCCCTGAACTTGCGCGACTTCTGCACACCGGAATCATCAATCCCACCGACGGCCGTAACGCTGTGAACTTCGAAGTTCATGGGTTGGCCATTGTCCGCGACCAGATGATGCTCATGTTGCCCAGGCTTGACCTCAACGCGCTCTGCCCGCTTCGGAAAAAGATTCACGGCCGGCACGCAGTGCAGCAAAAAGTTTCCAGCGTCTACGGTTTTCTCGAGCACGGTATCGACATGGTCCATCACAAATAAAAGCTCAAATTCGTCCGTGTCGATTTTGGATATGATATCTTGCAACCCATTTATATGCACGAATAGATACCGCTCAGGCATCGCCGCATACTCCTTGAGTAGGCGATAGCCAGAAAAGCTTTGACTCACCGGAGGCAGCAATGCCTCATCATCGCGCAATCCACCAGGTTCGAGGGACTGGGCAGGCAGAATCCCCACGCATGGCGATGACCGCTTGCTGGGCTGGCAGACTGCAATGGCAAGACATTTCGCAAACAGTTGCTCAAATAGTCGGTGTGCAATGTTCCCACTACCCGACAGATGCAACGTCAAAGTATCCAAGGATATTTTACTGGCAACCAATGAGGCAGTAACCTGAAATCGAACCCGCAAGCAAGCGCGGGCACGCGGCGCTGCTGACAATATCTGCGGCGGTAGATCAGTGACATGCGCCTGATACCTTGCATGGCGAACCTGAAGTGGCCAAAGCCGGACTTCCTGCGCGATCCTGAACTTACACGCAGTTCGCTCTCCGGGCAACAGCCGGGACAGCATGGCGCTGTGCCGCGGTACCCGAGGGCCAGTGGCCAAACCAGCATCATCCAAGTCAGGCAGCAACTGCGCGATGAGCATGGACGGCAACGGCGCGAGAAACCCGGGATAAATCAATTCCAGCAGATGCTGGGTAAACTTAGAATACTCTGAATCCTGCTTCAGCTGAACTCTAGCCGTCAAAAAAGCAAAACCTTCCAAAAGTCGTTCGACATACGGATCTGGACACTCTCCACCCGACGCGGCAACATTCAGCGCCAAGCGCTTTGCGATTTTTGGATGTTCCAGCGCAAATTCAGCCGCTGTCTCGCGAATGTGTTTTAGCTCTTGCTCGTAGTAGGGCAGCAACTTCGAATGCATTACCAATTCCCTGTCAGCTCGGCTTGCTTTCGACTACTCGTGTCTGACCACTTTCCAGATCGATATCAGTCCGCATATAGATCTCGATTGGCATGGGTTGCGACCACAACTGACCTTCGATACGAAAAACTATCACGTTATGCGACATTTCGTCCATCGTCTCCGCATGAACCCGCACAGAGCCCGGAATAAGTCTCGGCTCAAAATTGAGCAACATATCGCGCAGGGCTCGGGTCAATTCAACGAGCTTCAAGCTCGAGGCCGGACATCCGGACAAGGCAGGAAGTCCGAAATTCAGCACTGATTTGGCGATTTCAGGATATTCGTCTGAGTCAACGTCCATCTGGGTCGCGTTGAACAGCCAATTTAAGTCCTGCAGAACCGACTCGCGCAATCGACTCATTGACGCCATCCGGGCATCGACAGGCTCAGAGCGCTTCGACGGCTCCTCGTCCGTCAAGCGATCAAGCAGCGAAGGGTAAAGCCTGTCCTTGGCTGCAACTTCAGACATCGTCTGACAGCTCTGGCTGCCTTGGGTCACTCACAGCCGACTGAAACTCAATCAGACGCACGTCCATGAGCGCGTATTCCGCCCTGTCAGTGACCAGCATTTTTTGACCACAACCAATCCAGGTATCGACTCCGTTGGCCTGCCACTCAGTACTCCGCGCCATGCGCAATCGGTC
>JANYKR010000319.1 GCA_025358155.1 Betaproteobacteria bacterium
CTGCGGCTATGCCAGTCTATTTGGTGACCCCGCTTTCCCACAACGCCGCTGCCATTAAGGCGGCTGTGTTGTCGAAGGTGCCAGAGCGTGATCGCCATGAGCTACAAGGCGATGCCGGCTGGCTGGTCTACTCTGAAGGTACTAGCGTCGAGCTTTCAAACCTGATAGGCATAACGACGCCGGAAGGGAAGCCAGCGGCTGGCCTTGGCTCGGCGATGGTCGTGTCGATTGGGTCGTACTATGGCCTTGCTTCGACAGCCATGTGGGAGTGGCTGAAGACAAGGTTTGAGAGGTCGGCGTGAGCGCAACACGAACGCGGCGCACGTCGGAGACTGATGATGAGGTTCCACGGGCTCCGCAGACAACGCCGCGCGGCGTTTCAACCGGCATGCCTGGACATGACTTTACGCTTCAGGCGATCATCGAACTTCAAAAGTCGATTGGCGAAATGAACGCCACGGTGGCGGCTACAAAGTCGTCAGTCGATGGATTGAAGACAAAAGTTGACGAATTGGTGGCGTGGAAGAACAAGATTCTTGGCGGGGCTGCAGTACTTGCAGCGGTTGTCGCCATCCTTGGGTTCTTGCTTGGGAAAGCAAGTGACTACGTGACGCTAAGGTCACCGCCAGCCACAGGCGTACAACAGCCGGAACCTTTACCACAAGCGACGCCGCCTACAAAGTAGCCATTGCGTTTTAGCTCGGCTCAGATTTCAAACTGAGACATTACCGAGCGGATGGCGTCTGGCGGCTGCGCTCATTTCGGGCGACTTGCCAGCTCTTTTTCCAACAGGTCGATCCGGCTCTGCAGCGAGCCGATGCGGGCGTTGAGGGCACCGACGTTCAGGAACACGGCGTTGTCGGCCGGTGCGTCGAGGGTGTTGCCGTAGCCCAGCCAGGACGAGTCGTAGACCTTGACGTTTTTGAAGCCCAGGTCGGCCAGCACGGTGGCGGTTTCGGCAGCGCGCACGCCCGACTGGCAGTAGACGATAGTCTCCTTGTTGGGGTCGATCCCGGCGTACAGCGCCCTCAAGTCGGCCTGCGGCTTGAGCGACATGCCGGCGTTGTCGGCCACCTTGCGCTGGTTGAGTTTGGACTGGGTCTCGGGGTCGATCCAGTTCTGCTCGTAGGGGATGTTGATGGCGCCCGGGATGTGCCCGCCGCGAATCGCCCGGATGTCCTCGCCGGCAAACTCCTTGGGCGTGCGGACATCGAGCAACTGGACGTTTGGATCCTTGAGCCGGGCCAGGATGTCTGCGGTCGAGACCGAGTTTGCAGCGCGCGCGCTCAGCTTGAGCGCAATGGCGACCGGCGTGCTGCCGGTCAGTGCCACCGGCTGGCCGGCGGCGCGCCAACCGTCGATACCGTCGTGGTAGACGCGCACGTTTTCGCCACCAAAGTAGCGGATCGTGTAGTGGCCAAAGTAGGCAATGACGTTGGCGCGGTTGCCGTAGACCAGCACCTCCCTGGCCGGGTCGATGCCTGCTGCGCCCAGGATTTGCTCGATCTGCGGCGTCGGGATGAAGTCCTCGGTGTTGGGGTTGCGCAGGACCTGGCCAGCGTCACCGATGTTGACAGCACCCGGGATATGGCCCTTCAGGTAGTCGGCCTCGGGCCGGATGTCCCAGACGATGGCGCCGCGCTTTTGCGCCTCGATCACCTGCGGGTGGCTGACGATCCACGGGCCGGTTTGCGCAATGCCTGGCACTGGCGCCAACACTGCGGCCGCCAGCAGCAAGCGGCGCAGCAGCACTGTTGAAAGAATGGACATGGGCTTGGCTTTCGTGAGCTTGTCGGGCGGGCGCAGCAGGCAGCGCGGCAGGCGGCGCCCGAGGGCACGCAAAGTATGCATTCAAACCCAAGTAAACAGGGTTCTCCGCCCCGGCCCTGGCTCTGGACCGGCCCCGCCCCGCCCCGCCCCGCCCCGCCAGGTGCTCGCCGCCTCAAATCCAGCCAAAGCGCCGGATGTAGTGGCGCTTCATCAGCGTGACCCCGATGCAGTAGCCCAGCAGGATCAGCAGCAGCCAGCCAAAAAAGGCCAGTGGCAGGGGCTGCAGCTTGAACTGGGTCGCCATCGGCCCCATCGGCAACCAGACACCGATGGCCATCACCAGCAGGCTTGTCACCAGCAGCGGCAGGGCGGGGCGGCTGTGGATGAAGGGCAGCTGGGGGCTGCGGATCATGTGAACCACCAAGGTCTGGGTGAGCAGGCCCACCACGAACCAACCCGACTGGAACAAGGTCTGGCGGGCCGGCGTGTTGGCGGCAAACACCCACCACATCAAACAGAAGGTGGCGATGTCGAACAGCGAGCTGATCGGACCGAAGTAGCGCATGAAGCGGCCGATGTCGGCCGGGTTCCACCGCAGCGGTTTGGCCACCTGCTCGGCATCGACCTGGTCGAACGGGATGGCGGTCTGGGCAATGTCGTAGAGCAGGTTTTGCACCAACAACTGCAGCGGCAGCATCGGCAAAAAGGGCAGAAAGGCGCTGGCTACCAGCACCGAGAGCACATTGCCGAAGTTGGAGCTGGCCGTCATGCGGATGTACTTGAGCATGTTGCAAAAGGTCTTGCGGCCCTCGACCACGCCCTGGTCCAGCACCAGCAGGCTTTTCTCCAGCAGAATGATGTCGGCCGCCTCCTTGGCAATGTCCACGCCCGAGTCGACTGAAATGCCGATGTCGGCCGCACGCAGCGCCGGCGCGTCGTTGATGCCGTCACCCATGAAACCGACCACATGGCCATTGGCCCGCAGCGCCCGCACGATGCGCTCCTTGTGCAGCGGTGTGAGCTTGGCAAACAGGCTGTGCGTCTCGGCTGCCGCTGCCAGTGCGGCGTCGTCCAGGGTCTCGACCACACTGCCCAGCAGCACCGCATCGGCCGGCAGTCCGACCTGGGCGCAGACATGGGCGCTGACTTGCTCGTTGTCGCCCGTCAGCACCTTGACGCGGATGCCGTGTGCGGCGAGTTGCTTCAGCGCCGGTGCGGCCGACGCCTTGGGCGGGTCGAGAAAGGCGATGAAGCCGATCAGGGTCAGCCCGGTCTCGTCTGCCACGGCGTAGCTGGTCTGGGCCGGCGGCAGGGTCTTGGTCGCCACCGCCACCACCCGCAAGCCCTGCTGGTTGAGCGCGCCGGTGACCTGCTGCACCCGGGCCAGCCGCGCCGCGTCCAGCGGCAGCACCGCTGTGCCGCTGCCCTCATCGACCTTCAGCGCGCTGCAGGCGGCCAGCAACTCCTCGACCGCGCCTTTGCAGATCAGCACATGGTGATCGTCACGCGGCGGCCCACCGTCCGGCCCGGGCACCATCGCCGCCACCACCACCGACATGCGCCGGCGCTGAAAGTCGAACGGGACCTCGTCAACCTTGCGCCAGGCCTGCTGCAGCTTGAGCTCGGCCGGCAGCTCCAGGTGGTCGAGCACTGCATGGTCGAGCAGGTTTTTCAACCCGGTCTGGTAGTGGCTGTTCAGAAACGCGCAATTCAGCACCTCGTCCGAGACCGCGCCATAGGGGTCGGCGTGGCGCGCCAGTGCGATCTTGTCCTGCGTCAGCGTGCCGGTCTTGTCGGTGCACAGCACGTCCATCGCGCCGAAGTTCTGGATCGCGTCCAGCCGCTTGACCACCACCTGCTGGCGCGACAACGCCACTGCACCCTTGGCCAGCGTGGTGGTGACGATCATCGGCAGCATCTCGGGCGTCAGGCCCACCGCCACCGACAGCGCAAACAAGAACGACTGCAACCAGTCGCCTTGTATCCAGCCGTTGACCACGAACACGATCGGCACCATCACGGCGGCAAAGCGGATCAGCAGCCAACTCACGCTGTTGACGCCGGCCTGGAAGGCGTTGGGCGCCGGGTCGGTGGCCAGCACCCGGGCCGCCAGCGTGCCGAACCAGGTGCGCGGCCCGGTCACCACCACCAGGGCGGTGGCCGCGCCCGAGACCACGTTGCAGCCCATGAAGACCAGGCTGGGCTGGTCGAGCAGGGCCAGCGTGCTGCCCGGGGCCGACGCCAGCGCCGGTCGGTCGGCAAATTTCTCCACCGGCGCCGACTCGCCGGTCATGGCCGACTGGGCGATGAACAGGTCACGTGCGCTGATCAACCGGCAGTCGGCCGGCACCAGGTCGCCCGCCGACAGCGCCACCACGTCACCCGCCACCAGCTCACGCAACGGGACCTCCAGCCGGCCAGGCGCTGCGCTGGTGCCGGCAGCAGCCGCGCCCCGGCGGATCACGGTGGCGGTGTTGCTGACCAACCCGCGCAAGGCCTCGGCGGCGCGGTGCGAGCGGCCCTCCTGCACAAAGCGGATCACGGTGGAGAGCGCCACCATCACGCTGATCACGCTGGTGGCCTTGGCGTCGCCGCTGAACCAGGACAGCGCGGCCAGCGCGGTCAGCAGCAGGTTGAAGGGGTTGAGGTAACAGTGCCACAGGTGCAGCCAGCCGGGCAGGGGCATTTCATGCTCGAACTCGTTGGGGCCGTCGCGTGCCAGGCGCTGGGCGGCCTCTTGGGTGCTCAAACCATCGGCTTGCGATTGCAGCCGGGCCAGTGCGCCGGCGCTGTCCGCTTGCGCGGCCCGCAGCAACTCGGCAGCGCCGGGCGCGGGCGCCAGCGCGGCAGCTGGGGCGAGATGCGGTACCGCCGCTGGGTCGGTGGTGGTCTGGGCGTACGGGGTGGGGCTGCTCAGCGCGGCGGCCGGCGGCGCCGGGCCCGGCCGGGCAACCTGGGCCGCGTGGGCTGCTGCCTGCGCTGCCTGCGCTGCATGCGCGGCCTGCTCTGCATGTGCTGCTTGCGCCGCCCTGGCCTGCGCGACCAGGGTGTCGAACATCGGCCGGCGGCTGAAATGCCGCAGCGCTCGGCGCCGGCGCAGAAAACTGCTGAAACCCTGGGTCAGGAGTTTTTTCATCGCCGCTAGCGGTTGTTGGGCCTGTGGTGGATGGTCTCACGCAACTGCAGGGGGCCGCCTGTGCGTTGTCACACCGGCGCTTGTCGCGGTCGAGACAAGCCGGCTGCGGTCGGGATGCCACATTGCTGCACAAGCCGTGCCCCCGCCCTGGGCGGCATCAATCGCTGCCACCTTCAACACCCGCCGATGCTCCCCGCTGATGTTCCCCGCTGATTGCCTGATCGTCGTTGCCAAGCGTGACTGCCCGACCTGCGGCCTGGTCGAGCCGCTGCTGTTCGAGCTGGTCGCTCACGGTACGCCGCTGGTGGTCTACGTGCAAGACGATGCCGGCTACGCCGCCGGTCTGCCCGGACAGCAGCTCGATGCCACGCTGGAGCAGTCGTTCCGCCTGGGCGTCGAGTTTGTGCCCACGCTGATCCGGATGGCGGGCGGTGTGGAGGTGGCGCGCACCTACGGCTGGCACCGGGGCGACTGGCAGCAGATCAGCGGCCTGCCCGGACTGGGCGCGGCGCTGCCCGAGCTGCGGCCCGGCTGCGCGTCCAAGACGCTGGAGCCCGGCATCGCCGAAGACCTGGTAGTTCGCTTTGGCGACACCGGCCTGGCCTCGCGTGCCATCCCCCTGGGCGACGCCGAAGACCCGATCGAGGCCTGCTTTGACCGGGGCTGGTCCGACGGCCTGCCCGTGGTGCCACCCACCGCCGCGCGGGTGTTGCGCATGCTGCAGGGCACGACCCGCCGGCCCGACGAGTTGATCGGTTTCATGCCGCCTGACCTGGCGCCCTGCACGGTCGAAAAGGTGGCGATCAACGCGGTGATGGCCGGCTGCAAACCCGAGTACCTGCCGGTGGTGCTGGCGGCGGTAGAGGCGGCGCTGATCGATGAATTTGGCCTGCACGGCATCTTGTGCACGACGATGTTTGCCGGCCCGGTGCTGATCAACAACGGCCCGCTGGCCCGGCGTATCGGCATCAACTCGGGCGTCAACGCGCTGGGTCAGGGCCACCGTGCCAACGCCAGCATCGGCCGTGCGCTGCAACTGGTGGTGCGCAATGTCGGCGGCGGTCGGCCGGGTGAGATGGACCGGGCCACCCTGGGCACACCCGGCAAGTACAGCTTCTGCTTTGCCGAGGCCGACGACCCGGCCTGGGACAGCCTGTCGGTCGAGCGAGGATTTGCGCCCGAAGCGTCGGTCGTCACGCTGTTTGCCGGCGAGGGCGTGCAAGGCGTGGTGGATCAGAAGTCGCGCACGCCCGAGTCGCTGGCGCGCAGCTTTGCGCTGTGCCTGCGGGTGGTGGACCACCCCAAGCTGGCGATGGCCGGCGATGCCTTGCTGGTGGTCTCGCCCGAGCACAGCCGGGTGTTCATCGAGGCCGGGTGGTCCAAGGCCCGGCTGCGCGAAGAACTCGAAAAACTGCTGCTGCTGCCGGGCGACGAGATGGTGGTCGGCGCCGGTGGCATCACCGAGGGCCTGCCGGCGGCGATGGCCGGCAAACCGGTGCCCAAGTTCCGCCCCGGCGGGTTGATCATCGTGCGGGCCGGCGGCGGCGCCGGGTTGTTTTCAGCCATCATTGCCGGCTGGGCTGCGTCTGGCCCGGTCGGATCCATCCCTGTATCGAAGGAGATCAGCGTATGAGTGTGTCCATCACCTTGCTCGACCCCACGTCGGAGCGCGCGCCGGTGGCGCGGGCGCTGACACCGCGGCCGGCCTCGCTCGACGGCCTGGCGGTGGCGCTGCTCGACATCTCCAAGGCCCGGGGCAACGTGTTGCTCGACCGGCTGGCCGAGTTGCTGAGCGCGCGAGGCCTGCGGGTCAACCGCTACAAGAAGCCCACCTTCACCCGGCCGGCGCCCTCTGCGCTGCGCCAGCAGATTGCGGCCGACAACCAGCTCGTGATCGAAGGCCTGGCCGACTGAGGGTCGTGCACGTCGTGCTGTATGCATGACATCGCAGATCTGGAGTCTCGGGGCCTTCCGGGGGTGGGGATTGCGTCCACTGAATTTGTACAAGCCGCAGCGATGCAGGCCAGGTCGCTCGGCATCGACCCGGCGATGGTGTTTGT
>JANYKR010000219.1 GCA_025358155.1 Betaproteobacteria bacterium
TTCCAGATCACCGGCCAGAGCAGGCCACCAAACAAGCCTGCGCCAAATTGGTTGAAGTCGTTGATCATGCTCAGACCTTTTCGACTGCAATGGCGCCAAACATCGCGCCCAGGCTGGCAGTCTCGGCGAGTCCGGCCGGCACGCGAACGGTGTTTTCGGCCAGCGTGGGGTCTTGCAGGGCCGGCAGCAACGCATTGACCGCGCCTTGCGAGACCTGCACTTTGTCCCCGACCTGCAGCCCGAGTTGCTGCCACAACTGCGCGGGCAAGCTGGCCACCGCAGGCTTGGCGTCGGCCGTGCGCTGCAGTGCCGGTGCGCGCCGCACCAGGGCATCGGTGGCGTAAATCGGCACATCGGCCAGCCGCTGCAGGCCAACGGGCGCTGGCAGCAGCGTGATCGCGGCATCGCTGCGGTTGTCCAGGCGGCTGGCGACGGTGCCCAAGTCACCCAGGGCCTCGGCGCGCACATCCTCGGCGGTTTCCTGGTTGAAACCGCTCAGGCCCAACAGGTTGCCCAGCACACGCAGCACTTTCCAGGCCGGTCGGCTGTCGCCCAAGGGTTTGACCACACCGTGAAAGCTCTGCACCCGGCCTTCGGCGTTGACAAAACTGCCAGCGGTCTCGGTGAACGGGGCAATGGGCAACAACACGTCGGCGTTGTCGACCCGGGCATCTTTGAAGGAGGTGAAGGCCACCACCAGACCGGCCCCGGCCATCGCTGCCTGCGCTGCGGCCGGGTCAGCGGCATCGAGTACCGGCTCGACATCGAGCAGCAGCAAGGCCTTCATCGGCTGGCTCAGCATCTGGCCGGCGTTGAGGCCACCCGAGCCAGGCTGGGCACCGACCAGTTGAGCGCCGACCGTGTTCGCGTCTGCGGTCAAGTAACCCACCGTGGCGCCAGTTTGCGCGCCAATCCACTGGGCCAGCGACAACAGCACCCCGGCCTGCGGATGCTGCGCTGCAGCGTTGCCGAGCACCACCGCCTTGCGCTCGCCGGACAGCAGCGCTTGCGCCAGCGTTTGGGCGTTGTCGTTGCCTTGCGCGGGCACGGGCGGCGCTATGCCCAGGGTCTGGGCAATGCAGGCTGCGAGCTCGGCGAGCGCCTGCGGCCAGGCAGCCGGCGCCGCCGTGATCTTTGCCGCCACCGGCATCGCCCAATCGTCGTGCACTGCGTTCAGGCTCATCAGCACAGCCCCTTTGCGCACCGCCTGCCGCAGCCGCTGCGCCATCAAAGGATGGTCCTTGCGCAGGAACGAGCCCACGACCAGGGCCCGGTCCAAGCTGGACAACGATGCCATCGAAGTGCCCAGCCATTGCGCCTTGCCCGCAGGTGCAGCATTGGCAAAGTCGGCATGGCGGAGCCGGAAATCCACACTCTCGCTGCCCAGGCCGCGTACCAGCTTGGCCAGCAGGTGCAATTCTTCAACCGTGCGGTGGGCCGACGCCAGCGCGCCGATACCGGCCACACCGTGCTCGGCCTTGATGCGCTTGAGGCCGTCGGCCACATAGCCGAGCGCGGTGTTCCAGTCGACAGCCAGCCATTGGCCGCCCTGCTTGATCATCGGCGTCTTGAGCCGCTGCTCGCTGTTGAGCGCCTCGTAGCTGAAGCGGTCGCGGTCGGCGATCCAGCATTCATTGACGGCCTCGTTTTCTTGCGGCACGACCCGCAGCACCTTGTCGGCCTTGATCTGGACGATCAGGTTGGCGCCGGTAGCGTCGTGCGGGCTGATGCTCTTGCGGCGCGACAGCTCCCAGGTGCGGGCGGCGTAGCGAAACGGCTTGCTGGTCAACGCACCGACCGGGCAGATGTCGATCATGTTGCCCGACAACTCGCTGTCGATGGTCTGGCCCAGGAAGGTGGTGATCTCGCTGTGCTCGCCCCGGTTTTGCATGCCGAGTTCCATCACCCCGGCCACCTCCTGGCCAAAGCGCACGCAGCGGGTGCAGTGGATGCAGCGGCTCATCTCCTGCATCGAGATCAGCGGGCCGACGTTCTTGTGGAAGACGACGCGTTTTTCTTCGGCGTAACGCGAGGCGCCAGCGCCGTAGCCCACCGCCAGGTCTTGCAGCTGACACTCGCCGCCCTGGTCACAAATCGGACAGTCCAGCGGATGGTTGATCAGCAAGAACTCCATCACCGACTTCTGCGCCTTCAGCGCTTTTTCGGACTGGGTGCGCACGATCATGCCCTGGGTCACCGGCGTGGCACAGGCCGGCATCGGCTTGGGCGCCTTTTCGATGTCGACCAGGCACATGCGGCAGTTGGCCGCGATGCTGAGCTTCTTGTGGTAGCAAAAATGCGGGATCGTGGCGCCTGCAGCGTCGGCTGCGTGCATCACCATGCTGCCTTCGGCAACGCTGACTTTCTTGCCGTCGAGTTCGATTTCGATCATGTTTTTGCCCGGGGCTAGACGTAGGCCGGGACCCTGCAGGTCTTGTGCTCGACGTGGTACACAAACTCGTCGCGGAAGTGCTTGAGCATGCCGCGCACCGGCATCGCTGCCGCATCGCCCAGCGCGCAAATGGTGCGGCCCATGATGTTCTCGGCCACCGAGTCGAGCAAGGTCAAGTCCTCGGCCTTGCCTTGGCCATGCTCAAGCCGGTACACCAGCCGGTACAGCCAGCCAGTGCCCTCGCGGCAGGGCGTGCACTGGCCGCAAGACTCGTGGCTGTAGAAATAGGACAGTCGCAGCAGGCTCTTGACCATGCAGCGGGTGTCGTCCATCACGATCACCGCACCCGAGCCCAGCATCGAGCCGGCCTTGGCGATCGAGTCGTAGTCCATCGTGCAGTCCATCATCACGGCCGCCGGCAGCACCGGTGCTGACGACCCACCAGGGATCACTGCCTTGAGCGGCTTGCCGCCCTTGACGCCGCCCGCCAGTTCAAGCAGCTTGGCAAACGGTGTGCCCATCGGCACCTCGTAGTTGCCGGGCCGCTCCACATCGCCCACCATCGAGAAGAGCTTGGTGCCGCCATTGTTGGGCTTGCCGCACTCCAGATAGGCCGAGCCACCGTTGCGGATGATCCAGGGCACCGCAGCAAAGGTCTCGGTGTTGTTGATCGTGGTGGGCTTGCCGTAGATGCCGAAACTGGCCGGGAACGGTGGCTTGAAGCGGGGCTGGCCCTTTTTGCCTTCGAGTGACTCCAGCAATGCGGTCTCTTCACCGCAGATGTAGGCACCGAAACCGTGGAAGGCATGCAGCTGGAAGCTGTGCTTGCTACCCAGGATGTTGCCACCCAGGTAGCCCGCCGCACGGGCCTCCTCGAGCGCTTCTTCAAACCGGTCGTAGATGCTGAAGATCTCGCCGTGGATGTAGTTGTAGCCCACCGAGATGCCCATCGCGTAGGCAGCGATGATCATGCCCTCGATCACGATGTGCGGGTTGTAAGCCAGGATGTCCCGGTCTTTGCAAGTGCCAGGCTCGCCCTCGTCGCTGTTGCAGACCAGGTACTTCTGCACCGGCAGCGCCCGCGGCATGAAGCTCCACTTCAGGCCGGTCGGGAAGCCCGCACCGCCCCGGCCGCGCAGGCCCGATCCCTTGACTTCGGCCACCACCTGGTCGGGGGTCATCCCACCCGAACCTGACCCATCAACGGCCAGAATCTTGCGCAAGGCCTGGTAGCCGCCGCGTGACTCATAGTCCTTCAACCGCCAATTGCTGCCGTCCAGGCCGGCAACGATTTGTGGCGTGATGTGGCGGTTGTGAAAGCACGACTCCACGCCGCGCGCCTGAAACCTGGACAGGTCCAAAGCTCGGTGGCTCATGACGGCGCTCATGGGGCTTGCACCTTCAGGGTATCGACCAACTCGTCTATCCGGTCAGGGCTCATGAAGCTGATCATCTGGCGGTCATTGACCAGCATCACCGGCGCATCGGCGCAGGCGCCCAGGCATTCGGATTGCTGCACCGTAAACAGGCCATCGGGCGTGGTGCCGCCGGCCTCGATGCCCAGCCTGTGGCACAAATGCTCCAGCGCCTGCTGGCCATTCCGCAGCTGACATGGCAGGTTGGTGCAGACGTTCAGCTTGAACCGCCCCACCGGCTGCTGGTTGTACATGTTGTAGAAAGTGGTGACCTCATGCACCGCAATCGGCGCCATGCCCAGATAGCCAGCGATCTGGTTCTCGGCGTCGGCCGAGACCCAGCCCTGCTCCTGCTGCACGATGGCCAGGCAAGCCATCACGGCCGACTGTTGCTGGTCAGGTGGGAACTTGGCCACTTCTTTGGCGAAACGCGCCAGCGTGGCGGCCGACAGCGGCACGCTGGCTGCGGGGGAAGCTGGGTTGCTGCTCATCGATCGATCTCGCCAAACACGATGTCCATGGTGCCGATGATCGCCACGGCGTCCGCGATCATGTGGCCGCGTGCCATCTCGTCAAGTGCGGCCAGGTGCGGAAACCCGGGTGGCCGGATCTTGAGCCGGTACGGCTTGTTGGCGCCGTCGCTGACCAGGTAGATGCCGAACTCGCCCTTGGGGTGCTCAACTGCTGCATAGGCCTCGCCCTCGGGCACATGGAAGCCCTCGGTAAAGAGCTTGAAGTGGTGGATCAGCTCCTCCATGTTGCTCTTCATGCCCACGCGCGGTGGCGGCGCTACCTTGTGGTTGTCGGTGATCACCGGGCCGGGGTTGTTGCGCAGCCAGGCCGAGCATTGCTGGATGATGCGGTTGGCCTGGCGCATCTCCTCGATGCGCACCAGGTAGCGGTCGTAGGTGTCGCCGTTGACGCCCAGCGGGATGTCGAAATCCATTCGGTCGTAGACATCGTAGGGCTGGGTCTTGCGCAAGTCCCAGGCGATGCCCGAGCCGCGCAGCATTGGCCCGGTAAAGCCCAGATTCAGCGCACGCTCGGGCGTGACGACACCAATGCCCACGGTGCGCTGCTTCCAGATGCGGTTGTCGGTGAGCAGGGTTTCGTATTCATCCACCCGGCCCGGGAATCGGGCACAGAAGTCGTCGATGAAATCGAGCAGCGAGCCCTTGCGGTTCTGGTTCAGGTCACTGATCGCGCGGGCGTTGCGGATCTTCGAGACCTGGTACTGCGGCATCGTGTCGGGCAGATCGCGGTAGACGCCGCCGGGCCGGAAGTAGGCGGCATGCATGCGTGCGCCCGAGACCGCCTCATACATGTCGAAGATGTCCTCGCGCTCGCGAAAGCAGTAGATCAGGATGTTCATCGCGCCGCAGTCGATGCCGTGCGCACCCAACCACAACAGGTGGTTGAGCAGCCGCGTCAACTCGGAGAACATCACCCGGATGTACTGCGCGCGCTCGGGCACCTCGATGCCCATCAGGCGCTCGATGGCCAGGCAGTAGGCATGCTCGTTGCACATCATCGAGACGTAGTCCAGCCTGTCCATGTAGGGCAGCGACTGGAGATAGGTCTTGCTCTCGGCGAGCTTCTCGGTGGCGCGGTGCAGCAGGCCGATGTGGGGGTCGGCGCGCTGGATGATCTCGCCGTCCAACTCCAGCACCAGCCGCAGCACGCCGTGCGCTGCCGGATGCTGGGGCCCGAAATTCAGGGTGTAGTTCTTGATTTCAGCCATGGAGAACTCTTGAGGATGTCCCGATCAATGCAGGCCACCGTAGTTGTCTTCGCGGATGATGCGCGGCGTGATTTCTCGGGGCTCGATCGAGACCGGCTGGTAAATCACGCGCTTTTTCTCGGCGTCGTAGCGCATCTCGACATGGCCCGTGACCGGAAAATCCTTGCGCAGCGGGTGGCCAATGAAGCCGTAGTCGGTGAGGATGCGACGCAGGTCGATATGACCGTCGAAAATCATGCCGATCATGTCGAACGCCTCACGCTCGAACCAGTTGGCTGCGGACCACAGCTCATTGAGGGAGGCGACCACTGGCACATCGTCATCGGGCGCAAACACCTTGAGCCGCACCCGCCAGTTCAGGCTGACACTCAAAAAGTGCGACACCACGCAGTAACGTGGGCCGTCCCAGGCGCGGTCTTTCCAGCTGCTGAAGTCGATGCCGCACAGGTCGATCAACTGCTCGAACTGGAGGGTTTGGTCATCCCGCAGTGTCTTGGCCACCGCCAGGTAATCTGCTGCCGCCACCGTCAGCGAGATCTCGCCGCGTTCGCGCTTGAAGGTCTTGATCTTGTCGCCCAGCGCAGCCTGCAGCGCTGCTTCCAGCTTGTCGAGTCGTTGGGTCATGTCAGGCAGTGATCTCAGACACGCTCAGGCGCGGGCGATGGTGTTTTCACGGCGGATCTTGGCCTGCAACTGCAGGATGCCGTAGAGCAGTGCCTCGGCCGTGGGTGGGCAGCCCGGCACGTAGACGTCGACCGGCACGATCCGGTCGCAGCCTCGAACCACCGAGTAGCTGTAGTGGTAATAACCACCACCGTTGGCACAAGAACCCATGCTCAAGACCCAGCGGGGCTCGGCCATCTGGTCGTAGACCTTGCGCAGGGCCGGGCCCATCTTGTTGCAGAGCGTGCCGGCGACGATCATCAGATCGCTTTGACGCGGGCTGGGGCGAAACAACATGCCGAAGCGGTCGATGTCGTAACGCGCTGCGCCGGCGTGAATCATTTCAACCGCACAGCAAGCCAGCCCAAAGGTCATCGGCCAGAGCGACCCGGTCTTGGACCAGTTGATCAGCTTGTCGACCGACGTGGTGACAAAGCCTTCTTTCAGTACGCCTTCAATGCCCATGGCCACTTTCCAAAATTTGCCGCCAAAAGCGAACCGACGGTCGGGCCGCTTGCCAACCGGCTAGCGTCCTCGGGTAGGTTCGGTCGCTGCACTTGCCAGACATCGGACACGCTACTCCCAGTCAAGCGCGCCCTTTTTCCACTCGTAGACAAAACCCACCACCAGGATGGTGAGAAAAATCATCATCGCCCAGAAACCTGACGCGCCGATGTCACGCAGAGACACCGCCCACGGAAACAGGAAGGCAATCTCGAGGTCGAACAAGATGAAGAGGATGGCCACCAAGTAGTAGCGCACATCAAACTTCATGCGGGCGTCTTCAAAGGCTTCGAACCCGCATTCGTAAGGGCTATTCTTGGCCGCGTCGGGCCGCTGTGGACCGAGCAAGAAGCCCAGTGCCTGGGGCGCCACACCTACGCCGACACCGACCACGATGAACAAGATCACAGGGAGGTACTGTTGCAGGTCCATGAGGGTTCAGCGGCAGTGGTTGGTCTCATCCGGCTTGTCGAGCGCAACGCCTGTGGCTTGACGGCCAGCTGGGCTGCGCAAGGCTCTCTCACCCCGCCAAGAGCCTGCAAACCCGGAGCCGGATAACCACTGGGCCTGCTCAAAATCCTGGTGCCGTCGGCGAGACTCGAACTCGCACAGCTTTCGCCACTACCCCCTCAAGATAGCGTGTCTACCAATTTCACCACGACGGCGTGGGGCCTGTTTCAGGCCTTGAATCTGCTCGGCTTGCTTGAGGTTTTGCTCACCAAACAGCCTCGAATTCTATACCGGAAAAAGCCGAATTCTCCGGGTTTGTGCGGGGGTTGATGCCTCAAGCCGGCAAGCCCGGCGGCCCGCTGTCCCGCGCTTCATTTTGCCGGGATGGCACCCGGGGCCGACGCCGCTGGAACAACCGCGGCCGGCGCGGCAACAGCAGGTGCTGCACCGTTGACGGCGCCCGGAATGGCGCCACCGAGGCTGGCCGGTGCAGCCGGTGTCACCGCACGGTCAAGCACGCTGCCGCCGCTGGACGGAGAGCGCGAGGCCACGCTGTTCGACAGGTAAGCCAACGACAGCGTGCAGACAAAAAACACGCCCGCACACACCGCCGTGAAGCGCGACAGAAAATTGGCGCTGCCGGTGGCACCAAACAGACTGCCCGAAGCACCACTGCCAAACGAGGCGCCCATGTCGGCGCCTTTGCCGTGTTGCACCAGCACCAGGCCGATCATCGTGATGGCGGCCAGCACTTGCAACACCTGCACCAGGTTTGTCCAAATCTGCATGTCAAAAACTCCAAAAACGGGAATCGGGCAGCGGGCTGGATCAGCCAGCCGCTCGGCAGATGGCGACAAAGTCGGCTGCCTTCAAGGCAGCGCCACCAATCAGGCCGCCATCGATATCGGGTTGAGACAACAGCGAGACCGCGTTGTCGGGCTTCATGCTGCCGCCGTAGAGGATCTTCATCTCGTCGGCATTGGGCGTGGCGGCCTTGAGCTGGGCCCGCAACAGCGCGTGCACGGCTTGGGCCTGTTCGGGCGTGGCGACCTTGCCGGTGCCGATGGCCCAGACCGGCTCGTAGGCCACCACCATCTCGCCAGCGCAATGGCCCAGCGCATGGATCACGGCCGAGAGCTGCCGCTTGACCACCGCCTCGGTCTCACCCGCGTCGCGTTGGGCCAGGGTCTCGCCCACACAAACAATCGGCGTGACGCCCCGCGCCAGCGCGGTCCTGGCCTTCTCGGCCACCAGCAGATCGGTTTCGGCGTGGTACTGGCGGCGCTCGCTGTGGCCAACGATCACGTAGCGACAGCCAAACTCAGCCAGCATGGCCACCGACACCTCACCGGTGTAGGCGCCTTGCTCATGGGCCGAGCAATCCTGCGCGCCCCACAGGACCGGACCGCCGGCCAAGGCCACTGCAGTCTCGGACAGGTAGGGAAACGGCACGCACACCGCCACATCGCAGCCAAACGGCCGGGCGCTGCTGATGCCGGCCAGCAACTCGGCATTGGCACTGTGGCTGCCGTGCATCTTCCAATTGCCGGCCACAAGTTTGCGTCGCATGGTGTTTTAAGCTCCAGTCCAGTCGAGCACGATCTTGCCAACGTGCTCGCTCGATTCCATCAGGGCGTGCGCCTGGGCGGCCTGCGCCGCCGGGAACACACGGTGGATCACGGGCTTGATGTGACCGGCTTCGATCAACGGCCAGACCGTCGCCCTCAGCTTGGCCGCAATCGCCGCCTTGAAGGCGACCGGCCGCGGCCTCAGGGTCGAGCCGGTGATCAGCAAGCGACGGCGCAGCAACTCACCGGCATTGAAGCCGCTGTTGATGCCGCCCTGCACTGCAATGATCACGATGCGGCCGTCGTCAGCCAGGCACTGCACCTCACGCGCCACGTAGTCGCCCGCCACCATGTCGAGCACCACGTCGGCGCCCTTGCCGCCGGTAGCGGCCTTGACCTCGGCAACAAAGTCCTGCGTCTTGTAGTTGATGCCGACATCCGCACCCAGCGCCACACAGGCTGCGACCTTGTCATCGCTGCCGGCGGTGACGATGACCACGACAGCGTCTTTGCCAAACACAGCCTTGGCCAACTGGATCGCCGTGACGCCAATGCCGCTGGACCCGCCCTGCACCAGCAGGGTTTCGCCCGCCTGCAGGCGGCCGCGGTCGAACACGTTGGACCAGACGGTGAAAAAGGTCTCGGGCAGGCTGGCGGCCTCGACGTCGCTCAGGCCTGCCGGTACAGGCAGGCACTGGACGATGGGCGCCGGGCACAGCTCGGCATACCCGCCACCGGCCACCAGCGCACAAATCCGGTCGCCGAGCTTGAAGCCCGCGGCGGCCAACTCAGTGGCGTCACCGCCGACGATGCTGCCCGCGATCTCCAGCCCGGGCAGGTCGGACGCACCCGGTGGGGGCGCGTAAGCCCCTTTGCGCTGCAACACGTCAGGCCGGTTGATGCCGGACGCCGTGACGCGCACCAGCAACTCGCCGGCCGCAGGCACCGGATCGGGACGGGTGGTCTCGACCAGCACCTCAGGGCCGCCAAAGGCCGTCATCGCAATGGCTCGCATCAATTGCTCCGGGTCGGGTGCGCGCAGCGCAGATCAGCCTTGGCTGGTAGGGGTGTCGCTGGCAGGCGCTACAGGCGCTACGGGCGCTGCTGCTGCCGGTGCATCAGCCGCCGGTGCATCGCTGCGCTCCGGACGGTCGCTTCGCTCGCGCCGCGGCGGACGGTCACCCCGGTCACCGCTGCGCGGCCCACGGTCCGGCCGGTCGCCGTACTCACGGCGCGGCGCGCGCTCAAACCGCTCTTCTTCCATGCCTTCCGGACGCTCCAGCAATGCCTTCATCGACAGCTTGATGCGGCCCTTCTCGTCGGTTTCCATGACCTTGACCTTGACGATCTGGCCTTCTTTCAGAAAGTCGGTGACGTTTTCGACCCGCTGGTGGGCGATCTGGCTGATGTGCAGCAGGCCGTCCTTGCCGGGCAGGATGTTGACCAGCGCGCCAAAGTCCAGGATCTTGGTGATCGCGCCTTCGTAGACCTTGCCGATCTCGGCCTCGGCGGTGATCTCGGTGATGCGGCGCTTGGCATGCTCGGCCTTGTCGCCATCAGTCGACGCGATGGTGATGGTGCCGTCTTCGCCGATGTCGATGGTGCAGCCGGTCTCCTCGGTCAGCGCACGGATCATCGAGCCGCCCTTGCCGATCACATCCCGGATTTTTTCGGGGTTGATCTTCATGGTGTACAGGCGCGGAGCAAATTCAGACACCTCGGCCTTGGCTTCACCCACCGACGACTGCATGCAGCCCAGGATGTGCAAGCGGGCTTCCTTGGCTTGCGCCAGCGCCACTTGCATGATCTCCTTGGTGATGCCCTGGATCTTGATGTCCATCTGCAGCGCGGTGATGCCACCGGTGGTGCCGGCCACCTTGAAGTCCATGTCGCCGAGGTGATCTTCGTCGCCCAGGATGTCGGTCAACACGGCGAAACGATTCCCGTCCTTGATCAAGCCCATCGCAATGCCGGCCACATGCGCCTTCATCGGCACGCCGGCATCCATCAGCGCCAGGCAGCCGCCGCAGACCGAGGCCATCGACGACGAGCCGTTGGACTCGGTGATCTCGCTGACCACGCGGATGGTGTACGGAAAGTCTTCCTTGCTCGGCAGTGCGGCGATCAGCGCCCGCTTGGCCAGCCGGCCGTGGCCGATCTCGCGCCGTTTCGGGCTGCCCACCCGCCCGGTTTCGCCGGTGGCAAACGGAGGCATGTTGTAGTGCATCATGAAGCGGTCTTCATAGTCGCCGGCCAGCGCGTCGATGCGCTGCGCATCACGGTCGGTGCCGAGCGTGGCGATGACCAGCGCCTGGGTTTCACCCCGGGTGAACAAGGCCGAGCCGTGGGTACGCGCCAGCACGCCGGTGCGGATCTCGATAGGCCGCACGGTGCGGGTGTCGCGGCCGTCGATGCGCGGCTCGCCGCCCAGGATCTGGCTGCGCACGATCTTGGCTTCAATGTCGAACAGCAGGCCTTCAACGGCCACCTTGTCGAACACCAGGCCTTCTGCCTTCAGGGCCGCCATCACGTTGCTGGTGACGGTGCGGCAGGCCTGGGTGCGGGCCTGCTTGCTGCGGATCTGGTAGGCCGCGCGCAGCGGCTCTTCGGCCAGCGCACCGACCTTGGCGATGAAGGGCTCGTCCTTGGCCGGCGCTTGCCAGTCCCAGACGGCCTTGCCGGCATCCCGCACCAGCTCGTGGATCGCGTTGATCGCGATATTGCCCATCTGGTGGCCAAACACCACGCCGCCCAGCATCACTTCTTCGGACAGCTGGTCGGCTTCACTTTCCACCATCAGCACGGCAGCCTCGGTGCCAGCGACGATCAGGTCCATCTTGCTGTTGGCGAGAACGGCCTTGCCAGGATTGAGCACGTATTCGCCGTTGACGTAGCCGACGCGGGCAGCGCCGATCGGGCCGTTGAACGGAATGCCAGAAATCGACAGTGCAGCGCTCGACGCGATCAGCGCGGCGATGTCGGCCTGCACCTCGGGGTTCAGGCTTAGCACATGGACCACCACCTGGACTTCGTTGAAGAAGCCTTCAGGGAACAGCGGGCGGATCGGGCGGTCGATCAGGCGGCTGGTCAGGGTCTCGTGCTCGCTCGGACGGCCTTCGCGCTTGAAGAAGCTGCCCGGGATGCGGCCGGCGGCATAGGTCTTTTCAAGGTAGTCGACGGTCAGCGGGAAGAAGTCTTGCCCGGCCTTGGCTTCAGTGCGAGCCACCACGGTGGCCAGCACCACGGTGCCTTCGATGTCGACGACCACGGCGCCAGATGACTGGCGGGCGATCTCGCCGGTTTCCATCGTGACCTGGTGCTGACCCCAGGTGAAGGTCTTGGTGACTTTGTTGAACAAGCTCATGAGTTGTCTCCGATGGGATGGATGTCAGACGCGGCGCACTCGTGGCGGCGCATCAGAAACGACAGGGCGGACAAGGAGCGGTATGGCGTCGCGGGCGGGATGCCATTCCAGTGAGGCCCAAGCTTTCAGGACACCGTTGGAATGACACAGCACTGCCAATGCGGACCGGGCGGCTCCCGTGTGAAAACGTCCAAAAAACAAAGAGCCTGTGCTGGGGTTGACCAGACAGGCTCCTGTGCTCACTGCGTGGTTACTTGCGCAGACCGAGTTTGGCGATGATCGCGGTGTAGCGCTCGGGCGCCTTGCCTTTGAGGTAGTCGAGCAGCTTGCGGCGACGGCTGACCATGCGCAGCAGGCCACGGCGGCCGTGGTGGTCCTTCAAGTGGGTCTTGAAGTGGGGGGTCAGGTCGTTGATGCGCGCGGTCAGCAGCGCCACCTGGACTTCAGGGGAGCCGGTGTCGCCGGTGCCCCGGGCATTGCTGGCGACGGTTTCGGCCCGGTGGGCTTTGTCTACGGACATGGTGTTTCCTTTGAAAATTGGAAGCCGCCATGCCCGATGCCCCCCTGCGTTTGTGGAGGACTGAGTGACGGTTTCCGGTTTATGACTTGCGGTCGCGGGTGAAACCAACCCACGCCGTGCTTGGATCAAACAGCTCGAAACCAACAAGCTGATTCACACAACCCAAAAAACATGAAGCCAGTTGCGTAAAACTTGCTGATTGTAGCTGCAAGACACCGCGCTGCTGGGCCGATCACCTGCCGCGCTGTGTCCGGTGAAGCACAGCACCAGCGCATCCAGCCCCTGCCCTCGCCGACAAAAGGTCGCGCCTCGTGCGGGTCCCAGGTCGACTGCGGCGATCAGGCGCTTGGCAATGGCCAGCGAAAATGGGGGTGTGTATTCAGTCGGGCCGGATCATCCGGCACTCAGAGGGTGACTGACGGGTTGGGTGACAGGGTGGGGCTGGGCAACCTGCCCGACCTGGGCCTGGGCCTGGGCCTGGGCCGACAGCCGGCTGCCCAGGCCCGCCACAGTTGCGCTGGCGGTAGCAAGCTGCAACAGGATGCGGCGGTCAAGCGGGCATGACAAGGACTTGTCGGACATTCAAGCGGGGCTGGCAGCCGAAGCAAGCAAGGTGCTGCAAGACCGTTCGCGGCGGGTACGGGTGAACCCTTATTTTAAAAGCCTCGCCGGAACCGGTCTGGTGGGTTCAGGCCGGACGGCGGGCCGGTATCGGCGTGTCGATCTGGTCCAGCGGCCAGCGCGGCCGCACCTCAAAGCCGTAGTCCAGCGACGCCTGGGCGGCGCCGCTTTGCAGGCGCATGGCCGCAGCCAGCGCGATCATCGCGCCGTTGTCGGTGCAAAAGTCCAGTTCAGGGTAGTGCACCCGCAGGCCGCGCCGGCGCGCAGCGTCGTCGAGTTGCCGGCGCAGCTCGACATTGGCCCCCACGCCGCCCGAGACCACCAGCCGGTCCAGCCCGGTCTGCTTGAGCGCGGCCAGCGATTTCTTGACCAGCACCTCGACGATCGCCGCCTGCGCACTGGCGGCCAGATCGGCCAGTTGCTGCGGCGTGGCCGCGGTACCCAACTTGCGGTGCTGGGTCAGTACGGCGGTCTTGAGGCCGGCAAACGAGAAGTCGAGGTTGCCACTGTGCAGCAGCGGCCTGGGCAGCGGGTAGGCGCCCGCCCTGCCCTGCGTGGCCAGCGCCGCCAGCGCAGGTCCGCCCGGGTAGCCCAGGCCGATCAGCTTGGCCGATTTGTCAAACGCCTCGCCTGCAGCGTCGTCTATCGACTCACCCAGCAGCGTGTAGCGGCCTACCGCGTCCACCCGCATCAACTGGGTGTGACCGCCCGAGACCAGCAGCGCGACAAACGGGAACTCGGGCGGGTCAGCCGACAAGAACGGCGACAGCAGGTGGCCTTCCAGGTGGTGTACGCCCAGCACGGGCTTGCCCAAGGCCGCCGCCAGCGCACAGGCTACGCCAGCACCCACCAGCAATGCGCCGGCCAGGCCAGGACCGCGGGTGAAAGCCACCACATCGACATCGGCCAGAGTGGCGCCGGCGGCGGCCAGCACCTCGCGGGTCAAGGGCAGAGCCCGGCGGATGTGGTCGCGTGAGGCCAGCTCGGGCACCACCCCACCGTAGGCCGCATGCATCTGCACCTGGCTGTAGAGCGCATGGGCGCGCAGCAGCGGCACGCCGACCTGCCGGGTGCTGACCAGCGCCACGCCGGTTTCGTCGCAGGAAGATTCAAAACCCAGCACATTCATCGGCCGGCAGTGTAGGGGCCGCCGGGCGAGCACAAACCCTGACCCAACCCAATGCTTGCCCGGCGTCAACCCCAAAAAAGCACGATCACCGGCCGCGTCACATGTCGGTGCGTATGCACTGTTCTGCACCCGGGACGGCGCTCAGGCTGGCGACTTTTGGTGCGTTGCAGCATTCAAAACCGTGTGAACGCCGGCCCAACCGGGCCAGCGTCATCCGAACAAACCCTGGCACGGGCTTTGCTGAGTGTTGGGCACAGGTCAACGTCGACCTGCCACATTCAACCCGGTGGGCGCCAGGCCTTGGGCACCCACCGGGCACCGGACGACGGCGTCCCCACCTCCGGCTCAACGCAGAGCTACTCGGTGCGGACGCCTCATGTTTTTTGACTTGCGCGAAAGCCTCTGCCGTGTCCCAACAGCCCACCTCCCTCCCGCTTGACCGCACCGAGTCCACCGCGCGCCGCATCGACCTCGGCCGCCGGAGTCTGATCCAGGCGGCCGCCGCCACTGGCCTGGTCGCCACGTCCGGCCTGATCCCCGGCCTGCAGGCCGCGGTCTACGCCGCCGGCTCGGACAAGCCTGAAAAGGAAGAGGTGCGCATCGGCTTCATCCCGTTGACCGACTGCGCCAGCGTGGTGATGGCCTCGGTGCTGGGCTTCGACAAGAAGTACGGCGTCAAGATCATCCCGACCAAAGAGGCGAGCTGGGCAGGCGTGCGCGACAAGCTGGTCAATGGCGAGCTGGACATGGCGCATGTGCTGTATGGCCTGGTCTACGGCGTGCACCTGGGCGTGGGCGGCGCCAAGAAGGACATGGCGGTGTTGATGACGCTCAACAACAACGGCCAGGCGATCACGCTGTCCAAGAAGCTGGCCGACAAGGGCGCGGTGGACGGCGCCGGCCTGGCCAAGCTGATGGCCGCCGACAAGCGTCCAGAAGCAGAAACGCACACCTTTGCCCAGACCTTCCCGACCGGCACCCACGCGATGTGGCTGAACTACTGGATGGCGGCCAACGGCATCAACCCGATCAAGGACGCCAAGGTCATCACCGTGCCGCCGCCGCAGATGGTGGCCAACATGCGGGTGGGCAACATGGACGGCTTTTGCGTCGGCGAGCCCTGGAACCACCGCGCCATCATGGACGGCATCGGCATCACCGCGATCACCACCCAGGACATCTGGAAGGACCACCCCGAGAAGGTGCTCGGCACCACCGGCGAGTTCGTCAAGAAGTACCCCAACACGGCGCGCGCGGTGATGATGGCGATCCTGGAGGCCGGCCGGTGGATCGACGCCAGCCTGCAGAACAAGTTGAAGATGGCCGAGACCATCGCCGACAAGAGCTTCGTCAACACCAGCGTTGAGGCGATCAACCAGCGCATCCTGGGTCGCTACCAGAACGGCCTGGGCAAGACTTGGGACGACGCCAACCACATGAAGTTCTTCAACGACGGTGCGGCCAACTTTCCGTACCTGTCGGACGGCATGTGGTTTTTGACCCAGCACAAGCGCTGGGGCCTGCTCAAAGACCATCCCGACTACCTGGCGGTGGCCCGGCAGATCAACCAGATCGACCTGTACAAGCAGGCCGCCTCGGCGATCAAGGTCAACCTGCCCAAGGACGTGATGCGCAGCAGCAAGCTGATGGACGGCGTGATCTGGGACGGCAAAGACCCGGCCAGGTACGCCGACAGCTTCAAGCTCAAGGCCTGACGGCGACCCACCACCGCAGCCGACGCAGCCGATCCAGCCGCGTCGGCGCCCACTGCGCATCAGCATCCCCAGGAGCCCCACATGGTCAGTGCCGTTTTTCATTCCCCGCTGGAGGCCAGCGCCGAAGCCGCTGCTGCCGGCCGCGCCGCAGCGTCAGCCAAGTCGGCTGCTGATACGGTGGCGGTCGTTGCCCCGGCCAAGCCGGCCCGGCCGCTGCGTCAGCCGATTGACTGGCGCGAGGTCTGGCTCAAGGTCTTGCCGCCGGTAATCGGCATGGCGTTGGTGGTCGGCATCTGGGCGCTGCTGACTCTCAAAGGCGGCGCGTTTCCGACGCCTGCCGAAACGCTGGATGCCGCGATCAAGCTGTTTGCCGACCCGTTCTACCGCAAGGGCCCCAACGACCAGGGCATAGGCTGGAACATCTTGTTCTCGCTGCAGCGGGTGGCGGTGGGCTTTGGCCTGGCAGCGCTGGTCGGCATTCCGCTCGGCTTCATCATCGGCCGCTTCGAGTTCTTCAACCGCATGTTCTCGCCGTTGATCAGCCTGCTCAAGCCGGTCTCGCCGCTGGCGTGGCTGCCGATCGGCCTGCTGGTGTTCAAGAGCGCCAACCCGGCCGCGATCTGGACTATTTTCATCTGCTCGATCTGGCCGATGGTGGTCAACACCGCCGTCGGCGTGCAGCGTGTGCCGGCCGACTACCTGAATGTGGCCCGGGTGCTGGCCTTGAGCGAGTGGAAGATCATCACCCGCATCCTGTTTCCGGCCGTGCTGCCCTACATGCTGACCGGCGTGCGCTTGTCGGTCGGCACCGCCTGGCTGGTGATCGTGGCGGCCGAGATGCTGACCGGCGGCGTGGGCATCGGCTTCTGGGTCTGGGACGAGTGGAACAACCTCAACGTCAAGCACATCATCATCGCGATCTTCGTCATCGGCATCGTCGGCCTGCTGCTGGAGCAAGCGCTGATGGCGGTGGCCCGGCGCTTCTCGTTTGATCACTAGACCCGCCTCAGCCCAGCAGGAGCCAGCGCCATGAACAAGTTCATCGATGTCCAGAACGCCGAGATGGTGTTCTCCACCCGAAAGGGCCGATTCCACGCTCTGCGCGAGATCAACCTGAGCGTGGCCAAGGGCGAGTTCATCACCCTGATCGGCCACTCGGGCTGCGGCAAGAGCACGCTACTCAACCTGATCGCCGGCCTGACCCTGCCGACGGCCGGCGTGCTGTTGTGCGACAACCGCGAGATCGCCGCGCCCGGCCCTGAGCGCGGTGTGGTGTTCCAGAACCATTCGCTGCTGCCCTGGCTGACTTGCTTCGAGAACGTGCACCTGGCGGTGGAGCGGGTGTTTGGTGCCTCCGAGTCCAAGGCCCGGCAGGCCGAACGCACCGAGGCCGCATTGGCGCTGGTCGGCATGGACCACGCCCTGGCCAAGCGCCCGCATGAGATCTCAGGCGGCATGAAGCAGCGCGTCGGCATCGCCCGCGCGCTGGCGATGGAGCCCAAGGTGCTGCTGATGGACGAGCCCTTCGGCGCACTCGACGCGCTGACCCGCGCCCATCTGCAAGACGAGTTGCTCAAGATCGTGGCGCGCACCCACAGCACGGTGGTGATGGTGACGCACGATGTGGATGAGGCAGTGCTGCTGTCCGACCGCATCGTGATGATGACCAACGGCCCGGCCGCGACCATCGGCGAGATCCTGCGGGTGGACATCCCGCGGCCGCGCAACCGGGTCGAGTTGGCCGAAGACGCGCGCTACGTGCACTGCCGCAAAGAAGTGCTGGACTTTCTGTACACCCGGCACGGGCATGTGGAGCGGGCCGCCTGAGGACGATCTGAGCGAGCGGCCTGTTCGCTGACCAACGCCGCCTGAGGCGGGTCGGCAAGGCGGCCCAGGTCGCCGCTGCGACAGGCCTGGCTTTGCCGGCTGACCACAATCCCGCAGATGGGAACCCTCTACCTCGTGCGCCACGGCCAGGCCTCGTTCGGCAGCGACAACTACGACCAGCTCAGCCCGCTGGGTGTGCGCCAGTGCGAGCGGCTGGGTGAGTACTTTGCCAGCAAGGGCCGGCGCTTTGATGCGGTGATCACCGGCACGCTGCAGCGCCAGATCCAGAGCCTGGACGCCATTGCCGCCGGCATGGGCGGCGACCTGTCCGCTGGCTTGCCCGCCCCCTTGCGACTGCCCGGCTTGAACGAGTACGACAGCCATGCCGTGATCGCCGCCGTGCATCCCGAGCCGCTTGCCAGGCCCAACACGCCAGCGCTGTACAAACACCACTTTGGCTTGCTGCGCAAGGGCCTGGCAAGCTGGATGGCCGGCAGCACCCAGCCGGTGGGCATGCCCAGCTACGCCGACTTTGCAGCCGGCATCCGCGCCGCACTGGACCAGGTGCGCAGCAGCAGCCACGCCGAAGTGTTGATGGTCAGCAGCGGCGGGCCGATCTCCACCGCCGTCGGCCAGGTGCTGGGCACTGCGCCCGAGGTGACGATCGAGCTGAACATGCGCATCCGCAACAGCGCCATCACCGAGTTCGTCTTCACCCCCAAACGCCACATGCTCTTGAGCTACAACGTGCTGCCGCATCTGGATGTGCACGGCTATGAAGACTGGGTGACTTACGCTTGAGCCCGACGCGCTGGCCGTCAGAATTCGGCTCGTTGCTGCTGTTCAGCGCAGGTTTTTTGAGCGCACGCTTTGCTGGGTGTTGCCGTTGTTTGATATTCGGCGCCGGGTATTCGCCCCGGCGGGCGACTAACTTTCTTTTCTAGAAAAGAAAGTCAGCAAAGAAAAGTCTGGAAAAACAGTTTCCATGTCGATATACACGACGTCAACCATCGCGGAGAGTATCGACTCGCCC
>JANYKR010000292.1 GCA_025358155.1 Betaproteobacteria bacterium
CGCAGCTCGACGGCCGGGCTGCGCCTGTGGCATGCGCTGGACCTGCAGTTGCTGGCGCCGTTCGAGTACTACGCTTGCGACGACGCCACCGACTTCTCGGCAGTGCCGTGGGACAGGCCCGGCGAGCGCGAGGCGGTCGACAACCTGGTCACGGGTAACGATGTGCGCGCCCGGCTGGTGGTGAATGAATGGCGTCGCCTGGCGTCCGATGCAGCACGGTCGCGGGCCCTTGTGTTCTGCGTGTCAGTCGCGCATGCCGAGTTCATGACTGAATGGCTCAATCGCGCCGGCCTGCCTGCCGCCTGCGTAGTGGGCACGACGAACCCCGAGGACCGCCGCCGGGCCCCACAGCGCCTGCTCAGCGGCGAGCTGTGTGCGCTGGTGACAGTCGATCTCTACAACGAAGGCATTGACCTGCCGATGGTCGACACACTGTTGCTGTTGCGGCCCACGCAGAGCCCGGTGCTGTTCCAGCAGCAGATCGGCCGCGGTCTGCGCCTGGCACCTGGCAAGGAGAGCTGCCTGGTGCTCGACTTCGTCGGTCAGCATCGCACCGAGTTCCGCTTCGACCGACTGCTGTCGAGCCTGACTGGCCTGTCGCGCCGCGAGCTCGTGGACGGCGTCGAGAAAGGTTTCGGCAGCCTTCCGCCAGGCTGCCACATCCACCTTCAGCGCCAGACGCGAGAGCAGGTGCTGCAGGGTCTGCGTGCGTTGACGACGCAGAACTGGCGCCGCCTGAAGACGGAGCTGCAGACCTATGCAGCCCTGCGCGGCCGCGCCTCGGTGCGGTTGGCTGACTTCCTGCATGACCAAGCGCTGGAGCTCGAGGACGTCTACCGCGCAGGCACTGGCCAGGGGCGTAGCGGCTGGACGGCACTGAAGCGCGATGCCGGCCTGATCGTTGCGGAGCCGGGGCCCGAAGAGGACTACTTCAGCCGCCGCTTCGGCGACCTGCTGCACGTCGACGATCCGCGGCGGTTCGACGTGATGGCTGCGGTTGGCGCGGGGCAAATCCACCTGCCAGCGCTCGAGGCAAGGGATACGCTGGGCGTACAGATGCTGGCCTACCAGATCGACGGCCGGCACGAGCAGGCGGCGGGCCCAAAAGCCTTCGTCGAGCGCCTGCGTCGCCATCCAGCCATTGCCGCCGAACTGATCGAACTCTCGGCCCTGCTGGAGGCACGCACGACGCTCGGTGCAATGCCCGTCCCCGGACTGGAAGACACGCCGCTGTGCCTGCATGCCGCTTACGGTGTGCGCGAGGTGCTCACGGCCGTGGGCTGGCTGACCGCCGCGCGGCGCGCGCCGTTCCAGGCCGGTGTGCTGCCGCTGAACAGACGCCAGACCGAGTTGCTGTTCGTGACGCTCGACAAGAGCGAGGGCTATCACGACCGCATCGCCTACCACGACTACGCGATCAGCGCGGAGCGCTTCCATTGGCAGACACAAAACAATGCGGGGCCGGACACGCCCAGTGGGCGGCGCTACCTCGAAAGCTCCACTAACGGCTGGCGGTTCCAACTCTTCGTACGACCGCGCAAGGGCGATGCTTACCGCGCCTGTGGGCCTGTGGTGCTGGAGTCCGCCGAAGGCCACCGGCCGATGAGCATCGTGTGGCAGCTCGAAACGCCATTGCCTGTGCGTCTGTTCCGCGAGTTCAGCGTGTTGCGCGGGGTGTAGCGGCAGGGGCCTGGCGCGCCGGTGCCTTGAACACGTTCTGCACGTTCCAGGCCAGGAACTCGGGTGCGGGCGGCAGGTCGGCATGCTGCGGAGGGAGGATCGTGCGCCCGTGGAACTGCAGTTCGCCCGTCATCCCCCGACCTCCGCTGATCGCATGCTGGCTGAACACCACGCGATGTTCGGAAGGCTCGACTGTGAACGCGCCCAGGTCGAACAGCTTGTGGTGCAGCGCACACAGCGACAGTCCGTTGGGCTCGATGTCCGGCCCGCCGACGTGGTGCCACTGGATGTGCGCTGCCTCCAGACCGGCGGGCGTGAGCCCGATGCGGAGGTCGAACCCGCAGACGCAGCACCGGTACTCGTAGGCTCGCAGCACCCGCTCCCGGAAGCCGGGGTCCCGGAGACGCCGCTGCGGGTCTGCGTCGCCGGCCGTGGGCGGCGTTGCCTCGCGCATTTCGCGCGGCCCGTCGAGGTCCAGTTCAAGG
>JANYKR010000051.1 GCA_025358155.1 Betaproteobacteria bacterium
CGGCCTGCTGCCATTCGCGCTGCAGCGTGCCGGACAGGCTGGCCAGCGAGCCCGACCAGGCGGCCAGCCGGGCTTGATCGCGCTCGGCCAGCTTGGTCTGGCTGACGGCCAGCGCTTCGCGCCACTGCGCGGCAGCGCCGGCCAACGTGCCTGTCCAGTGCTCGGTCAGGCCATCGAGCCGGGCCTGCTGGGCCTCGGCCACACGCTGGTGCAGCAGGCCCGTCTCTTGAGCAATGCCGGCCAGCGTTGCGGTCACGGTGGGGGCTATCGCCGCCGCAGCGGCTTGGGCGCTCTCGGCCAGGGTCTGTTTCAGCGACTGTTCGACCGATGCCGCCAGACTGGCGTAGCCATCCGCAGTGTGCTGCTGAAACAGCGCCTGGCTGGCCAGCAGCTGCGCCTGCCCGGCCTGGTTCTGGCTGTCGATGCGCGCCATCAGTGCTTGCAGGTGCTCGACCACCACCGGCAGCCACTGCGCCTGGGACTGCATGGCCTTGAAGCGCAGCTGGCGCTGGTGGCTGCTCGAAAAGCGCCGCAAGCTGCTCGCGATGCGCTGGTCCAGCGCCTGTGACAGCTGCAGGCGCTCGCGCCGGCAGAGCGCGGACACCAGGCCCAGCGTCGCCGAGGCGCAGACCCCCGCCACCGAGGTGCCAAAGGCCAGGCCCAGCCCGCGCACCGGTGCCGCCAGACTGGCGCGCATGGCCTGCAGATCGGTGGTGCTCTCCAGCGCGGAGACCGTGCCGTTGAGCGTCACCGCCATACCGAGAAAGGTGCCGATCATGCCCAGCAGCACCAGCAGCCCGACCAGGTAGGGCGTGAGCGTGGGCCCGGGCAGGGTGCTGCGCTCGCCCTCGATGCGCAGCCGCACGGCATGGCGCAGGGCGGGGTCGATACGGTGCAGCCAGCCATCCAGCGGCTGCAGCGGATCAGTCTGGGCGTCGGCAGGCGCATCGGTCGGCGCCGGAGACAGCGGCAAGGCCGGCAAATCCGCCAGCGCCGCCGCCAGGCCGGCACTGGCGGCGCGGTAGCGGTGCAGTTCCAGGCCCCCGGCAAGGTAGGCGGCGGCGATCAGGACCAGCACCGACAGGGCCAGCGGGTTGGAGCCCGCAAAACCGGCGCCAACCCAGGCGATGGCCACCAGGCCGGCAACAAAGGCGGCAAAAAAGGGCAGTCGGTTCATGAGGATTGGTGTTGCTCCAGCGCTTCGATCAGGCCCAGCACGGGTTGCAACCGCAGCTCAAGCTCGGCCAGCAGCAGCGCCCGCATCTCTTGACCAAAAGTGGCGTGCCAATCGCCAGCGTTGTCGGCTAACTCGCCGGCCGGGCCGTGGGCAACCGCGCCGGCTTGGCGTTCGCGCAGTTGCGCAAAGCGCTGTTCGAGCCAGCCCGGCAAGGTCGACAGGATGCTGCGCTCCTGCGCGCCCACCACGCGGTCCATCAACAAGTCGAGCGCTGCCAGCTGGCGCAGGCTCGCAGAGTGCTGCATCAGCGTCGCCCTGACTTGCTCGCGCAACCCCCCCACCCGGACCGCCATGGCTCTTTGCTGGGCGGCATGGCTGCGGCGGTAGGCCTGAAAGTCGGTGGGCGGCGCGCCTGCCGCAAACACCGCATCACCCGCGATGGCCTGCACCGTCTCGGCTTGCAGCCGTGCCAGCGCGGCAGCCGGCGATGCGCCCGGGCCGGCCGTGACGCCCACGCCGAGCGCAGCGCCCGGTGGCGTCAGCGCGCCGCCATCGAGCAAGGCGCAGAGCGAGATCGCGTCGGCCCAGCCCAGCCACTGGCCCAGCCGCTCGGCAAACGGCTGCTTGGCCGGAGCGCCCGGCGCCGCCGCGATGCCGGCCAGCAGGCGAACCAGCCTGGCGATGTTGGCTGGGGCGCGGATTACCGGGGCGCTGTTCACCGGGGCGCTGTTGACCGGGGCACCGTTGTCCCGCGTTGCCTTGCCCCCCGCTGGCCCTGCCCGTGCGCCGCTGACCCCTGCGCCGCTGACCTGTGCGCCGCTGACCCGTGCACGGCTGACACCTGACGGCGCTGCCGCAGGCCTTGCTGATGACAACATGCCTGCCGCCTGAAAAACCGCGCAGTTTAACCCTTGGCGCGGCGCGGGCTGGCCTGCTGCGGCTGGGCGAGCGTGGGCCTCAACCCGTCAGTTCCAGCCCGGCCAGCGTGCCGTCCTGACGCCAGGCCTCGAGCAGGCGGATGAAGGCCGTGGGGCCGCGCCAGAACTGCGAGTTGCGCTCGGTGCGCAGGTCGGGTGAGCCTTCGTTGTTGTAGTAACCCGGTGTGCACTGATTGAGAAAGGGCTGGCGCGCACGGGCGAGCTTGACGATGGTGGCCACCCAGTCGGCCTCGGCCTGGCTACTGGCTTCGAGCCTGCTGGCGCCGCGCGCTTTGGCTGCGACGAGGATATGGGCGATGTGGCGCGACTGTTCGTCGAGCATGTGCTGGAAGTTGGGGCTCTGGCCCGACTGCTGGCCTGTCATCACGAACAGGTTGGGGAACCCCCGGGTGTGCATGCCGTGAAAGGTTTGGGCGCCGTGCCGCCATTTGTCGGTCAGCGTCTGGCCGCCGCAGCCCAGCACCTCGAAGCCCAGGCGCCGCGTGAAGTCGGTGCCCACCTCGAAGCCGGTGCTGTAAATCAGGCAATCCAGCACAAACTCCTGGCCGGCCACCACCACGCCCCGCTCGGTGATGCGCTCCACGCCCCGGCCCTGGGTGTCGATCAGCTGCACATTGGACCGGTTGAAGGTGGACAGGTACTGGTCATGAAAGCAGGGCCGCTTGCAGAACTGGTTGTACCAGGGCTTGAGCGCCTCGGCGGTGGCCCGGTCGTTCACCACCGCGTCGACCCGGGCACGCACCCGCTCCATCTTCTGAAAGTCGGCATGCTGAACCAGCTCTTCGGTGCTGGCCAGCGGTGCACCCGGCAAGCCTGCCGGCTGCTTGCGCGCGGCCAGCAGAATATTGGTGATCAGGTCGGTCCAGCCGTCGTTGACCAGGTCCACGTCGAACTTGCCGCCCGACACCACGGCGGTGAAATTGGCCACGCGCTCGCGCTGCCAGCCGGGTTGCAAGGACCGGGCCCACGCCGGGTCGGTGGGGCGGTCGTTGCGCACATCGACCGAGGACGGCGTGCGCTGGAACACCCACAGCGCCTTCGCGCTCGCGCCCAGGTGCGGCACGCATTGCACGGCGGTGGCGCCGGTGCCGATGATGCCAACCCGCTTGTCGGCCAGGCCGGCCAGGCCGCCGCTTGAGTCACCGCCGGTGTAGGCGTAGTCCCAGCGGCTGGTGTGAAAGCTGTGGCCGGCGTAGCTCGCCGCGCCGGGGATGCCCGGCAGCTTGGGCCGGTTCAGCGGACCACCGGCCAGTACCACAAAACGTGCTTTGAGCTGGTCTTGCCGGTCGGTGGACACGGCCCAGCGTGCTTCGTCTTCGAGCCAGCGCATGCCGGTGATCTCGGTCTGGAACAGCGCGGCCGGGTAGAGGTCAAAGTGCCGGCCGATGCGCTGGCTGTGCGCCAGGATCTCGGGCGCCTTGGCGTACTTGGCCACCGGCATGTAGCCGGTTTCTTCCAGCAGCGGCAGGTAGATGTAGCTCTCGGTGTCGCAGGCCGCGCCGGGGTAGCGGTTCCAGTACCAGGTGCCGCCAAAATCGCTGGCACGCTCGATGATGCACAGGTCGGTGATGCCCGTCTGGCGCAGTTGCGCCGCCGCCAGCAAGCCGCCAAAGCCACCGCCCACCACCAGCACCTCGACCTCGCGGACAACGGCCTCGCGGCTGAACCCGGGGTCGGCCCAGGGGTCGGCCAGGTAGTGCGCAAACTCGCCGCTGAGCTCGACGTACTGCGCGTTGCCGTCGGCGCGCAGGCGCCGGTCGCGCTCCTGGTCGTAGCGGCGGCGCAGCGCCACCGGGTCAAAACCCGGGGCTTCGGTGGCAGGGGGGTGCAGCGTGCCGTCAGTCATGGTCAGCGTCGCGAAGTGTCGATTTAACGCAACATTGACGCATGGGCCGGGCCGCGCCCGGGCTGGGGAAAGCCCTGCCCGTGATGCCCGGCGTCCGGTTGGCGACACAGCGGCCGCGCTGCCGGCCCCGGCTTCACATCAGGGCCACGCCCTTGATCTGGGCAAACAGCGCATCGCCCGGCTGCAGCGCCAGGGCCTCGGCGCTGCGGCGGGTGATGCGGGCCAGCAACCGCACCGGCGGGCCCGGCGGATCGACGGGCCCGGGTTGGCCGGTTTGACCCACCTGCAGTTGCAACAGCGCCGTGTGGTGCTCGAGCGTGAGCGACTCCAGTTGCACCGGCAGCACGTTGATCACGCTGGTCTGCTGCGGCCGCTGGCGGGCCACGCTGACATCACGTGCCAGCACCCGGGCGCGCACCGACTGGCCCGGCGCCGCAGCGGTCTCGCCGACCCACAGCGCGGCGCCGGCAAAGACCACGCGCGTCAGGCCGTAGGCGCGGTCGTGTTCGGCCACGCGGGCAGTGATCACCACGCTGGCGTCGTCCTGCCGGGCCAGCGCCAGGTCGGGCCGGGCCAGCAACTCGGCCAGCGGGCCGGCGGCCAGCACCCGGCCCGCATCCATCAGCACCAGGTGATCGGCCAGGCGCGCCACCTCGTCCATCGCGTGGGTGACATAGACGATGGGCAGGGCGAGTTCGAGATGCAGGCGCTCCAGGTAGGGCAGGATCTCGGCCTTGCGCCGGGCATCGAGTGCGGCCAGCGGCTCGTCCATCAACAGCAGGCGCGGCGCGGTGGCCAGCGCACGGGCAATTGCCACGCGCTGGCGTTCGCCGCCCGACAGCGTGGCCGGCCGGCGGTGCAACAGGGGCGCAATGCCGAGCAGGTCCACCACCGCCTCCAGCGAAAATGCCCCGGACGCCTGCGCCGCCGGGCCGCTGCGGCGCTGTCCAAAGGCCAGGTTCGCCGCCACGTCCAGGTGCGGAAACAGCGCCGCCTCCTGGATCACGTAGCCCAGCGGCCGCTGGTGGGTGGGCACAAAGCGGCGCAGTGCATCGTCTTGCCAGACCTCGGCACCCAACGCCACCCGGCCAGCGGCGCGGGACGGCTCGGCTGCGGGTCGGCCGACAGACAACAACCCCGCGCCCTGCAGACCCGCGTCCTGCAAACCGGCGATGGCCCGCAGCACGCTGGTCTTGCCGCAACCCGACGGGCCAAAAAGCGCGGTGACGCCGCGGTCCGGCAAGCGCAGGTCAACGTCGAGCGAGAAGTTGCGGCGGGCCAACCGCAGCCGGGCCTCGATCATGGTGGGGCGGCCACAGCGTCGCGCCGGGGCCGGTTGACGGCATACAGCGCTACCAGCACCGCCAGCGCAAACACCACCATCGCGGCGGACAGGCGGTGGGCATCGGCGTATTCGGCGGCCTCGACATGGTCGTAAATGGCCACCGACAGCACCCGTGTCGCGCCGGGGATGTTGCCGCCGATCATCAGCACCACGCCAAACTCGCCCACCGTGTGGGCAAAGCCGAGCACGCTGGCGGTGATCAGCCCGGGCCGGGCCAGCGGCAGCGCGACGCTGAAAAACCGGTCCAGCGGCCCCGCGCGCAGAGTGGCTGCAGCCTCCAGCGTGCGCTCGGGGATGGCCTCGAAGGCCTGCTGCAGCGGCTGCACCACAAACGGCATCGAGTACAGCACCGAGGCCACCACCAGCCCGCCAAAAGTGAAGGGCAGGCGCCCCAGGCCCAGCCATTCGGTGAACTGCCCCACCGGGCCTTGCGGGCCCATCAGCAGCAACAGGTAAAAGCCCAGCACCGAAGGCGGCAGCACGATAGGCATGGCCACCAGCGCCGACCACAGCGGCTTGAGCGGCGAGCGGCTGCGCGCCAGCCACCAGGCCAGCGGCGTGCCGACCACCAGCAACAGCAGCGTGGTGACGGCAGCCAGGCTGGCCGTCAGGCGGATGGCGGTCCAGTCGGCAGGGGTCACCGCCGGGCCCGCTGCATCTTGGATGGCGCAGTGCAGTCCATCACAGGCCGTAGCCGTAGGCCTGGATCAGCGCCTTGGCCGGCGCGGTTTTCAGGTAGGCCAGCAGCGCAGCGGCGGCGGGCTTTTTTTCGCCTGGCTTGAGCAGCACAGCGCCTTGGCGGATCTCGCTGTGCAGATGGGCGGGCACCCGCCAGAACGAACCGGTGATGGACTTGCCGAACCCTGCCGCCGGCCCCCCAGGGGGGCGCTCATGGGCTTGGGGCGGCCCGACGCCCATGATTTGCGACAGCGCCACAAATCCCAGCTCGGCGTTGCCGCTGGCCACAAACTGGTAAGCCTGGGCGATGCTCTCGGCGGTCACGAGCTTGGGCGCCACCGCGTCGGTCAGGCCCTGGGCCTTGAGTACCTCCATGCCGGCCCGGCCGTAGGGCGCGATCTTGGGGTTGGCGATGGCGAGCTTCTTGAATTTACCGGCGGCCAGCACTGCGCCCTGGTCATCGACAAGCCCCGGCGTGGCGCTCCACAGCACCAGCACGCCGACGGCGTAGGTGAAGTTGCTGCCAGCCACCGCCAGGCCCTGCTGGATCAGCTTTTGAGGGGTCTCGTCATCGGCGGCGAGCAACACCTCGAACGGCGCGCCGGCGGCGATCTGGCTGTAGAACTTGCCGGTGGCGCCGGCGATGACGGTCAGCGTGTGGCCGGTGGCGGCGGCAAAGCCCTCGCCCAGCTTGGCCAGTGGGCCGGCAAAGTTGGCGGCCACCGCCACCAGCACGGCGTCTGCCCGTGCCGCGCCGGGCAGAGCCAAGCCGGCTGCGGCAAGCAGCGCGATCAGGGCCTTGGGCCGGGCGGCGGTGGTCTTTATCGTCACTCCAAGGGTAGAACCGGGCCATCATCCAGCGACCCCGGGCGGGATCTTGCCAGACACCTTGACCGCGGTGATCGCGGGCGTCACGCCAGCAGCAGGCCCTCATGGCGCGCCACCCGGTCCAGCGCAGCTTCAAACAAGAGCCGCGACTCACCCGCTACCCGCTGCAGGTAGGCATGCAACGCGGCGTCGTCCGGGCTGCGGTGGGCGCAGTCTGCACTGTAGGCCTCGAAGGCCGAGAGCTGCATCAGCAACGCCGCCACATGGCGCGGGCACTCACAGGCTACCGTCGAGGACTGACCCGCAATCGCCGTCAAGGCGGCATCATCAAATCGACGTGGCGTGAGTTCGCCCTCGGCCGGCTCGGAGGCAGGGGCTGGCGGGGGCGGTGTGCCGGGTGCTTCTGCGTCCTGCAGCAGGGCGGCATGCAGCGACGCCAGCCAGGCGCCCAGCACCTCGTCGTCGGCGGGCTCGCAGACCACCCTGGCGCCTGTTGCGACCGCTGCGCTGATCGCGGCTGCGCCTGCAAAGCGGTACACCACGGCCACCTGCCGTGCCTGCAGGCTGTGTTGCGCTGCCTGCATAGCCGGCAAGTCGCTGGCATGCAAACCGGGCGCCTGCCACAGCAGCAGATCGACCGCAGAGTCGGCCGTGGGCGCCGCAGCAGCCTCGCCTGGCGCCGCCCGGGCGACGTCGGCAAGCGACTCGAAAACAGCCCTGACCTGCCAGGGCTGAGACAGGCCCCGGACGACCGCGATGCGCTGCAGCCGCAGTGCCAGCGCCTGGCCCACCGCCACCAGGCGCAGTGGCGCCGGCCGCTCAGCCGCCCGCCCGGACAGGTCGGCCACGTGGGCGCCCGACCCAGGCGCAGCACGGCCGCTGACCGCTGGTGGATTGGCCGCGTGGCTGCGGGCCAATTGCTGCAACTGCGCGGTGTCCAGCGCCGCCACGGTGCCGATGGCATGGCCTTGCTGGGTCAACTGCCGCAGCAGCAGCACCCGTCCGACATCGAGCACGGAGTAAAGCCGGTGCCCGGAGGGCGCGGCGGTAGGCCCCACCGCCCGGTAGCGCTGCTCCCAGATGCGCAGGGTCGACACCGGCATGCCCGCCAGGCGCGCGACCGCACCGCTTCGAAAGCGGGGCTGCGGTGCCGACGCAGCCTGCAAGGCCGGCACGGGTGGCTGCTGGGTGGCCATGGGTTTTCACCTGAGTTTGATTTGCATCATGTTACCTGGCGTTTTTGGCCCAGACATCGCGACTGCGTTTGAATTGAAACCATTCGGCTATGATCGAATCGATGTGACTTTGATCTGGCATGTCGTCGAAGACGGCAGTTGGTGCGTTGGACAAGGCTGGACCGTAGACAGGGCACCGAATTCGGGCCTGTGGTTCCTCGAAGCCATCGACCGAGACTGGATGTCCCTTCCGCGCGGATGGCACCGAGCGGAATGAACACTGAGCTGTTGCATCAAGCGCACGCTGAGACCGCAGGCCCTCAGCCGTGAGCGCCTTTTCTTTTTTGGCCTGCCAAATTGCGGAACCTCCATGACCAACACACGACGCACCTTTTTGATGACCCTTGCAGCCAGCGGTGCTGCGCTGAGCGCCGGCGCCCAGGCCCAGGCCAAGCTCGACGAAAAAGATCCGCAGGCGGTTGCTCTCGGCTATGTCGCCGACGCCACCAAGGCCGACGCCAAGAAATTTACCAAGTACGCCGCAGGCCAGGACTGCGCCAACTGCGCGCTGTACCAAGGCAAGGCTGGCGATGCCATGGGCAACTGCCCGCTGTTTGCAGGCAAGCAGGTTGCCGCCAAGGGCTGGTGCAGCGCCTGGGCCAAGAAGGCCTGACGACCCGATTCGGCAACCGCCGAATCAGACCGGCCAGGATGATCCGCCTTGTGAGCAGGGCGCCTTCGCTCTGGCCGATGTGCGCACCCACAAGCGGGTCCGCCAGCTCCCCGACCTGGGCTTTTTGCTCACCGAGATGGGGGCGCCTGCCGGCTTGCGCCGCCAGTGCCAGCAGCCGA
>JANYKR010000091.1 GCA_025358155.1 Betaproteobacteria bacterium
GTTTGGTGTCGAACTCGGGGGCGCAGCGTCGGTAGCGTCGTTCTTGCCGCCACGCCGACGCATGGTCAAGAGGGCGGCTGACCCGCTGCGTGATCAGGTGGCCGAGCCGGGCTTGCGCGCCAGGCTGACCCCCACCTGCCCGCTGGGCTGCAAACGGCTGATCTACTCCAACGGGTTTTTGCCCAGCTTTGCGCGCGCCAACACCGAGCTGGTGACCGAGGCGATCACCCGCATCACGCCGCAGGGCATCGTCACTGCCGACGGGCGCGAGCGGCCGATCGACGCGCTGGTCTGCGCCACCGGGTTCGATACGGTGCAGCTGCTGTCCACGCTGCAGGTTACCGGGCGCGGCGGGCGCACGTTGCGCGAGGCCTGGCAAGACGGCCCCGAGGCGCACCACGGCATCACGGTGGCGGGCTTCCCCAACCTGTTCTTGATGCTGGGCCCCAACACCGCCACCGGCCACACCTCCACCCTGCTCTGCATCGAACCCGAGGTGCGCTACGCCATCCGTTGCATGCAGCAAGTGCTGGCGGGCCGCCAGCGTTGGCTCGATGTCCGGCCCGAGGTCTGCCGTGCGGCCAACAAGCGGCTGCTGGCCCGGCTGCAAGGCTCGGTCTGGACCCCCTGCAACAGCGGGTACCGCACCGAGGGTGGCAAGGTGGTGGCCTGGTGGCCGGGCTTTACCGACGGGTACCAGCGCGCCATCCGGCGGCCCGACTTCACTGATTTCAGCTTTGGCTGAAAGGCGAGCCCAAGGAGCGTGGGCGGCACCGCGGGCCGTCGAGGTTTCAGCCCTGCGCCGAAAACGCCACCGCCACTGCCGCCGCCAGCCTGGCGTTGTTGAGCACCAGCTCGATATTGGCCGCGAGGCTGTGGCCGCCGGTCAGGGCATTGACCCGGTCCAGCAAAAACGGCGTGATCCGCTTGCCGCGCACACCTTGAGCCTCGGCGTCGGCCAGCGCGGCCGTGATCGCGCCCTCCATCAGGGCCGAGGGCATCGAGAACTCGACCGGGATCGGGTTGGCAATCAGCAAACCACCCTGCGGCCCGGCGGCCCACGTTGACGCCAGGCCACCCGCGCCCAGCGACCACCGGGCCCGCATCACCCGGGCAATGCTGGCCGCATCGTCGAGCCGATAGTCCACACAGAAGCCGCTGTCTCGGCTGAAAAACGCCGGCAAGCGGTCAGTCTGGTAGCCGATCACCGGCACGCCGTGGGTCTCCAGCACCTCCAGCGTCAGCCCGATGTCGAGGATGCTCTTGACCCCGGCGCAGACCACCGCCACCTCGGTGCGGGCCAACTCCAGCAGGTCGGCCGAGACATCAAAACTGGTCGCCGCACCCCGGTGCACACCGCCGATGCCGCCGGTGGCAAACAGCCGTATGCCGGCCAGCGCCGCCACGATCATGGTGGCCGCCACCGTGGTGGCGCCCAACCCCGGGTCGGAGCCCGGCGCCACGCAGCCGGCCAGCAAAAATGGCAGGTCGCGCCGGCTGGCCTTGGCAACTCGCGGTCCGGCGCGGCCCAGGCGGTCGATCTGGTCGGTCGTCAAACCTGCCTTGAGCCGGCCATCGATCACGGCGATGGTGGCCGGCACCGCGCCTGCTGCCCGCACCTCGGCTTGAACCGCCAGTGCGGTCGCCACGTTCTGCGGCCAGGGCATGCCGTGGCTGATGATGGTCGACTCCAGCGCCACCACCGGCCGGCCATCGGCCAGGGCGTCGGCCACTTCAGGGTCCAGGTCGAGGTAGGGGTTCAGGGCGCTGCTCGTCATGGTCGCCAGCTTAGCCGCCGCTGATAATTCAAGCGATGCCAGCCACCGCCCCCGCGCCATCCCGCCTTGCGCTCTACCTGCATCTGATCCGTTGGGACCGACCGGCTGGCTGGCTGCTGCTGCTGTGGCCGACGCTGAGCGCGCTGTGGATCGCGGCTGACGGCTTTCCGGGCTGGCATCTGCTCACCGTCTTCACGCTGGGCACGGTGCTGATGCGCAGCGCTGGATGCTGCGTCAACGACGTGGCCGACCGCGAGTTTGACCGCCACGTCAAGCGCACCGCCAACCGCCCGGTCACCAGCGGTGCGCTGCCGGTTCGCGAGGCTCTGGTGCTGGGCGCGGTGCTGGCGGTGGCCGCGTTTTTGCTGGTGCTCAGCACCAACCCGCCCACCATTTTCTTGTCGTTCGCGGCCCTGGCGATTGCCTTGCTCTACCCCTATGCCAAGCGCCATGTGGCGATGCCGCAGGCGGTGCTGGGGCTGGCGTTCAGCTTTGGCATTCCGATGGCGTTTGCGGCCGTGCTGGGCGGGCGCGACTGGGCACTGTCGGCCATCAGCGCCGCAGTGCCGGCCCACGCCTGGTGGCTGCTGCTGGGCAACCTGTGCTGGGTGCTGGCCTACGACACCGAGTACGCGATGGTGGACCGGGATGACGACATCCACATCGGCATCCAGACCTCGGCGCTCACGCTCGGCCGCTTTGACGTGGCGGCGGTCATGGGGTTTTACGCGGCCTACTTGCTGTCCTGGGCCGGGTTGGGCCATGCGCTGGGTTTGGGCTGGGTCTTCTTGTCGGGCGTTGCAGCAGCGGCGCTGCAGGCCGGCTGGCACTTCACGCTGATCCGCAGCCGCAGCCGCGACGGCTGCTTCAAGGCGTTTCGCTTGAACCACTGGCTGGGCGCGGCCGTGCATGCGGGGGTGGTGCTGGACCTGGCGATGCGCTGAAGTGTTCGCCGCCTCAGCATTGTCATTGCAGGCCCGGCCTGGCGGCTTGTACCGCCACCAGTCCTTCGCCAGCCGGGCTTCGCTTCCGGTGACGCCCGTGCGGGCTCAGCCGCGAGCTTCAGGCTCGCGCAGCAGAATCTCGACCCGGCGGTTGCGAGCTCGGCCGGCATCGCTGCCGTTGTCGGCTACCGGCTCACGCTCGCCCCGGCCGA
>JANYKR010000113.1 GCA_025358155.1 Betaproteobacteria bacterium
TTGAAGCGCTTTCTTTGCCTTCTTTCTTTTCGCCAAAAGAAAGAATGGTCGCCCGCCGGGGCGAATACCCGGCGCCGAATATCAAACGACGGCAACACCCAGCAAAGCGTGCGCTCAAAACACCTGCGATGAACAGCAGCAACGAGCCGAAAGCGGCCCGGCGATAGCCTCAATCCGCCGCCAGATCCGCCATGCTGATGCCGCGCGAGACCTCGGGTGCCACCGGCGCTGTCCAGCTCACGCCCTCTTCAGCAGCCCAGCGCGCCAGGCTGCCGTCGGCCAGGGCTTGTTGGATGCTGCGGTCGAGCGCGCTGCGGACGACGGCCGCGGCTTCCAGCGTGACGAAGCCCAGGTTGATGCCCAGATTGCGCCGGAAATTGGCTGCCACCAGCGGACTGCCGGGATGCTGCAACTGCCAGCCATCAAACAGCGCCAGCGGTACAAACAGGGCGTCAAAACGGCGGTTGCCCGATGCGGGTGCGGCCTGCGCCAACTCGGCCAGGCCGTCCTCGCGCTGAGTCAGCGACACCAGGCCGGGCCGCAACTGTCCGTTGCGCCAGGTCATCGCCACCGACCCGGCCAGCGTGCCGCTGACCACGCCAAGGCGCCGCTCACCCAGGTCGCCCAGGCGGTCCAGCGGCGCAGCGCCGCTGCGCTGCACCACGCCCAGCGTGGCAGAGAGGTAGGCCCGGCTGGCCACCAGCGTGCCCAGCGGGATGAAGGGCCGCTCGCGCTTGCGTTTGGCGCCAGGGGTGTCGGGCGTGCGTGAGGTGGCCCGCGTGGCTGGCCCCAGGTCGCTCGCCAACAGCGGAAACCCACTGACCGCCTCGCACAGGCCCGATGACAGCAGGGCGTTGACCTCGTGGGTCAGCGAGCTTTCTTTCTCGTAGCCCGTCTCAAAAGGCAGCACCACCAACTCGCGGCCCAGCGCTTGCGCCGCCGCGCTGGCCAGGCGCACATCCAGGCCGCGCGGCTGACCCTTGACCTGGTAGGACAGCGGCGGGTTGTCTTCGGCCATGCACACCACCAGCGGCGCAGCCCGCATCGGTGTTGCCAGTGTCGCGGCCAGCACGGCCGCACTGCCCATGACCCAGTGGTTTGAAAAAATTCGGCGCGCGCCGGTCTTACTGCAGTTCTTTGCCACCACGGGTGCCCACGTAAGCCCACAAAACCGAAACCTGCTCAGGTGTCAGCGCCTCTTTGAACGAGGGCATGTTGCCCTTGCCCTCGGTCACGCTGTGCTTGAACCGCTCGGGGTCGTCCACTGGAAACTTGCGCAGGTCATAAATCGTGGTGCCAGAGTTGACCATGTTGCGGCCGTGGCACTGGGCGCAGGTGCGGTGAAACTGCGCCCGGCCCGACTCGATCTGCTCGGCCGTGAACCGCAAGCCAGCCGGCGGGTCGCTGCCAGTCTGCGCCAGCGTCGCCGCCGGCAGGACCAGCAGGGCCAGCAGAACCCGCAACGCGAACCGCGGGCTGGCCGCCCCTGCCGCCAGCCGCTCCGGGCGAGGCCAGGTCTGATCCAGCGGACGCGGCCGTGCAAGCGGCGCAGCCGCGCCACCTGCAGCGCTGCCCTGGAGCGGCGCACCGCAGGCGGATCGGGCGCGAACGGTCACTTCAAGGCAAAGGTCCAGACCGAGCCGCCGGCCGGGGTTTCGGCCATGCGCTCGTCGCCCAGCAACGCCCAGACGCCGCCGGCGCCGACCACGATGCTGACGTACTGCTGGCCGTTCTGCTCCCAGGTGACCGGCAGGCCGATGATGCCCGAGCTGGTCTGGAACTCCCACAGCTTCTTGCCGTTGGTCGCGTCCACCGCAATGAACTCGCCGGTGGCCGCACCGGTGAACACCAGGCCGCCGCCGGTCGACAAGGTGCCCGCCATGCTGGGCTGACCGGGCCAGGCCATCTGCCACTTGCTCTTGCCGGTCATCGGGTCGATCGCGCTCAAGTAGCCGCCCGGCGTGCCCTTGGGCGGGAAATTGACGCCGCGCATGTTCATGCCCAGGTACCACTCACCCTTTTTGTACTCGGGCTTGGCGATCTGGTAGGGCCAGGACATCTCCAGCGTGTTGGCATAGGCTAGGCCGGTGGCCGGGTTCCAGGACATCGGGGTCCAGTTCTTGCCGCCCAGCACCGACGGCCAGACGGTTTCGTCACCGCCGGCACGGATGCGCTTGGTCACCTCGGACTCGACAGGCCGGCCGCTGGCCATGTCGATCTTGTCGGCCCAGTTGACCTTGACGTAGGGGTTGGCCGCCAGCAGCTTGCCGTTGGCGCGGTCGAGCACGTAGAAAAAGCCGTTGCGGTTGGCCTGCGCCAGCACCTTGCGGTCCTGGCCGTCGATCTTCATGTCGACCAGCATGCCGACTTCGGTGGCATCGTAGTCATACGGGTCGTTGGGGCTGAACTGATAGTGCCAGACAAACTCGCCGGTCTTGGGCCGGAAGGCGATCACCGAGCAGACGTAGAGGTTGTCGCCCTTGCGCACCTCCGGGTTCCAGGGGCCGGCGTTGCCGGTACCCCAGTACACCAGGTCCAGCTCGGGGTCGTAGGCGCCGGTCAGCCAGGTCGGTGCGCCGCCCTTGCTGTGGGTGTCACCGGGCCAGGTGTCGCCACCCTTATCGCCGGGAGCTGCGGTGGTGTATTTGCGCCACAGTTGCTTGCCGGTCTGCGGGTCCCAGCCGTCGATGAAGCCGCGGGTGCCGTACTCGCCGCCGGCAATACCGGTCATCACCACACCGCCGGCAATCAGCGGTGCAGCGGTCATGGCATGGCCATCGAGGTAGTTGGCGGCCTTGACCTTCCAGAGCTGCTTGCCGGTATTGGCATCGAGCGCCAGCACATGGGCGTCGAGCGTGACGCGGTAGATCTTGCCGTCGAAGATCGCCGCGCCGCGGTTCACGATGCCGCAGCAGGCCATCTTGAAGACGTCGGCCGGCATCTCGATCTCATGCTTCCAGATCTGCTTGCCGGTGAGCGGGTTGAGCGCGACCGTGGTGTTGTGGGTGGTGACGTACATCACCCCGTTGTGCACGATGGGCTGCGACTCCTGGCCCTGCGGGTTGTTCAGGCTGTAGCTCCAGAGCGGGGCCAGCTTGCCCACGGTCTGGGTGTTGACCTGCTTGAGCGCGCTGTAGCGCTGGTTGTTGTAGCCCATGCCGTAGGTCAGGATGTCGCCGGGTGTGTTGGCGTCGGCTTTCAGGGCCTCCATCGTCTGGGCCTGCAGCGTCGTCGGGGCGGCCAGCGACAACAGCGTTGCGCCTGCAGCCAGCCATCGGGTCATCAGCATGTCATGTCTCCTTGTTGTGGTGGGCGGCCTGTGGCCGCTGGTTCCGGGCTGCCAGCCCAGCCGTAGGATATTGGCGCTGTGGCAAGCCTCTGGCGCGGCACAGCGGGCTTTCCCTAGTTCGCCAAGCGACGCTCGCCTGTCTACAGTGACGTGCAGCGCCAATCTTGGCCCGCACGGTCGTGCTGCTGTTCCAGCTTGCAACACCTGCGCCGGGCCGCGCCCTAGCTATGAACCCTTCCGTTGAACTCCAGGCCCGCCTGCTTTCGGTGCGCAGCCACTACCGGGTCACGCCCTGGATCCAGCCGCGCGAGGACGAATCGCCGCTGCTGCGGTCCTGGCAGCGCTGCCGCGATGCCGGCATGCGCGAGCATGAGAGCGTCACCTTCGAGCTGGTGTCGCGGGCGATGCTCTCCGAGCTGGACGATCAGCACGCCGAACTGGTGCAGGCGGCGCGCCCCGAAACCGAGCGGCTGGCGCGCGCGCTTCGCGGCACGGGCTGCGTCGTGCTGTTGTTCAACACCCGGGGCGTGGTGATCGACCGGCTGTGCCACGAGGCCGCTACGCCGGCGGCGCTGCTGGCGGTCAGCCGCAAGGGCATCAATGTGGCTGAGCGTTGCGTCGGCACCACCGCGCCGGCGATTTCGCTGAGCGAGGGCGTGCCTTACCTGGTGGGCCGAGATGCCCACTTTTTTGCCAATGTGCGGCCGTTTTTCTGCGTCGCATCGCCGATTGACAGCCCGCGCGGTGAACGTCTGGGTGCGCTCGACATCACGGCCTACGACACCGTGCCCGCGTTCGATTTGTACTCTTTGGTGATCGACGCTGCCGCCGCCATCGAAAACAGCCTGTTCGGCGCCTCGCCAGACCGCCTGCTGGTGCGCTTCCATCCCCGCGCCGAACTGGTGGGCACGGCGCTGGAGGGATTGCTCGAGGTCTCCGGCGACGGCCTGGTCTGCGGTGCCAACCGGGTGGCTGCACGATTGCTGTGCCTGCCCCGAACCGCACTGATGGGTCGGCCCTTCGCCGAGTTGTTTGATCGCCGCCTGCAGTCTCTTTTTGCCCGCCCGGCGGGCCAGCGTGCCGACCTGGTCGAGATGCTGACCCATGTCGGCCTGCAGGTGCAGGCGCGCTTCGACAGCGCCCCCCTGGGCGCATTGCCGGCCGCTGCACGCGTACCGCTGCCCAACCCGGCGGGCAGGTCCGCCGACGCCATCGACCTCAGCTGCCCGCTGCCCGACCGACAGCCCGCCAGGCTGCACGAGCTTGAGCGCTTGGCGATAGACCGCGCCCTGGCTGCTGCCGACGGCAATGTCTCGGCCGCCGCGCGCCAGCTGGGTATCAGCCGCAACACCATCTACCGGCGGCGCGACGGCAAGTCGACGTGAGGCTGCGGCAGGCCTGCCCGGGCCGCCCAAGCTGACGCTGGCAGTGGGTCTCGGCTAACGCCGGCCAAACATCATCTGCCGCGCCAACGCGGATTTGAGCGCTGGCAAGGCTTGCAGCGCCGCCAGCCCCAGGCCCCGTGCTGCCGGCAGGCCGGGCCAGCGCCAGGTGAAGCTGCTGGCCAAAAAATCGGTGGCGGCGATCATGCCCCAGCGGTCCGGGCCACGCGACCAGTCCAGCCGGCGCAGCAATCGGCCCAGCTGGGCGGGCTGGGCGTGGCGCAGCGCCTGCACCAATTCGGTGGCGTCGCGCAGGCCCAGATTCAGGCCCTGGCCGGCTACCGGGTGCAGGGTTTGCGCGGCGTTGCCGATGCGCACGATGGCGCCATCGACTAGGCTGCGTTCGGCGTTCAGCCCCAGCGCAAAGTGCTTGAGCGGCGAGACCGTCAACACCCGGCCCGCCTGGGCCGGCAACAAGCTGTTGAGTACGGTGATGCGTTGGGTGTCGTCCAGTGCCGCAACGGTGTCGGGCGTGCCATCCGCCGCTTGATGCACGCACCACACCATCGCGGCACGCTGGCTGCCGTCGCCCCCGGGCCGCAGCGGCAACAGCGCCAGCGGGCCTTCGCGTGTGAAGCGCTCGACCGCCAGGCCGGTGGTGCCGCCCGCCAGCGTGACCGTGCCGACCCAGGCTGTCTGGCGGTAATCATGGGTGACGGCCTTGCGCGCCTGGTCGGCAAAAACGCCGCCCTCGGCCACCACCGCCAGGTCAAAGCGCTCGGCGATGCCGGCATCGACCTCCACCCCGCCCAGTGCCTCGCCCCCTGCGCCGCCCGCCGTGCCCAGGTTGCGCACCGCCAGCACCGGCTGGCCAAAGCGGCTGTGCAGGCGTTGCGGTGCCCCGGCCTCTGCCGCCTGCCAGGCGCGCTGCAGGCAGGCCACCAGGGCGCCGTAACTCAGCACGGCGCCCAGCATGGGCACGGCTTCATCGCTGGCGCGCAGCTGCACCGCGCCGGTGGACCAGGGCAGGTCCAGGGTGGGCGGCGCCTGCGACACCAAGACCTCGGTGATCGGCTGGGCGGCCTCATCGGGCCAGGCGCCCAGCCGGCGCAAGCCCTGCACGCTGCCCAGGGCCAGCGCCAGGGTGCGGGGGTCGGCCGACACGTCCTTGTCGGCAGGCCGGGCGTCGAACAGGCTGATGTCGGCGCCGGGCAGCCACCTGGCGGCCTGCAGTGCCAGCGCCAGCCCGGCCGGGCCGGCGCCGATCACGGCAATGCGCCAGCCCGGGGCGGTGGGGCGCGCAGGGCCAGGGTTCATGTGCAGGCCTCCAGCTTGCTACAGATTTGCCGGACTCGGTCTGCCGGGTCACCCAGCCGCGCGCCGCTGCGTGTGGCATGGCGCACGCCCGGGTGCTTGTCCATGCCTGGGTACAGGCAGGCGGTACCAGCCTCCGATGCAGATCCAGATGTCGACGCCGGCACCGCGCGACCGGATGGCTTGGGATCAGGTTTGAAGGCCTGGCCCGAAGCGGCCACGGCCCTGCGCTGGGTCTGGCCGGCAGCGGTGCCGGCCGTCAGCAGGGCGCTGGCCGGTGGCGGCCAGGAGGCGTCTGGCGTTGGCGGTTTGCTGCGGGTCATGCCGCTGATTCCGGGGCAGGCAGTGCGGCCGGGCAGGCCGGCCCGCTGCCAGTCGCCTGCAAGGCCGCGAGCTGCGCCGGTGTGCCCAGGTTGTGCCAGTCGCCCTGCCACAGCGTGCCGCCCAGCCGGCCGGCGGCGGCGCTGCCAAACAGCAAAGGGCCCAGCGCCGCCACGCTGCCCGGCAACACCGGCGCCAACAGCGAGCGCCTAAGCAAGGCGAGGTTGGCGTAGGTCAGCGGTCGGGCTGCGTTCTCGGGCGGACGTCGGACCCGGTCGCCCGCCAGCGCAAAGTCGCCGGCGGCATGAAAGTCCGGGTTGGGTACCAGCCAGAGGTGACCCTCGTCACTGCCGGCGGTAAAACGCTGTGCCGCTGCGGCGTCAAAGCCAAAACCCCGCGCCACGATGTCGCCCGAGACCAGCCAGAAGGTCTCGCCGAGCAGCGGCAGGGCCTTGGCAATGCCACCGGCGGTCTCCAGCGCGCCGCCGTGATCGCGGCCTTCCATCGAGTAACGGATCGTCAAGCCCCAGCGGCTGCCGTCGCCCAGCGCGGCCGGAAACTGGTCTTCCAGCCAGGCGGTGTTGATCACCACCTGCCGCACCCCGGCGGCGGCCAGGGCCAGCAGATGCCATTCGATCATCGGCTTGCCGTGTACCGGCAACAGCGGCTTGGGCACGCGGTCGGTGAGCGGGCGCATGCGCTGGCCCCGGCCGGCGGCCAGGATCAGGGCGTTGAGGTTGGGCGGCAACGGCATCAGGCCGAACAGTTTAGGCGCGGCCGGGTTGCCGCGGGCACGATGCCCACGCGACGCCCACCCGACGCCCACCCGACGCGCAGCGCGCGCCGCCTGAACTCAGCCCAGCCCGACCGGCGCTGGCGCAGCCATCACGATCCTGCTGAACAGCGGCCTGAACACATCGTCGGCAGGGTGGCCGGTCAACGGGTCGCGGTTGGTGGCAAAGGCGGCGTCGAGCACCGCCCAGTCGGCCTCGGTCAGGTGAGCCCGGGCGGCGGGCAACACCTCGCTCTCCTCGACCGACATGTGGCTGAGGTAGCTGCTGACATAGCGCTCCATCGCGTCAACAAAGGCTTGGCGCCGGCTCTCACCCAGCACCTCGTAGGCCAGCATCGTGTGCTCCAGCACGCGGATGGCGGCCTCGCCGCGGTCGTGGTCGGCGTCCAGCCGGTCGAGTGTGGCGCTCAGCTCGGGGCAGCGCTCGCGCACCCGGGGGAACAACAACTCGCTCTCCTTGGGGTGGTGCAGGCGTTCGGGGAACTCATCGACGTAGAACAACATCGCCCGCAGTACGGCAAAGTTGGGCGGGTGTCGCTCGCGCTCGGCCTGGGCCACCAGCAAGCCCATCGAACGCAGCATGGCGGCCAGGGCCTGGTGTTCGTCGCGGATGACATCGAGGGCTAGATGACGCATGGGGGTCTCGGCTGCGGGTGGGACAGGGCGTTAGCCTGCGCCCGAGCCGGACTGCCGGTCTTGCGCAAGATCAAGACCAGGACACGGACGGGGACGGGGACGGGGCGGGGACGGCCTGCACTGTGGCCCGGCGGCGACCCTGCAACCCAGCAGCGCGTGCAGCCCGGCAGCGTGGCCGGCGCCGGCTTCGACCGCTAAAATCAGACGGTGGTGCGCGCTACCGGCGCCCCGACAACCCAACTCCAACGCCCCGCAGGCGCAGCGCATGGCCACCACCCCCCAGCAAAACACCCCCCAAGACAGCGGCTTGATGGCCACCGCGATCCGCGCTTTGGCGATGGATGCGGTGCAGCAGGCCAATTCGGGCCACCCGGGCGCACCGATGGGCATGGCCGAGATGGCCACCGCGCTGTGGGGCCGGCACTTGAAGCACAACCCGGCCAACCCGCATTGGCCCGACCGGGACCGCTTTGTGCTGAGCAACGGGCACGCCTCGATGCTGGTCTACGCGCTGCTGCACCTGACTGGCTACGACCTCCCGATGAGCGAGCTGCGCAACTTCCGCCAGCTGCACAGCAAGACGCCCGGCCACCCGGAGGTCGGCGTCACGCCCGGTGTCGAAACCACCACCGGCCCGCTGGGCCAGGGCCTGGCCAATGCGGTGGGCATGGCGCTGGCTGAAAAATTGCTGGCTGCCGAGTTCAACCGCCCCGGCCACTCGGTGGTAGACCACCACACCTTCACCTTCATGGGTGATGGCTGCCTGATGGAGGGCATCAGCCACGAGGCCTGTGCCCTGGCCGGCGCCTGGCAGCTGAACAAGCTGGTGGCGCTGTACGACGACAACGGCATCTCGATCGATGGGCCGGTCATGCCCTGGTACATCGACGATGTGGCCAAGCGCTTCGAGGCCTACGGTTGGGCCGTGATCGGCCCGCTCAACGGTCAGGATGTCGACGCGGTGGATGCCGCCCTGCGCCAGGCCAAGACCTCGGCCACCCAGCCGACCCTGATCATCTGCAAGACCACCATCGGCATGGGCTCGCCCAACCGGGCCGGCACCGCAAAGGCCCACGGCGAAGCGCTGGGCCCGGACGAGATCGCGCTGACCCGCGCGTCCCTGGGCTGGACCCACCCGCCCTTCGTGATCCCCGAGGCCGCCTACGCCGCCTGGGACGCCAAGCGCAGCGGCAACGCCGCCGAGACGGGCTGGGCCCGGGCCTTTGTGGCCTACAAGGCCGCGCACCCGGCGCTGGCCGCCGAGCTGGCCCGCCGCCTGAGTGGCGACCTGCCGGCCAGCTTTGGCCAGACCGCGGTGGACGCGGTGCTTGCGGCCCAGGCGGCCACCCAGACCGTGGCCAGCCGCAAGGCCAGCCAGATCGCGCTGGAGGCCTTCACCGGCGCGCTGCCCGAGTTGCTGGGCGGCTCGGCCGACCTGACCGGCTCCAACCTGACCAACACCTCGCACACCCCGTCGCTGCGCTTCGATGCCGCGGGCACGCCCAACGGCGGCCGTCACATCAACTACGGTGTGCGCGAGTTCGGCATGGCCGCGATCATGAACGGCGCCGCGCTGCACGGCGGCTTCATCCCCTACGGCGGCACCTTCCTCACCTTCAGCGACTACAGCCGCAATGCGATCCGGATGGCCGCGCTGATGAAGATCCGGGTGATCCATGTCTTCACCCACGACTCGATCGGCCTGGGCGAAGACGGTCCGACCCACCAAAGCGTGGAGCATGCCGCGAGCCTGCGCCTGATCCCGGGCCTGGACGTCTGGCGCCCGGCTGACACCGCAGAGACCACCGTGGCCTGGGCCTGCGCCCTACAAAACCGCCACCGCCCCAGCGCGCTGCTGCTGAGCCGGCAGAACCTGCCCTACGCGCCCAAGGCCACGTCCAGCATCGCGCCCCAGGCCAGCGGACTGGACGCCATCGCCAAGGGCGGTTACGTGCTGGCCGAACCCAGCGAGGTCGGTCTTGGCAAAGCCGCGCAGGCCGTCATCATTGCCACTGGCAGCGAGGTGCAACTCGCCCTGCATGCCCAGGCCGCGCTGGCCACGCTCAAGATTGCGGTGCGGGTGGTCTCGATCCCCAGCACCAGCGTGTTCGACCGCCAGAGCGTGGCCTACAAGTCCAGCGTGCTGCCAGCCAGGTTGCCGCGCATCGCCATGGAGGCCGGCGTGACCGACGGCTGGTGGAAATACGGTTGCGCCGCAGTGCTCGGCATCGACAGCTACGGCGAGAGCGCACCGGCGCCGGCGCTGTTCAAGCACTTTGGACTGACCGCAGAAGACCTGGTCAACACGGTGCGGCAGGTGCTGGGGCGTTGAGGCCAAAGTGATGAGCTGCTGGCGCGGTACGG